>JAPKZA010000411.1 GCA_026394015.1 Acidobacteriota bacterium
CTTACGAATCGGCATCCCAAGAGGACAGAGACGCATTCGAGGAACTGATGGAGGACCATCTTCGAGCTGATGATGAATTCCAGAAGTTGATAGATTCGATCTTAGACGATATCGAGACCCGCTTCGATGCGCTGGAAACTGGAACGATCAAGCGCGAACGTGACTGGCCGTCCACATGGACGTACTCAGCCCCGGTCAGCGATCGCGACTCTTTCATCCGGGAGATCAACCGCTTTTCAAGTAATCAAGCCAACCAGTTCGGGCGTCTCCTGACACCGTTAGTAGACGGGATCAGGGTTCGCGGTCCCTTTGTCCCTAATTGGGGAACGGGTGAGGCACCAAAACTAGTACTTCTCGACGGAGAGGGGCTTGGTCACGTCGCCACCTCGGCAACTAGCCTTTCGACAAGAGTGACAAGGCGATATCAGGTCGCCGATGTAATCGTCCTCGTCGATAGTGCTAAGCAGCCGATGCTTGGAGGCCCTGGAGCAGCACTGAGGAGTATCGCATCCAGCGGTCAACAAGCTAAGCTCATTATCGCGTTTACTCACTTTGATGGAGTAGAAGGAGATAATCTGCCGGATGAGAATGCCCGGCGGCAGCACGTCCTTGCTTCGTTGGATAACATGATCGGCGCTTTAGGAAAGGACCTCGGAAGGAGCATCGAAAACGGTCTACGGAAAGTTGTCCCTGAACGAACGCTTTTCTTCGCCCACCTCCATAAGCAACTGGAGCCCAAAGCGCGGACCAAGTCCGAGCGCTCGACGCTCGAGGCTTTTAGGGCCCTCCTGGGTCACATTCAAATATTGGCGAAGCCTCCCATCCCAACCTACGTGACTCCGGTTTACGACGATGCGAATCTGGTACTTGCCATTCAAAGAGGCGTTCAGGAATTCCGTGAACCTTGGCGAAAGCGGCTGGGCTTACCATCGAAATCCGGCGTTCGAGAAGAGCCATGGCAAAGCGTTAAGGCGCTGACTCGACGACTAGGCGAACTTGGAAGGGATGAATACGCCGACCTCAGACCTGCCGCCGACCTACGAGCTCGGCTCCTTGAGCAGATTCGCCCCTTCCTTGAGACTCCCCTCCGATGGGAGCCTTCAGGCGCAGCCCCAGAAATGCACTCCCTTGTCATTGATGCAATCACCCGACAAGTGGCAGCCCTCGTCGACGAGTTAGCACCCGAAAGGATCGTTCGCCGTCCGTCGATCGATTGGCGGAAAGCATATGCTCATCGGGGACTAGGTTCGGCTAGAATTCGTAGCCGGGATGTAGAAGGGATTTACGAGCGCGCGGCACCAATCCCCGGAGCAACTGCCGATCCAACTGGCAATGCCTTCATGACCGACATTCGCAGCTTGATTTGGCGAGCGGTCGAAAAGGGCGGCGGGCGAATCAAGGGGCTCGACGCGTAGCTGCCACCGGCACCATCGGTCGCCCGCCCAATTTTCGCACGACAGCAACCGGATTGACGGCACCGGACCTTGCCGGAATTTAGGATTGAGGTGGTTTCACCTTCGGTGGTCTGGGAATCTCCACTTCCACATAACTGCCCGGTCGGGCAGCAATTACCGCCGCGGCAATCTTATCAAGATGCAATTGAACATCAGGCCACTGCTGGCTGGAAAGCACAACCAATGCTAGCTTCCGATTCGAAAGGTTTTGCTGATATCGGATGTTCTTATCTGTACTTAGAAGAAGATCATACCCAGCATCCTCGGCACGTTGGATCAACTCGCCGTTCTCCAGTTCATGCCAACCGATTTGACGCGTCCGGGTGATCTCATGCCCAACCAGACAACGGGACACCGACCGCGGAGTACCGTTATCGAAGAGGATTTTCATGGACTGGTTTTGGGCTCGGCCGCTCCAAGCTTTGGCTGGCAAAGTGGAGCACAGCCTCAATCTCGTCCATCGTCACATCAAATTCTTCCGTTATCTCTTTCGTTGACATTCCGGCTTCGAGGTTCAGGAACACGGTCTGCACCGGCATCCGCGTGCCCTTGAAAACCCACGCTCCGCTCACCTTGCCGGGAACACTTTCTACGGCGGTGCACTGCGACCAATCTAGCGTTGCCATGATGGACCTTCCTGACACTATCGTAGCTTGCCACAAAGTCCGTTGGTACCCGAAGCCGGTAGGTTTTTGATCCCTCCCAATCACCCCTTCTCCACATACCGCTTCAACCCCGCCAGCCGCCGCCCCGTCTCCACCCGAAAAACGACTCGCAAAATCGGGTTCATCACAAACCGCAGCCACCTCGGCCGCGCCGCAATCCGCAAGCTGTAAGTCACCCGGCTCCTCTCCCCCACCGAGGATGGAATCCCAGCGTGCACCATACTCGCCGCGAAATCCTCCAAAAACCAAGGCCCCCGCGTCATCTTAACCGCCGCCACCCGCCCCCGCTGAAAGCTCACGTAAACAGTCTCCACCCCCACCTCCCCAAACATCGCCCGCCCCACGCACAGCGTCTTCACCCCCACCCCAGCCACCGTCACCCCCTCATCCACAATGCACGCCTTACTCAAAAGCGTATCCCACCGCAGCCGAATCCCGTAGTCATGAATAACATCGAAAACCGCCCCGCACGAGGCCTCGATCTCGACACTACACGCCACCGCAATCCCATGCTCCATATGCAACCCTACGCCCCCATTGTAGGGCTGATAGAATCCCATCATGCCCACCAACCGGCCCGACCTCCCCGGACGACGTTTCTTCCTCCGCGCCGCCGGACTCCGCCTCGCCCTACCACTCTTCGACTCCCTCCCCACCACCGTCCTCGGCTCCGGCCTCGCCCTCTCCGCCCTCAGCGCCAACGCAAAAACGGTCCGCCCTATGCGCATGGTCGCCATCGGCAACGCCTTCGGCTTCTACTCCCAACAGTTCTTCCCCCAAGCCACCGGCCCCGACTACAACGCCCCTCATCTCCTCGAACCCATCGCCCAACACCGCAAGGATCTCACCGTCTTCTCCGGCCTCGATCACGGCGTCAAAGGCGGCCACTTCGCCGTCCACTCCTTCCTCAGCGGCGTCCGCCAAGTCGACGCCAAAGGCATGCCCGACGGCAACATCAGCCTCGACCAACGCATGGCCGAAACCGTCGGCGGAGCCACCCGCTTTCCCTGTCTCAATCTCGGCTCCGAAGAAGGCCTCCACGGCGGCTGCATGATGTCCTGGACCCGCGCCGGCACCCGCGTCAACCCCATCCAGGGCCCCCGCGAACTCTTCCGTAAACTCTTCCTCAACGAAAGCCCCGCCGAACAAGCGCGCACGAAAGACCGCCTCACCCTGCAAGGCTCCATCCTCGATTCCGTCAACGGCGACGCCCGTTCCCTGAAGCACCGCCTCGACCCGCAAGACCAGCAAAAACTCGACGAGTATTTCTCCTCCGTCCGCGACGTCGAAAAAGTTCTCGTCCAGCGGCAAAAGTGGGCAGGCGTACCCAAGCCCGATGCCCCCATGCCAGAACCCGAAAACCGAGGCCTCGTCACCGATATCCCCGTCCTCTACGACCTCATGGCCCTCGCCCTCCAAACCGACTCCACCCGCATCGCCACCCTCGAAATCGCCGGCGGTTTCGAAGCCGCCGTGCTCGGCGTCCGCAAGGAATACCACTCCCTCTCCCATCACGGTCAAGTCCAGGAAAGCATCGATCTACTCATCAAGCTCGAACGCTATCAAACCGAGCAGTTCGCCCGTTTCATCGGCAAAATGAAGTCGATCAACGATGGCGATGGCTCGCTCCTCGACCACACCATGGTCCTCTTCGGCAGCGGCATGGGCAACGGCAACGCCCACACCAATGTAAACCTGCCCGTGGTCCTCGCCGGCGGCGGCTTCAAGCACGGCACCTACCAAGCCTTCCCGTCGAGCGGACCCAACCGCCAGCCCCTGTCCAATCTCTTCCTCACCATGTTGCAGCGCTTCGGCGTCGAACAGAAGAAGTTCGCCCTTTCCACCGGCACCCTGCGCGGGATCTAGGCCATGACGTTCGTCCTCCTCCTCGCTGCCGCTCTCGACCCGGCGACCGTCTTCCTGAACTCCTACTGCACCAGTTGCCACGGCGAAAAAGCCCAAATGGCCAACCGCCGTTTCGACCGCGGACCCCTAACTCCCGCCGACCTCCTCGCCGTCTCCCGCCGCGTCGAAGCCAGCACCATGCCCCCGAAGGAATCCCCTCAGCCAACCCCCGCCGAACGCCAGGCCTTCCTCACCGCCGTAGCCAGCCAAGCCCCGGCAAAGGTCGCCCTCCGCCGCATGAACCGCCGCGAATATCGCAACACCATTGGCACCCTGTTGAACCTCAACATGGATCAGTTCGATCCCACGAGCCGCTTCCCCCGCGACCAACAATACGCCCACATGGACAACATCGGCGACACCCTCATCACCTCCGGCTATCTCCTCGAACAGTACCTCGACGCCGCCGATGCGGTCATCCGCAAAGCCCTCCCCGCCCAGCCCCCGCCACCCCCTAAAACCTGGATCTTCAAAGATAAATTCGAACAACAAAAAGAACTCGACGGAGCCCGCAGAAAGAACAACCTAACCCAGTACATGTCGCTCTTCGAGCACCCCCGCACCCCGCACTACGAAGGGGCCTACGCCCCCCTCCACGCCTTCGCCGAAGGTGTCCCCGTCGACGGCTACTACGAGGTAAAGGTCCAAGTCGAAGCCCTCCATCGTAAGAACCCCTACGACCCCAAGCTCTTCGGCATGGACCCCGAAGCCCCCTTCCGCTTCGGCGTCGTAGCCGGCAACGCCCGCGCCGGCTACCTCCAACACGAACAGCCCCTCCAACCCCTCCTCGCCGAACCCGTCGACCTCGCCGACGGAGGCCCCCACTGGCTCGCCTTCCGCGTCCGCCTCGACGCCGGCTACCAACCCCGCTTCATCTTCCCCAACGGCATGAACAACGTCCGCAACGTCTTCAGCAGCTACGCCCGTCGCTTCCCCCAGTTCCTCCCCGAAGGCGAGCGCAACGTCGGCCCCGGCATCGTCCTCGGCCGCATCGCCATGATGAAGTTCGCGCCCATCCCCCAGATCCGCATTCACCAAGTCGAAATCCGCGGTCCGCTCGACCAGCCCGCCATCCCCCCCAGCCAACGCGTTCTCTACGGCGACCGCCCCTTCGCCCCCGAACGCACTCGCGAGATCCTTACAAACTTCGCAACGAAAGCCTATCGCCGCCCGGCCACCCTCGAAGAAATCAACCGCCTCGAAGCCATCGCCACCAAGCGCCGCGCCGCCGGCATCCCCGCCGAAACCGCCCTCCAGGACGCCCTCAAAGCCGTCCTCTGCTCCCCCAATTTCCTCTACATATCAAACGGCGAAACCAACGCGTACGCCCTCGCCACGCGCCTCTCCTACTTCCTCTGGTCCTCGCCCCCCGACGAGGCCCTCCTCAAGCAAGCCAGCACCGGAGCCCTCCTCCGCGACGCTGTTCTCAAAGCCGAAACCCGTCGCCTCCTCGCCAGCCCCAAATCAAACGCCTTCGTCGAAGGCTTCCTCGATAGCTGGCTCAACCTTCGCAGCCTCGGCGATATGCCCCCTGATCGCGACGCCTTCGGAGCCTACTACTGGGACGACCTCCAGAACGCCATGAAGACCGAGTCGCGCATGCTTATGCGCCACCTGCTCGACGCCAACAAAAGCCTCCACGATTTCCTCGAAGCCCGCTACACCTTCGTCAATAAACCCCTGGCCCGCCTCTACGGCATCGACAACGCCATCCCCAGCATCGGCGGCCACGCCTTCCGCCAAGTCGAGCTCACCGACCCCCGACGCGCCGGCCTCCTCGGCCACGGCGGCATCCTCACCGTCTCCGCCAACGGCATCGAAACCTCGCCCGTCACCCGCGGCGTCTGGGCCCTCGAAAACATCTTCGGTACCCCGCCCGCCCCCCCACCCGACGACGTCCCCGCTCTCGACCCCGACGTCCGCGGTGCCAAAACCGTCCGCGACCTCCTCGTCAAACATCGCGAAAGCCCCGCTTGCATGTCCTGCCACCGCTCCATCGATCCCCCCGGCTTTGCCCTCGAAAACTTCGACCCCATCGGTCGCTGGCGCACGAAGTACCCCGGCGGCAAACCCATCGACGCTTCGGGCGTTCTCCCCTCCGGCGAAACATTCTCCGACATCGTCGGCCTCCGCCAAGCACTCCTCCAGCGCAAGGCCGACTTCACCCGCACCATCACTCAAAAACTTCTCACCTACGCCTGCGGACGAAAGTTCGACGCCGCCGACCGCCCACAAGTAGAAGCCATCGCCGCCAAAGTCTCCGCGCAAGGCCACGGCCTCCGCGATCTCGTCGAGCTCATCGTCCAAAACGAAGCATTCCGCCAGCGCTAACTATGCCGCCTCTTCCCCTATGAAAATCGCCATCGCCGCCATCCTCCAGGAAAGCAACAACTTCTCCCCCGTCCCCACCACCTACGACGATTTCAACCCCGTCTTCGGCCCCGCCGTCCTCGCCCGCCACGCCGGCAAACTCACCGAAATGGGAGGCTTCCTCGACATCCTCACGGTCGCCAACGTCGAAATCGCCCCCGTCTGCGCCGCCTGGGCCATCACCGCCAACCGTCTCCGCAAACCCGACTTCATCCGCCTAAAAAACGACTTCGCCCACCACATTGCCGCCGCCAACCCCGACGCCCTCCTCCTCGCCATGCACGGTGCCCAAACCGCCGTCGGCGAAGACGACGTCGAAGGCGCCATCCTCGCAGTTGCCCGCAAAATTCTCGGCCCCGCCAAGCCCATCTTCCTCACCCTCGACCTCCACGCCAACCTCACCCAACGCATGGTCACCCTCGCCGATGCCATCATCGGCTACCACACTTACCCCCACATCGACATGTTCGAAACCGGCCAAAAAGCCGCCCGCCTCCTCCTCCGCACCCTCTCGGGCGAACTCCGCCCCACCATGGCCTACCGTAAACTCCCCCTCATCATCCCTCCCGAAAACTCCCAAACTCACCGCGGGCCGATGCACTCGCTCATCACCGCCGCCCAAGCCGTAGAAGCCTCCGGCCTTGCCGAAGCCATCTCCATATTCCCCGTCCAACCCTGGCTCGACATCGCCGAAATGGGCTGCGCCGTCGTCGCCGTCTCGAACCACAAACCAAAGTCCGCCCAGCGCTACGCCGACTCCTTCGCCCGCCGCCTCTGGCGCGGCAAGGCCCACTTCGACATCACCCTCACCCCCGCCCCCGAAGCCATCGCCGCCGCCCTCGCCCGCCCCACCAGCCCCACCATCCTCGCCGAATCTTCTGACTCCACCGGCTCCGGCTCCCCCGGCGACTCCACCGGCGTCCTCAAGCATCTCCTCAAGGCTCCGCTGACCGGCCCCGCCGCCATCTTCCTCGTCGACCCCGCCACCGTCGCCGCCGCTTTCGAAGCCGGCGTCGGCGCCACCATTACCCGCAAAATCGGCGCGTCGTTCGACAAAAAACACTCCAAACCGGTCCCGGTCACGGCCTACGTCAAGCTCCTCTCCGACGGCACCTGGACCGCCCGCGCCCGCGGCTACAACACCGGCATCACCACCTCCATGGGCCGCGCCGCCGTCCTCGTCTCCGGCCACGTCCATATCCTAGTCGCCGAACGCTCCGCCATGACCGTCGACCCCGAACTCTTCCGCTCCCACGGCATCGACCCCGTCTACTGCCAAATCGTCGTCGTCAAATCCCCCAACGGTTTCCGCGCCGCCTACGAACCCCTCGCCGCCGCCATCTTCATCGTCGATACCCCCGGCGTCTCCTCCGCCAACCTCCGCCAACTCCCCTTCAAAAAGGTGTCCCGCCCCCTCTACCCCCTCGACCCCGACACCCCCACCCCCGAAGGCCTCTAGCCCATGGCCCATCGCCATCGCATTGTCCTCCTCGCCCTCCTCATCAACATGGTCTGCTACACCGACCGTGTCTGCATCGCCATCGCCGGCCCCGAACTCCGCCGCAACTTCAACCTCTCCCAGACCGAACTCGGCTTCGTCTTCAGCATCTTCAGCCTCTCGTACTTCCTCGGCCAAACCCCCTGGGGCATCCTCGCCGACCGCCACGGCGCCCGCGGCCTCGTCACCTTCGCCATCGCCGGCTGGTCCCTGTTCACGGCCCTCACCGCCACCGCCTGGAGCTACGTCTCACTCCTCACCATCCGCTTCGTCTTCGGTGGTCTCGAAGCCGCGTTCTCCCCTTCCATCGCCTCGGCCTTCTCGCGCTGGGTCCCCATCCAAGAACGCGCCACCGCCTTCGGAGCCTTCCTCGGCGGAGGCCGTCTCGGCGGCGCCCTCACCCCGCCCATCGCCGGCTACCTCCTCCTCCACTACGGCTGGCAAGCGCCCTTTCTTGTCTTCGGAGCCTTCGGCCTCCTCTGGGCCGTCGCCTGGTTCGCCGTCTACCGCAACCGTCCCCCAGACCATCCCCAAGTCACGGTCGCCACTCCCTGGGCCCCTCTCCTCCGCAACCCCCGCCTCTGGTCCCTCCTCGGCACCGCCTTCGGCTCAACGCTTCTCTGGCAGTTCTACATCACCTGGTTCCCCACTTACCTCCGTGAGCAGCGCGGCATGTCTCTCACGGAGGCGTCCTACTACGCCGGCCTCCCGCTCTTATTCGGAGTCGCCGCGACGTGGGCCGGCGGCTTCCTCACCGACCTGTTAACCCGCCGCCTCGGCCCCCGCCCTGCCCGCACGCGGATCGGCTTCTGCGGCCTCTCCGCCGCTGCGGCGCTCTTCTCGCTCGGCATTTGGCACCCCGACGCCGCCCTCGCGGCGCTTCTCATGAGCTCTGCCGCCGGAGCCGTCGATCTCTATCTCGGAGCCGCCTGGGCCTCGGCCACCGACATCGGCGGCCCCTCCGGCGGTACGGTAGCTGGCCTGATGAACGCCGCCTCCAACGCCGCTGGCTTCGTCGCCCCCGTACTCCTCGGTTGGGTCCTCGACCGCACCCACACCTGGAACGCCGTCCTCTACCTCACCGCCGCCACCACCCTCGCCGCCGCCTTCCTCTGGCTCTTCGTAAATCCCCGCCGAAGTTAGCTCCCCCAGAAGCGCAGACTACACGTTGACGTATACTTGCTTCATGCTCAAGCCGGGACAGCCGCTAAAGACGGTTAACGTCTACATTGATGGTTACAACTTCTATTACTCGATCAACAGGTCGGCAACACTTAATTTAGGATGGTGCAATTTCTTGAAGCTTGCCGAGCGCCTCGCGGCTCGTGCATTCGAGGATCGATACGTAGTTGGCGCTGTAAAGTATTACACCTCCAAAGTCGGCAACGATACTGAGATGAATCCCGGTGAGATTAAACGACGAAACCTGTGGCTCGCAGCATTGGAGAACGGCACGGACGGAAAAGTCGTGGTTGTTGAGGGCTACCACAAGAAGGACCCGCAAAAAATCCGGGTAGAGAAACAGACCGACACCAATATCGCCATTGGGATGATTCGAGACGCGCTCCTTCCTCGCCCCTCTTCGCCGTCAAGAAGTCACAGGGGTCCCGATTTTCACTCCCCATGCGACGCAGTTCTTCTGGTGAGTGGAGATAACGATTTTCTGCCCGCTCTTGCGATGATTGGTAACGAATATGGCAGAGATGTGGCGGTGTTTCATCCTCACGACGATAACCGCAGTGAGCGGAGAGAGAGTTGGGGGAGCGTCTTCAAGATCGATCTAGAGGACCTAGCGCAGAGTCGTCTGGACGACGTTATCGAACTACCCTCGGGTGGCACGATCACCTGGGCCGAATATCTTCGTCTTAAGCAGCGACCCTCTTAGTATCACGTGGGCGCTATAGAACTTCGACTTGGCCCGAGATCAACCGCGGGCTGACAAACCGGACTGGAATTCCAGCCTCGGCCAGCATTTCCAACGACACCGAGTGTTCACTAGAGTAGCGTTCGCTCCTGTATTCGGTGGTGCGATCGTGGTTTATTACGACTTCGACGAGTCCGGCCTGAATGATCGCGCGCGCGCAGTCCACGCAGGGAGTTATCTCCACGAAGAGTGTAGCTCCCGCAGTTGAGATCCCGAGTCGAGCCGCCGCATAGATCGCGTTGCGCTCAGCGTGTTCGATCCAAAAGTACTTGTCGGGAGCCGATTTTCTCTTTTCTATCGTATCTACGACACCTTCGGGAAAGGTATTACAAGCCTCCGAAAGTATGCTTTTGTCGGGACGCACAATGATACAACCGATCTTCGTCTTGTGGTCGGAACTCTCAAGGCCCTTCTTCGCGCTGAGAGCTAGCCAGCGCAAATCGTCCTGTTCTTGTCGAGTCAATACCAATCATCCTAAGCTATTCGAAACTGCTCTGCTTTCGCCGGAAGCGTTGGATAGTGGTAAAGGCCCCTCTCACTATAACTCTTGGAATTCACAACATTGCTGAACTCGCGATAGAACTCAGATTTGGTCATCTGGAACGTACCAATGGGCGTCACGATTCGGAATGGGTGATCCTGGCCAAGCGATTCGATTACGTCTCGACGGAATCCCAGTCGTGAAAAGCTGTATGTGGCCGGCGGAGCGGAAGTATTAGGCGCGTCCAGACGAGCGGCGTGGAAGGCCGAGGCGGCCTTCAGCCCTTCGATAGCTGTTCGAGACTCGGAGGGAAGGGAGGCAAGATAAGCTGTCGTCATTAGATCGACCACAGCACCTTGAGGCCGCTGAAGCATCGCTGCCAATGATTCAAGCGTGAACTTCGTCTCAGATAACACCACGACGTTAAGCGGAACTCTCATCATCACATCATATCATTGACTTGACAATGCGTCAACTGCTGCCTGAATTGCATAGTTGCGATCTTCAAGACCGCCCCTCATCGCTATATCGGCAGCAGAAAGCCACGCCTCTCACCGCTGCGCCTTACCCCTTCCGACTTCTCAATCCCCCCCATACTTAGCCGTCGCCACAATCTGCTCCCGCTTCGACACCACCACGCCCCCCGGAGCCTCCACCGTCACCGCAAACAACACCGCCCGCCGCACCGGCAACTTCGCCACAATCGGCACCGTCACCTCTCCCTCCCGCTCAATCGAAAACACGCCACCGTCCACCGGATACCGCTCGTCACGCTCTCCATCAAAAATCCAAAGCTGATAAACCGAACTCCGAGGATCATTCCGCTTCATCCCCACAAACCGCATCAACCCCTTCTGCTCCGCCCCGTTCCAAACCACCTCCCCCCGCGCCTCTCCCGACCAAGCCACCGTCGTCCCACCAACCGCACGAGGCCAAAATCCCGCCGCCAACGCCATCACCAAAATCGCAGCAGCAGCAGCCCCAAACAGCACCCAGCCCGACCGCCGCCGAGGCCCCGACCGCAACACCCGCTCTTGCAATTCGGCCGGCATCGGCTCCAACGGAATCCCCTCGGCCAACATCGCCGCCGCCTCCGCCATCTCCATCGCGTCTCGCTCAGCGTCTTGCGGGTTCATACGTTCCTCCCCACACTCAACGCAAACCGCAACTGCAACAACCCCCGCCGCAGATAACTCTTCACCGTCCCCAACGGCACCCCCATCCGCTCCGCAATCTCCGGATGCGACAAATCCGTCCAAATCGAAAGCTGCAAAGCCTCCCGCTGCTCCGGCCGTAAATTCTCCATCTCCCGCGCTGCAATCTGCGCGTCCAACATCGTATCCAGAGTCGTGCCGGAAGCCGTAGCCTCCCCCTTTTCCGCCACCAACTCCGGCCGCCGCCCCTTTGCCCGCCGTCGGTCAATCAACCGTCGCCGCGCAATCATCGCCACAAACGTCGCCTCCCCCGCCACCCGTTCGTCGAACCGCCCCGCACTCCGCCACAAGTCTATAAAGATCTCTTGCACCGCGTCCTCTGCATCCTCTCGACCCTCGGCGTACCGCCGCGCAATCGACCAAACCAACCCGCCATACCGCTCCACACACTCCCGCACCGCCCCCGGCTCCCCCGCCGCCACGCGCGGCAACAGCCGAGCTTCCAGGGGAGCCGATACCGACGCGGATTTTGTAACAAGCGCCACTCTAGTTACTACCTTACGGCATCAACACAGTGTCGATCACGTGGATAATCCCGTTCGTCGTCTCCACGTTCGCCTTCAACACCCGGGCATTATTCACATGCACATCCCGCCCGTTCGAAGCGAACTTCACGAGTCCCCCCTCCACCGTCTTCGCCCCGTTCAACGCCACCACGTCCGCCGCCGCCAACCGCCCCGGCACCACATGATATGTCAATATCTTCGTCAAAGTCGCCCGGTTCCGCGGCTCCAGCAAGCCGCGCAACGTCGCCCGCGGTATCTTCGCAAACGCCTCGTCCGTCGGCGCGAACACCGTATACGGCCCCGGCCCCCGCAGCGTCTCCAGCAGCCCCGCCGCCTTCACCGCCCCCACCAACGTCTCAAAACTCCCGGCCGCCACCGCCGTCTCCACCAGGTCCCCCTTCGGGTGCGACCCGCCCAAACTCACCGTGGCCGCCGCAGCGGCCAAAATCAAAACACGAGATAGAAATGTTGTTCTACGCATCATGACCCTGTAGTTCGTCCCACCCCGCCCCTTGGATGCACCACCCCGCAAATATTTCTTATACAATCAGCCCAGCATGCAACGCAGAGAACTCATCCAATCCGCCGCCGGCCTCACCATTCTTCGTAGTGGCATCCTTCGCGGCCAAACCGCCCCCAGCAACCGCCTCAACGTCGCCCTCATCGGCGTCTGGGGACGCGGCACCGCCCACTACAACGTCCTCCGCGATGAAAACGTCGTCGCCCTCTGCGACGTCAACGACCTCCGCACCAAGGAAGGTCTCGAAATCTTCCCCAAAGCCAAAACCTACTACGACTGGCGCCAGTGCCTCGATCAAAAGGACATTGACGCCGTCATAATCTGCACCGCCGACCACCACCACGCCTTCATCGCCAACTGGGCCATCAACCGCGGCAAACACGTCTTCTGCGAAAAACCCCTCGGCATCTCCGTCGAAGAGGTCCGCACCGTCCGCGCCAACTACCTCAAAAACAAAACGAAGGTCGCCACCCAGCACGGCACCCAGCGCCACGCCTACCCCAACTTCGAACGCCTCCGCGAACTCATCCTCGACGGCGCCATCGGCGACCTCAAAACCGTCCACGGCTGGGACGCCCGCCAGCTCCCCCGCCCCGGCTACCCCGTCGCCCAGGGCCAGCCCCCCGCCGAGCTCCACCTGATTCTTCTGGAACATGTACCGCGATTTCGGCGTCGGCCAAATGGGCGACATGGGTGCCCACACCATGGACCTCCTCTGGAACGCCATCGACGCCGGAGCCCCCACCGGCATCGAAGTCGACCAGGAAGCCACCGACAAATACAACCCCGACATCTGCCCCGTCAAACTCAAGGTCACCTTCGAACACCCCGCCAACGCCTGGCGCGGCCCCATCGAAGTCGTGTGGTACCAAGGCGGCATGAAGCCCGCCGCCCCCAAGGGTTACATCGATATCTCGAAGGTGCCCAACGGAGCCATCTTTGAAGGCACAAAGGGCAGCATCTTCGCCGACTTCACGACGCGCGTCATCATCCCCAACAACGACGACGGCGACCTCACTTACTACAAGCGCCGCGCCAAATCCGACACGCTCCCCCTCATCGGCGGCACCGGCCAGCCCACCCAAGGCGTCCCCGCCCGCCCCGGCGGAGGTGGCGGCGGCAACCGTCGCACCCAGGAACTCCCCCCGGGCTTCACCGCCCAGCCCAACGCCCAACCCACCGCTAACGGCTTCCCCGATGTCCAGATGTTGAACGGCAAGGTGCCCGCCGCCCTCGGCCTCCCCAACCCCGCTCTCGAAGGAATCCGCGCCGGCAACCCGCCCAATCGCAGTGGCGACGCCTTCCAGCGCGAATGGCTAGACGCCTGCAAGGGCAAGTCCAACGATGTAACCCACGGCACCAGCAGTAAGACGCACTGCGACTTCGATTACGCCGGCACGATGATTGAGCAGATGTTACTCGGCTTAGTCGCCCACCGCGTCGGCAAGAAACTCACTTACGATCCCGTCGCCGGCCGTATCACCAACGTCCCCGAAGCCAACGACTACCTCAAACGCACCTATCGTCCCAACTGGACCCTGAACGGCTAGCAACCCCCGGCAAGGGGGCCACTAGCCGTCGGCCCCCTCCGATCTACTGCAGCACTCCGGCCAGAATCGCGCCGTTCGGGCCCACAATCGTGATCGTTGTGTTCGCCTTCAGGCTCGGCACCAAGTCCCCATCCTGAGAACTCAGCTCCAGTTCACCGCCGCGGATCGGCGCGGCGCTGATCTTGATCTCGCCCACTTTGTTGCCGTTGGCCATCACACTGACCATCGTGCCGGCCGGAAGATTCACATCCTCCACCTCGGCCTTAAACGAAGCGCGGCTCCCGCGCTCCCGGTATTCGGACCCGCCCGACGGCGTCAGCCCGCTAATCGCACCGCCAGCCAGCCGGGTGCGGAGACGCAGTTCGGCGTCTTTGGCAATTGCCACGCCAGCCGTCAACATCGTGGCGGCCAAACAAAACGAAAGCAAGTATCTACGGTTCATCATGGTATTCAGTTCCTCTTGTGTGAGTCGGTCACGGCGTCTTCATAACGCCGCACAGTAACTAAGACAAGCGGAACCTACCGGCGGAACAGATTGCGAAAATAAATTATTCCCGCCAGCGCCAAGCCAACAACCGCAAACGGCCACCACGGGAAAACCGTCGCCAAAGGCGTCTCCCCCGCGCCGTAAAGAACGAAAGCCGACCAATAGTAGGGGTGCTTCGTCGAGCCCGACGACTGCAGAAACGACCCAACTGTTCATAGAATCGCTCCATAAACGCCGCCGTCGACTGGTCCGGCACCTTCCACAGCGAAGACACCGTCGCCCCCGCGCCCGCCGCCAAAAACGCGCGCGAAAAGCTATCAATCCCTTCCCCCGGCAGAAACCGCCCCTGCGCGGTCTCACATGCCGCCAGCGTCACCAGCTCTACCCCCCGCAGCGACAAGCCCGCAATCTCGCTCGCGGACAAATAGGGCGAAGCAGCCTCTCCCGTCACCGGGGAAAAGATCAGCCGGGAACGACGCGAGTCTTGATTGTCAATGAAGGCGTGCGTCGCCAAATGAACCACTGGAGGAAACGAGCCCGACAGCAGATACGCCTTCCGATTGTCCGCTCCCAAATGCAGCTCCGCCCCGCCCGGAAGCGCCGCCGCAACCGCTCGCACCTCCTCCGCCGAAAACGGCAGCCGCGGCCAAGGCGGCTCAAGCGCCGAAGGCGGCGGCGGCACCGGATCGGCGAAGCCCAGCAGTTGCGTCTGCCAAGGCCAACGCCGCCCTCCCGGCCCCGTCGCTCGGCCCAGAAAATGCGCCGATGGCAGATACGAAACCGCAAACCGCTCAATCATTCGCCCACCGGACCGCAGCGTCAATACCTCCATCGGAATCAACTGCTGCTGCCCGTCCGGCACAATAATCACCGTATCGATCGGCCCGGTCGACCACGGCAGCCCCTCCGGTAATAACAATCCCGCCACCGAATCCGCCAACCCAGCCCATGCCGGATCGTCCCGCCGGGCCAGCGCCAAAGGCAACGCCGTCAACGCCTCTCGCTGTGCAGCCGACACGGCCGACTGGATCAGCCCGGACCCTTGCCCCGTCGCCCACACCACCGCCAGCCGATCCCGCGTCAGCCAATACTCGAGCAGCATCGTCCCCGGCTCGAGCCGCTGGCTCACCTCGGTCAGTGTCCGCGGAGGTGCCTCCACCGGCAACCGGTCCTTCAGGTTCCGCGATCGGCTCTGCTCCAGCAATTCGAAGATTGCAGACGGAGCCGGCGCGTTCTTGTTCAACACCATCCCAATCAGCGCATCGTACACATCCCGCTTGTTCGCCAAAAACTCCGCTTTCAAAGAATTCCCGGCCATCGTCGAGCGCGTCGATTCAATCACCTCCACCGCCAACCGCAGCGATTGCTCGGCCGCGGCGGTATCGGAAATCGCTTGCGCCCGCCCCAACCCGTAGAGCGCCGTCCACCGTTCATCCGGCAGCTTCAGACCCTCCGCCGCGGCCAGCGCCACCCGAAACTCCCCCGTCGCTGCCGGTACACGCCCCAGCCGAAACAGCGTCTCGCCCAAAAACAAATGCTCCAGCACCGCCTCCCGCCGACTCCCCGTCCGGCTCGCCAACGCCAACGCTTTCGTAAACGTGGCCAGCGCACCCGGCAGGTCGTTCCCATCCAGCGCTTGCAGAACTCCAATATTGTGCAGCACATAAAGCGACGCCGCCGAGTTCGGATCCTTCTCCAGCAGCGCCTGAGCCGTCCGATAGTTCTCCAACGCCTTCACCGGATCACCCAAACGGCGATACACAATCGCCAGGTTCGTCAGCACCTGCGCCTGTACATTGGCGGCCAGTTGGCCCGGCTGGGCTTGGATCTCCCGGTACAAATCGAGCGCGAGTTGATGTTGGCCCAGCTGCTGATACAGCACCGCGATATTCGTCAGCGTCAGTTGGTAGTTGCGGGCGTACCATGGCTGGCTCTCCTGTCCCCGCAGCAGTTCGCGAGCCTCCGAGTACTCCGCAAAAGACGCCGCGTATTGGCCCAGATAGAAATGCGCGTTGCCAATGTTGTTCAGCCGGCGGGTGGCTGCGGCAAAGTCTTTCGTTTCCCGCGCAATTTGCAAGGCCACCTGAAAATGCGGCAACGCGGCAGCGTATTCGCCTCGAAACAAATGCGCCGCGCCGATCAAGTTCTCCGCCGCCCCGAAACGATCGCGCTGCTTCGCCGCCGTGAACAGCTTCCCCGCCGTCTCCGCGTTCGCCATCACCGTCGGGTAGTCCCCCCGGTTCAGCGCCCGGTCGGCGGCCGCCAAAATCTCTTCGGCACTGTCCTGGGCCAGGCCACGAAAAGCGAAAAAGAGCAGGAGGGCGAAGGCGCGCAACTCCCTATTGTAGTGATTCGATCGACACCGTGGTACCGCTGGAACTCGCTACCCCGTTGATCGTCACCACCACCGGGACCGCCGGCCCCACTGGCAGATCGGCCGGTAGCAGCACGTTGATCTGCAGCAGGCCCGTCACGAGCCCCGGTGCCGAGCCCGCATAAAGAGTTTCCACCGTCCGCCCTGCAATGGTTACCGTCACCGGCAAACGATTCACGAGCAGAGTGGCCGGTGTCAGCGACCCACTCGCCGAGGTCGGATTCGTCAGCCCGCCCCCGGTTGCATACAGCATCAGCGCGGCGCCTCGTGCCGCCGGGCGTGCCGCCGTGTTCACTGTGTAATCCTGATTCAGCGCCGCCACCGGGCCTTGCCCCGAGTTGTTCTGCGTGAACAGCGCCGGGGCAGCCGCTTGCAGCGGCATCGTCCGAACCGCCGAGCGACTGCCCCGAATAACGACCTGCACCGTCGCCGTATTACCCGCCAGTTCAGAAGGAACAATCGTGTTGATTTGGGTCGCACCGACAAACAGCAGTGGGGCCGGAATGTCATTAAACAAAACTTGAACCTCGGCCAAAGTAGTGGCAATGGAGTTCCCCGCCAGGACGAGGGATTCCGGGATCGCCGGACCGAGGTTGGCTCCGTACAAGGTAATGATCTGGCCCGGCGTGAGAGCGACGAGCAGAGATTGACTCGCCGCCCCGGCAACCGCCGCGATGGTCGGAGTGATGGTCAGCGACACCGGAACCGAGATACCACTCACGTTGATGAGTGCCGAGGAAACTCCCGCCGTCAACCCAGCCGGATTCGCCGTCACTGTAACCGTCCCCGGTGCCGTCCCCGAACTCGGAGAAACCGTCAGCCAACTCACCGAAGCCACCGCCGTAAACGCCTGCGGACTACTCGACCCCAACGTCAAAGTCCGAACCAAATTCGCCCCATCAAACGAAAGACTCGTCGGAGCCACCGTCAACACCGGAGCCGCCGCCACCGTCAAACTAACCGGCACGACAACCCCATTGATCGTCACCGACCCCGAATAACTCCCCGGTGCCAACCCAGCCGGATTCGCCATCACCGTAACCGTCCCTGGCACCGTCCCCGAACCCGGCGAAACCGTCAACCAACTCGCCGAAGCCACCGCCGTAAACGCCTGCGGGCTACTCGACCCCAACGTCAAACTCCGAACCAAATTCGCCGCATCAAACGAAAGGCTAGTCGGAGCCACCGTAACTGGAGTCACCACCGGCACACTCCCGGGCAAAAACGCCGACAGTGTTCCCGCCGCTTCGTCCCCCCGCAGTCCAAGCATCTGAATCGGCTGGCTCGAAGTAACCCGCACGGAGGCGCCGCTCCCTCCAAACAACTCCGCGCCGCTCCGAACCCAACGGCTCCCCGGCGGTAAATTCACCGAGCTACGACCCTGAACCGCCCCTGCCGCGCTCAACAACTCCAATTGAACATCCGCGGCTGCGCTACCGCTATTCTGCAGCGCCACCGCCAACAGACCCGCGCCCCCAAACGCCAACGCCCCGCCTGTCGCAGTTGCCCTTGGAAACACCGGATGCGCCGCATTCAACAACGACCGACTGCTCGCCCCCACCGCCACCGCGCGCAGATAAGAGTAATAAATAACCTCAGCGTTGCTCGGGTTCCGTACCCGAACCTGATGACCCGTCAAGTCACTCGCCTGGGCCACGGTAAACGTCATCTCCGTCGAGCTCACAAACCGAACATTTGAAATGGCCGTCTCGCCCACCGTCACTCGCGTTTGGTCTACAAATCCCGTGCCTAGTAGCCGAATCGTCGTCCCCGCCGGCACCAAGCCCCCGCCCTGCACGACGTTCGTCACCGACAGCGTCCCACCAATCGTTAGCGATCCTGGCTTCGCCCCGGGAAAGGTATACACCTCACCACCGCTGCCCGTCAGAACAGTCCCCGGCCCCAACGAGATCGGGTACCGACTGCCCACCGCGAGTCCCGAACGAATCTTCGACGCCACTACCAGAAAAGGGTAGTCAAGTTGCGTGCCCAGCGACCCTTGCGGTGACACGAAATTGGCCATGAATCGCTGCCCCTGCAGCAACGCCACCCCATAGGCATCCCCCGCCGGGCTAAACAGCGCGACTCCTTCAATGCCGTCAAACGCGCTATCCATCTCAAAATTCGTACCGCCCGTCGTGATCGGATGCGGCGACGTGAGGTCCAACCGAATCTGCATCAATCCACCCGCCGGAAGCGTTTCCGTATTGAAACGAGGCTCAATCGGCGTCTGCGCGGCCAGCGGCGCAAGCAGCGCCGCCAACAGCACCAACCGCTTCAACGAGAGCCCCCCGGGACATACCGAAACGCCTGTGCCCCGCTGACACCAACCAATCGGCCTTCCCCGTCCAACGCGCTCACCCGCCACCACAGATTCCGCCCCGGCGCCATTAGCGCCTGCGCCTCCGCCGGCAACACCAATTCAGCCCCCACCGACTCGCCCTGCCAAAGTGGTTCGCGGTCCACGCCAACAATCGCCACCCGATAATGGCTCGCCGCCACCACCGCATCCCATCGGAGCAATCTCGGCACCACCGCCAAATCCCCCGCCGGCGCAATCGATCCAATCGAAACCGAACGAACCACGTCTTCCGCCGGAACAGCGCGCGACGCCGGATTCTGCAGCCATACCCCCACCGCAATCGCCGCCGCTATCGCCGCCACGCCGGCACCCCGATACCAATTCACCCGCCGAACCGACGGCCCACCCTTCCCCAAGCGCCGCTCAATCTGACTCACCGCCGCCGTCTCGGCAAACGTCAGCTTTGGCGCCAAAAACTCCCGCAAAAGCGCGATCTCCGTAGTGCAGTGCGCACACTGCTCCACATGCGGATCCCGCCCCTCAGCCTGTCCCGCCAACCGTTCTAGTTGAGCCGGGCTCAGGCACTCCGGCCCAGGTTCCGTGATCTGACGCAGAATCTCGTTCATGGACGATCGGCTCCTTGTAAGCGACTAAGCGCGGATTTAAGTTTGCGTTTCGCGCTCACGATATAGGCCTTGGCGCCGCTCGGATTGTCCAGCCGGAGCAATCGGGCGATCGCGCTCAAAGGCATCTCCTGCGCAAAATGAAGCGTCATCACTTGTGACTCCAACGGCGTCAGTTCCGAAACCATCAACGATCGGCCCAACGTCAACAGCTGCTGCCTCTCCAAATCAGAATCAAAACCCGGTGCCTGTCCGGTCTGGTCGGTGAACGACTCGGCGTCGAGCGAGTCTTCCCGCAAGCGGGCTTTGGATCGGAGAGCGTTGAAACAGTGGTTGCGGGCAATCATGAAAAGCCAAGTGGAAAATCGAGATTCGGCGCGAAAACTATCTAAATGTGACCACGCTTTGGCGAAAACGTCTTGCGCCAAATCCGTCGCCCCATCGCGATCGCCCGCCACGCGAAAACACCAGAGAGCGACGCGCGAATAGTAGCGCCGGAAAAGCTCCTCGGCAAAGGGAGTCCCCAATGGACGACCACCAGCTTCCTGATATCGAGCGATCAGCTCTTCGTCGGACAACGCAGTCATTACTCTCAAGCATACGGGCCCAGAGTTCAGCCCGTTGTGAATTAAGACAGCGCAATCGCAGCCGCGGAACAGAATCCCAAAACTTTTAGCGGGATCCCGACTGATCGAGTACAGCAAGAGATTCGTGTCGAGAAAACAAGCCACTACCGCGAACGCCCATGGACCGCCTCGCGACTCAGCCGATCCGACGCACTGAAGTTCACGATTTGGCTCCGAATCTCCTCCTCCTCGCGCTCAAGACGCTTAAATTCGGATTCCGGCGAGACCAACTGCTCCAAAAAAGCTCTCACCAAAGCGGATACCGAGCTACCCCTCTCGGCTGCCACAACCCTCGCCCGCTGGTAAATCTCATTGCCCACAGAAACCGTGATTTTGGGCATACCATCTCAGCTTCTCACGGCGGCCCCCCGAAAGAGGCCGCCCAACACCAACGATCAAACCTTCGCCGGCACAATATACGGAGCCCGGTAAACCCGCGTCAACATCTTGTTGGCCTCCGGGTCATTCTTCACCGTCCACGTTTTCTCATCCCAATGCAGCGTCCTTCCCAACCGATAAGAGATATTCGCTAAGTGCATCAGCACGCACGACATCGCACCCTCTTCAATCTCGGCGTTCAAATCGGTCCGTTTCCGGCTCCGCACGCCCGCGATGAAATTCTCAAAGTGATGGTCCCGCTCCGTGCGCGCCGGACCCGGCTTCCCGTCCTTGCCCATGAAGCTGTAGTACTTATTATAGTTATCGATCACTAAGTACCCTTCCGACCCGTAGAACGTGTTGCCAATCGTATTCCCGGCCCGATCGCCGCCGATTCCCGCTTCGTGGTTACTCAGCCAGTGCCGGACCTCGAACGTCATCATCTTCGTCTTCTCGCCCACTTTGAACTCGTAAGAAGCTGTAATCGTATTCGGCGTCTCTTGATCGTCGTCGAACATGAACTTGCCGCCCATCGCGCTCACCTTAGTCGGGTGCGTCACCCCCAAGCCCCAGCGCGCAATGTCCACTTCGTGAATGCCCTGGTTGCCTAAGTCGCCGTTGCCCGTATCCCAAAACCAATGCCAGTTGTAATGGAACCGGTTCTTCGTAAACGGCTGCAACTGCGCCGGCCCCGTCCACATGTCGTAATCCACTCCCGCCGGCACCGCTTCCACCGGCGTCTTCCCAATCGTGTTCCGCGCCTTAAAGCACAGCCCCCGCGCCATGTAGATCTCGCCGAACTCGCCTTCTTTCATCTTCTGCACCGCTTCCTGCAGCGCTGGCGAAGATCGACTCTGGCTGCCCATCTGCACGATCCGGTCATACTTCCGCGCCGCCGCTACAATCTGCTTGGACTCAAACACGTTGTGCGAACAAGGCTTCTCCACATACACGTCCTTCCCCGCCTGACACGCCCAAATCGTCTGCAGCGTGTGCCAATGGTTCGGGCTCGCAATCGAGACCGCGTCGATATTCTTATCCTCAAGCACCTTGCGGATATCCCGGAACACCGGCGGAGCCGTCATCCCCTTCTTCTGCAGGGCCCCGACGAAGCGCTCCGAATGCGAATCGTCCACGTCCACCAGTCCCGCCAGTTCCACGTTTTTCTGGGACGTCCACGCGCTCATATGGCTATTGCCACGACCGCCGCAACCGACAACGGCAACCCGTACCGTCTCATTCGCACTCTTCGCCGGACGCACCGTCTGAGCGGCCAGCGCCGTCGAACTAAAAATGAAGTAACGCCTATTCATGGGGCTCCTCGTACGCGGCCATCGCAGCCGTCGCTCCCAGAATTATATAGCTTCCAGCCGCCGATACTCCACCCGCCGAACTCCTCCCACCGTCGCATAAGCCGAAAACCCCAGCGGGGCGTTCAATTCCATCTCCGCCTCCCGCAAGCCCACCCGCCGACCCACGATGTCCGTCTCAATCACTAACGCCTCGTCAATCCACCCCCGAATGCTCTTCTCCGTCACCTCCAGCCGAAACGCGTACCACCGTCCCTTCACAAAATCCCGTATCGTCGAAGTGTCGTTCTCGGAAGCATCGTCCCCATCCAAACTCGATAGCCCTACCACCGTCCCGCCCCATCCCCCGTTTACCCACGTGCAATACGACTCCCCCACCGGAAACGTAAGTCCCGCAAAAAAATCGTTCCCCTCCACCCGCATCGCCTCAAACCGAATCTCGTAACCCATCTTCGGAAACTCACCCGCCCAAGTAACCCCCGTCATCCGCCCCTTCCCCAACATCAACACCCCGTCCTTCACCGTAACCGCCCCGCGATTCTGAAACGCCGCCTCCTTCCACCCGTTCAGCGACGTCCCATCGAACATCGGCTTCCAATCCGCGCCCAGCGCCGCCCCGCAAATCGTCACCAACAAAATCAACTTCTGCATGCGCTAATTATAGGTTTATTGGGGTCTAATGGGGGAGATCCCATGACCATCCTCAACCGCCTGGAGCAATGGAAGGAACGCGGAACAATCTCCCCCGCCCAACACGCCCTCCTCGTGGGCCGCGTCCAGGAAGAACCCTTCTCGCTCTTCCTCGAACTCAACATCCTCCTGTACGTTGGCATCCTAGCCTTCATCCTCGGCCTCGGCTGGACGGTCAGCACCTGGTCCGAACAACTCGGCGAAGTCGTCGTCCTGGTCGTCCTCACCACGCTCTTCGCCGCCTGCCTTGGGTACTGCTTCTCCCGCGCGCCCGCCTGGTCCCCCGCGGAAACGCCCTCGCCCAATCTGGCCTTCGACTACGTCTTGTATCTCGGCTGCCTCGTCTGGTCGGTCGAACTCGGGTATCTCGAACATCGCTACGAACTCCTCTCCTCCCAATCCGACCTCTACCTTCTGGCCACCGCCGGCGTCTTCTTCTTCCTCACCTACCGGTTTGACAACCGCTTCGTGCTCTCCCTCGCCTTAACCTCCCTCGCCGCCTGGTGCGGCCTCTCCCTCTCCCGCTGGCCTGGACAGCAGACCGAGGAATACCGGCTCTACGCCATCCTCTACAGCCTGCTCATCGCCACCGCCGGAGTTACCCTCCAGCGCCGAGGCCTGAAGCCGCACTTCTGCACTACCTATCTCAACGTCGCCGCCAACGTCCTCTTCTGGGCCCTCCTCTCCGGCATCTTCCAAAGCCAAGACTACTGGGTCTGGTGCCTCGCCCTTCTCGCCGCCTGCGGCCTGTCTCTCGCCTGGGGTCTGCCGCGCCGACAATTTTCCTTCGTCGCCTATGCCGTCCTCTATGGCTACATTGGACTCAGCGCCAGCCTCTTCCGCCTGTCCTCCATGCGAGGAACCGAACTTCTCATCTTCTTCTTCCTCACCGGCACCGTCGTCCTCGTCCTCTTACTCTTCCTCGCCCGCCGTTTTGGGAGAGAAGCGTGAAAGCCTACAGCGCATCCGACGAAGAGGCCATCCGCGCCCAGGCCCTGCTCAAAGACTGGGCCGGAGAGGGCTACATCACCCCGGCGCAGCGCGAGCAAATGGAGCGGGAAACCATCTGTACGCTGCGCCGCACGAATATCTTCCTCCGGCTCGCCGCGTTCGGATTCACCCTTCTCATCATCGCCGCCGCGCTGGGCCTGTTCTACCTCGCCTTTCTCGAGCGCTCGACCGCCACCACCACCGGCGTTTTTGTAATGCTCTTCGCCCTCGCTTGCTACGCTGCCGCCGAACTGGCCGTCTCCCAAGCCAAACTGTATCGTTTCGGCATCGAGGAAGCCTTCGCCGTCTGCTCGGTCGTTCTTCTCTGCGTCGGAATTTTCATCGCCTTCGATGTTTATAAGGGTGGGCCCCTTCTCGTCCGCCCCAAACTCGTCGCCCCACTCATCGGAAGCATCTGTTCCCTCTGGATTTGGCATCGCTTCGGCCTACCGTACGCTTTGTTGGGCGCCCTCCTCTCAGCCGCTTGGCAGACAGGTTACTGGGTCTCCACCCGTACCGAGCAGCATATCGCCGTCGCCGCGTTTTTCGCTATCGCTCAGCTCTCCGTCATAGCGATGGCCCCCCGCTATCGCCACACCTACCTTCACCAGAAGGTTTCCATCGCCGAGGCCCTCCTCTGGCTCGGCATCTATTTGGCGTGCAACCTCGAAATCTCGGCCTCTCACCGGTCCTGGCTGGACTGGGGCGGCCTCCACGACGAATTTCCCCGACCATTTTATTGGTCCACGTGGGCGCTGATCTGGTGCGTCCCGCCTGTAGTAATCCTGCGCGGTCTCCGCCAGAAGGACAAAGCCGTATTCGCCGTCGGCATCCTCTCCGCCCTACTAACTCTACTAACAAACAAATCCTATCTCGGCACGCAGAGTAACACCTGGGATCCGATGATCCTCGGCGCACTCTTAATCGGCGTCGCCCTCGCCGTCCGTCAATGGGTGTCCACCGGCCCGGGCGGCGTTCGCTACGGCTTCACGGCCCAGCGCCTCTCGGGCACGGACAAGTCACTGTTAGACGCCGGGATAGCCGTTTCCGGACTCGTCTCCCCGCACATCCAAGCGCCCGCCCCGCCTGCGCCCAGCCCCGAAGTCCGCTTCGGCGGCGGCGATTCCGGAGGTGCCGGTGCCTCCTCAGACTTCTAGCCAGCCCTGCGCTGTCCGCGCTCCCGATACTCGCGCCTTTTCGGGATGGGTCTGCAACCGGCAAACCTCTAAGTTGGAAGAGGGAGGTTTCATGACCTGAAAACACAACAAATCTGCCGGGTCCTGCCGCGCATCGATCGGCCCGCCGCGCTGGGGAGCCTGTTACAGGGCAAAGTCGGCGGGGATACTACAGACAAGGCGAAAGCTTTCAACGGCCGGTCTGGACTCCTTGAAAGCACCTCTCGACCAGGTGGCACAATTGCTGACTGCGGGCCAGCGATATCGGAAAGGAGAATCGCGTTCCCGCCCTCCGTCGGATTCTACGACCGCGTCCAGGAGGTCCAATGACAACCGTTGTGATCCCCGCCCTGATCGAAGCCTGCAATATCAAATTGGTGATCGAACTGGCCAAACGTTCGCCCGCCGTCGGCGAAATCGTCGTCGACGACGACGGGTCGATTGACGACACGAGAGACTGCGCCGTACGTTCCGGGGCGCGCGTCGTTACGAGTAGCCTGTTGGGTAAGGGAGCGTCCATGGAAGACGGGTTCCTCGAATCAAACGGTGACATCGTTGTTTTCCTCGACGGCGATCTGCGCGGCCTCGCGTCAGATCTCATCGAACGCTTGGTCGAACCGATTCAAGACGGAAGCGCCGATTTCGTAAAGGCGCGGTTCAGCCGCAGCGCCGCCCGAGTGACCATCCTGACGGCAAAGCCACTGATTGAGACCTTCTTTCCGGAGTTGGCTTACTTCGCTCAACCTCTCGGAGCCATCATCGCCGTCCGGCGATCGGCTCTGGAGCGACTCACTTTCGAGGCCGACTACGGCGTGGATCTCGCACTTCTGATTGACGCCCGGTTCCTCGGTTTAAGGCTCGCCGAAGTCGACATCGGCCACCTCGAGCACCATAGCCAGACGCTCGAAGCGCTCGGGAAGATGGCCAAGCAGGTGGCGCGGGCCCTGCTGCACCGTGCCGAAAAGCATGGCCGGCTCCACATCAGGCAGGTCCGCGAAGTCGAAGAGATCGAACGTCAGACGGATCTTCCTGCCCGTTTTGACCGGAAGTGATTGCACTTCAACGATTTACCTCTTTTTGCCCTGTTTGATGTAGTCATGTAAATTCTCTTAACGCGCTTGACATTATTGAGTTTTCTGTTCATACTGAACTCATGTAC
>JAPKZA010000341.1 GCA_026394015.1 Acidobacteriota bacterium
CACCATCAGTAGGGTGGCCAGAATCGCCAGACCTCGTGCCGCTTCGGGCGTCTTGGCGAGGGCGGCGATCAAAAGCCCGTAGGCGGCGGTCATCAGCGAGAACGCCCCGCAGACCCCGATGAAGCCCGGCAAGCTGCCTTCGATCTTCACCCCGAACACGACCCGAGCGAAGGTGAAGACAACCGCCAGAATCATCATCCCCACGAGCATGGCGCTCGCCGCCCGGCTGCCGAGCAGGACGATCTTCGAAAGCGGCGCGGCGCGGAACCGCCGCCATAGTCCACGCTGTCGGAGCAGCAAAAGGCCAATGCCGACATCGATGCCCATGAACAGCATGAACTGAATCGCCATGCCCCCGAAGGAGTGCGCATAGGAGTTGTAGGCGACGCCCGCCCGCGCCGTCATCGCCTCGTCCTTGGTTGTAAACGGCAGGCTGAACCCGCCGGGTTTGCTGGACATCGCCACCATCATTTGGCCCGCCAGGATGCCGCGAACCATACTCGCTTCCACCTGATGGGACGGGTCGAACAGCACGGTGATTTCGGGCTTGGCGCCGGAGCCGAACAGCGCTCGCGCGGCCTGGTCGCCGAAGCCCACCGGGATGATGATCGCGACGGGTGCTTTGCCCTTGTGCACGGCCTCTCTTGCGGGTTCCAGAGCCGAGGGGGTCACTTCCAGGTTGGCGTCCTGCTGCATCGACGCCAGCAGTTGTTTGGCCACCAGCCCCTGCTCCTGATCGACGAACAGCACCTGCATGCGGGTCGCCTCCTTCTTGGTCTCGTTCCCACCGAAGACATAGCCGAAGAAGCTACCGATCAGGATGGGCGCGGCGAAGGCCATGATGACGGCGCGGGTGTCGCCGAAGAAGATTTGCAGGTCCTTGCGGACGAGGGCGAGGAAGGCGGTCATGCGTCGCGGAGGCTCCGGCCGGTGAGATGGAGGAAGACGGTTTCGAGCGTGGGGCGCTCGGTCTGAACATGTTCAAATTCGCCGCCGTGGCTCAGGAGCCAACGGAGCAACTGCGGGAGATCGCCCATACTCTGCACGCCAAGACGCAGTTGCCTGCCGCTGAGAGTCGCACTGACGACGCCCGGCAACGCCGCCGCCTCGACCAGATTCGCGAAGTCATTCGCGACCAGGTCGATCAGTACGAAACTGCTTACTGGTGCCTGCCGCAGCAGTCCGGCAACGGTGTCGGTGGCGATCACCTTGCCGTGGTCCATGATGGCGATGTGGTCGCAAAGCCGCTCGGCCTCTTCCATGTAGTGCGTCGTGTAGAGCAGCGTTTTGCCGGCGGCCTTCAACGTCTCGAGGTTGTCGAAGATGGCGTTGCGGCTTTGCGGGTCCACCCCGACCGTCGGCTCATCGAGCAGGATGACTTGGGGGTCGTGCATCAAGGCCGCAGCCAGATTAAGCCGACGCTTCATGCCGCCCGAGAAGTTGCTGACCTTATCCTTGGCCCGGTCGGCGAGGCCAACGAGCGTGAGCACCCGGTCCTGCTCCTTGGCCGCGGCAGCGCCGCTAAGGCCATATAGTGCGCCGAACAAGGCGAGGTTCGCTGCGGCCGAGAGTTCGTCAAACAGAGCCAGTTCCTGCGGTACGACGCCCAGCCGCCGCTTCTGCGGGCTGGTGTCTCCTGAGATATGATGGCCCGCGATGCGGACCTCGCCCGAGTCGGGTGCCACCAAGCCAGCAAGCATGCCGATGGTGGTGGTCTTCCCGGCCCCGTTGGGACCTAGTAGGCCGAACACTTCGCCGGGGCCGACGCGAAAGGAAACCCCGTCGACCGCCTGCAAAGATCCGTAGGCTTTCTTTAAGTTCTCCGCGGTCAGCATCCGTGCCCCAGTCTACTACGCTACGGGATAGAATGATCCGATGAAACGGCGTCTCTTTCTCAGTGCTCTGGCCACGTCGGCGCTTCCCGCCGCGTCGGTGAAGATTGAACGGGTTGAGCTGATCAAGGTAGTGGTCCGGATGAAGCCGGGCGTTGTCTACAGCGAGAACCTGGGCCCGACGCTGGATCAGCGCTTGGTGCTCTTCGATACGTACCCTAAGTTCCTGATCAAGCTCTACGCCGATAACGGGATGGTGGGGTTGGGCGAGACCGCTCGCGAAGTGACCGATGCGGCGGCCCAGCGGAACGCCGACTTCCTGAAGGGCAAGCGGATGGAGGAGATCGACGGTAAGCTTCCCGAGCCGACGACCGCCGACGGCTTTGAGATCGCGATGTACGACCTGATGGGCAAGAGCTCGGGGCTGCCGGTCTGCTCCTTACTTGGGGGGCGGTTGCAGGAGAAGGTGGCGGTCTCTTACTGGACCGCGCAGCGGACGTTTGATGACCTGGTCAAAGTGGGCGAAACGGCGGTGGC
>JAPKZA010000429.1:0-6096 GCA_026394015.1 Acidobacteriota bacterium
GCGCTCGAAGCCTTTGATCGGGTGCTAGCCAAGGACACTCTTTCCGCACCGGCGCGATTCGGGCGGGCCGCGTCGTTGCAACTGTTGAAACGGTACGATGAGGCGCTTGCCGAGTACGACAAAGTTCCGGCGGACGCCGAGTTACGGATTGATTTGACCAAGAACTGTTTGGCCGCCGCGGCGGCGCAAAGGGACGTGGCGGGATTGAAGCGCTATGGCCAGAAGCTATTGGATCTCGATAGCGAGTCGGGTCCGGCGAATGAGGCGTTGGGGGTGGCCGCCTTGATGAGCGGCGATTTCAAGGCAGCGGTTGGCTTTTATGAAAGTGCGATTGCTGCCGGGGTCGAGGGTGCGGAGGTTTGGGCTGGGTTGGGTACGGCGGAGGCCCGGGGTGGGAATGATCAGGCTGCGGAGGCGGCGTTCCGGCGAGCGCTGGAATTGCAGCCGAACCACGCTGGCTCGCTGTTCGAGCGGGCGGCGCTGGAGGACCGGCGCGGCACCGCCGCCGATGCGCGGCGGGAATGGGAGAAGGCCGCGGCAGGAACTCGCTCGGAGGCGGCGTATTGGAATCTGGCGTTGGCGGCGCAACGGCAAGGGGATCAAAAGGCGGCCATCGAAGCGCTGCAACGCCTCGTGGCGGTTAGTCGACAGCGCCACGATGCGTGGTATCTGTTGGGGGAGCTGCTTTCTGAAGACGCTCGTCCGGCCGAAGCGGCCAAAGCGTTTGCCGAAGCGCTTCGGATCAAGCCGGATTGGCTCGATGCGCAATTCAATTTTGGGCTACTGGCGTGGCGGGCGGGTCATTTGGATCGGGCATGGCAGGCGTTTGAATCGGCGGCAACGCGACAACCAGAGCGTTCGGAGCTCCACGAAGCGATGGCGCAGTTGGCCGTGGAGCGGGGCGACGCCAACCGAGCGGCTGATGCGTTGAAGAAGCTGGATCGGCGTGGCGGAGGATCGGAGACGTTGAATTTCAATGTCGCGGTCGCGTTGCAGCGAGTTGGCCGCGCACGCGACGCAGAGGCGATTTACCGTCGGTCGGTCTCGGCCAATCCTTCGTTCGTCGAAGGGCTGGTCAACCTTGGACATGCCCTGGAGGCGCAGGGCGACAGAGATGGAGCGGCTGAGTGTTGGCAGAAGGCGGTGGCGCTTCGTCCGGAGTTAGCGCGGTAGAGAGCTACAGGTCGATGTCGCGGGTGGGAGGCGGCTCGTCGGCTTTTTCCTTGGCTTTGGCGAAGAGATCGTCGAACCGGCTGGAGAGGGCGGCTTGGTGTCGACGATGGCCAGCCAAGGCGTCGGAAAATCGCTGGTCGCTGGTCTCATTGCTCTGCTGCAGCTTGGCCACCTCTTCGGCTAAGTCGAACGTGGCCAGCCGAGAGGGAGGCGTCGAGTGCTTGACCACTTTGGCTGAGACCGGATCAACCGTGAGAATGCCTTGGCAGCAAGGGCAGGTGATTTCGAACGGTTCCTTCATGACGGTTAGTTTATCGAATCTTCAGGTGTTTTCCTGATACGAGGTGAGAATTCTTGGTTCAGGCCTAAAGCAATTTGCCAAGAATGTCGATAAAACAGTCATGGTGCAGGCGTTGGTAGTCCGCTCAATTCGAACCAGGAAAGCGATCGGGGGACCGACTTGATGCTCCGCGGAATCATCGTCAGCCCGGATGGCGATCTAGCAGATCAGCTGATCGATTTAATTGCCCAAGTAGGGAAGATTGCGGTTACGCGGACTCTGGATCGATACCCATCAGCGAACGATCTGCAGAAAGCGATTCGAGCCCACGGCCCGCAGGTAATTTTTTTGAGCTTGGCTTCGGTGGAACAAGCGATCGCTACCGCCCAAGTGGCGGAGGCTGCCGTCCCCGGCATCCAGATCATCACGATAAACGACGAGACGAACCCGCAGGCTCTACTAGACCTGATGCGAGTGGGGATTCGTGAGTTCATCGGTGCCCCGTTCCGGGCGCAAGAATTGATTGAAGCACTCGCGCGGGTGAAGGACAACCTGCAACGGAAGCCGTTAGCATCGTTCGAATCCGAGTACATCTACTCATTTTTGCCAGCGAAACCCGGCGTCGGTGCTTCGACGATTGCGATGAACGTGTCGTCGGCAGCGGCGAAATTGGGGAACTGCAAGACGGTTCTCGTTGATCTTGACCTGAATTCTGGGATGCAGCGATTCATGATGAAGCTCGACAACGAGTTCTGCATCACGGACGCCGCCGAGAACGCTCTCAAAATGGACGAGGCATTGTGGCCTCAACTCGTCACCTCGATCGGGGATCTGGATGTGATGCATTCTGGTCGCTTGAATCCGGGGCACCGGATCGAGCCCACCCAGATGCGGCATCTGGTGGAGTTTATGCGGCGCTACTATCGATTGGTGGCGGTCGATCTGTCGGGGAATATGGAAAGGTACTCGATTGAGATCATGGAGGAGTCGCGACGGATCTTCCTGGTCACGACGGCGGAACTGTCCTCTCTCCACCTGGCGCGCGAACGGTTCAATTATCTAAAAACGCTTGACCTCGGCGACCGTATCGAACTGGTCCTTAATCGCAGTCACAAACGGTCTGAGATTGATACCAGGCAGATTGAAGACTTGCTTGGCCTCCCCGTCAAAATCGCTCTCCCGAACGACTATCAAGGGGTAAGCCGCGCGCTGACAGCGGGCAAACCGGTTGATGCGAACTCCGATCTTGGTCGGGAGTTCAAGAAGCTCGCCTACAGCCTTGTCGACCGAGACGCGACCCTGGCGGTCGAAAAACCAAAGCAGAAGCAAAGTGCGTTGAGTGGAATCCTTTCGATCCTGCCGGGGAAAGGTTCCTTATTCGCGGACAAGAAAGCTACGACGTAGCACGAAACGAGACGCGTTCCTAGTCGTCGACAAATCGCTAAGGGTTGAAGGTGACACCGCCACGCAAGGTGCGGGGAGATGGCATCAAAAGAAGGTGCCGCCCAGGTCCTGGCGTCCAGACCACCCACGCCTTGGGAAAGGGCGTTTCGCAGCTCGACAATCGCTTTCCAACGTCCGGACCACAACCCCACGCCCGACGGCGGTTGTCGAATCTGCGCTTTCAAACCGAACTCGGGCCATACTGCCGGGAAACGGCTTCCTTTTCCGGCAACGCGCTAGCTAAAAGATGAACGCGAGCCCGCCACGCAGGGTACGTGGGGATGGCATCAAGAGAAGGCGACTCCCCGCACCGGTCTCCAGACCAGCCACGCCTTGGGAAAGGGCGTTCCGCAGCTCGACGATCGCTTCCAAACGTCCGGACCACAAGCCCAAACCCGGTAGCGGTTGCCGAACCTGGACATTCAGCCCAACCTCGGGCGAAAAGCTCTGCGTCAAATAGCGATGCATCGGCAGCGCCGTCGTATTATCGGTCTGCAGATAACTGGCCACGACCCGAGTCCCGGTCATCGGCACTACCCCGGACACTCTCATGGCAAGCCAATTTCGGCGAACACTGTGCAAGAGTCTTCGCACGTCTCTAGCGTTCGAGACCAGATCAGCATCCGGTGCTAAAGTGCCGGTGTTTCCCGCACCCAGCCAGGTACTCCATCCGCGTCCCCAATTCCGGTCCGCCGAGACCATAAAGCCCCTTCGTTGGTAGCTGCCGACGTTCAAAATCGAACTCCGGGAGAAGGGGTCGGGTAAGACCTCCGAGCGCTCGATCGCTCCGGTGTCACCCATCACCGTCAAGGCCCCATTGGCGACCCGTTCCTCGAAAACCACTGCCGCCAATTGGGACTTCGTACCAAGTTTTCGCCGAAGCGCGACCTCTAGGTTTCCCGTCCGCTGTACATGGGCGCGACCATCCCGCAAGGATACGCGGGGGAACGCGCTCACGGTGCCGACATCCTGGCCCAATTGCGGCTCCGAGACGCCTTCGAGGGACCGATAAATCTCTTCGGGAGGCGCTCCGCTCGAATAAGCGACCTGGACGTCGTAGTTCTTGCTTGCCTTATAGGTTAGCCGGGCGAACGGGCTTATGACGTTCAACCGATCGTAGAAAGTCACCGACTCAAGCTGCGCGCCGTAGAGGACGTCGACCCGGTCACCGAAGGCCACTCGATCCAGAAAAGCCGTCGACAGAGTGCTCAAAGGAGGCGCATGCGAGCCGCTTCCGAGAACAAACAGTTGGCGGACCGTCAATAAAACCTGCGGCGAAAAACTGGTGGCGAGCGGCGAACTCTCGGGAACCCGACTTAAGCGGGTGCGGAAAGACGCCGCGGGCGATCCCCCTCTGGATGCATATCCCAGATTGCCCGTAACCTGAAGTTCATGTTGACCCAAAACCGAGGTCGCCACGGCAAAGGCGGTCCCCAAATCCGGCTGACTTCCGAAACCCGTACTCCCACCGTCTCCAGCTTGCACCCGAACCACGCCGCGCGTATCGGAGAAGATACTACCCTGACGCCGACTGGGGTCAGCGAGCAACCGGAGAACAGGGCGTGAGGACATCGAACTGCGCAGCACCCACTTCCAATCGTCCGTCATGGGATTGGTTGGCGTGGGCGACGAATACACCAACTCGACCGAACTGATCACACCGGCGAGGTTGATGGCCAGAAAGCTTCGCATGCCCGGTTGGATGAGGATATTCTGGCGGACGGCTGGCATAAACGCCGGCAAACTGACGCGGACACTGTAGGAATCAGGCGGCAGGAAGTCGAACCCAAAGGCCCCCTTCTCATTCGTCGAGACCCGTTGCACCAGTTTGTCGAAACGGTTGTATAGGTAGACCGTCGCGCCCAATTGACCCTGTCCCAGCCGATCAGAAACGATCCCAAGAATTGCGCCTTGCAGGCGCGCGGACTGCGTCTGGGCGTCGCATACGCACACTCCGGCTATTACCCCGGAGAGCACACCAATTGCCGCGAAATGGCGACGGCCAAAGTTCATGAGAACGCCCGCGCTCGAATCGTTTAGGTCACCGTAAACTTTGTGACAGGGGAAAGGGTTTGGTTCCGGACCTTGTCCGTCACCTTAAGTCGAAGTTCGTACGCACCAGGCTCCAGAGCCTTGAGCGGAAGAACCTTTTCAATGGTTACCTCAGTCGCGCTGGACGAATTGGTCAAATCCTCAGAGAACTCGAAGATCTTCACATTGCTGCCAGACTTGACGACCTCGTATTGGACCGTCGCGTTCGGTTTCCGGGTCTTTTCATCGGGTTCGAAGTTATAGAACTTCACATAAATCCCCATCTTTTCGTCCCGGGTGAAGCTTTCGGTGACTCGTGGGCGAACCTTCGTCGTTCCAATGACGAACTGTCCGTTGCCGATCGACCGGGTCGGAACCTTCTCGATCAAATCGGCCAAGACCACGCTCGACATTCCAAACACATCGTCTTCGAGCCTCGGCACATTGAGTGCCATCTCGTAGTTGTTCATGTTTCCGCCGAACACATCCTTAACGACGATGTTGATCCGGTAGGTGCCGGGCGGCAGCGGGATGGACTTTCCATATACCGAGGAGCCCTTGGACGCCGCTTCCAGCATGTCCGAAGGGACTTCCATCGTGACCACATCTTCAAACACGTTGATGACGCGCCTGGACATTGAAGTGATGCGGGCGTAGATGTTTACGGCTGATTTGGCGATTCCGTCTTTGTTTTGGAACTGCAGGTCCCGCTTTTCTAATTGCAGGGTAATGTTCGTTTGAACCGTACTGGCGGTCATGCGCATAAAGTCCGCGCGAACCCGCATCGGCAGCAGGTTAAACTTGACCGTCGAATTTACGGCCGCCTCGAGATCCTTAAACTTCACGGCCGGAGCCTTTTGCAGCTGGGAGAACTGGCGTAAACGCTCGAACTGATTCATGCGCTGGGGCAAGGGCTGGGTGCCGGTACCCAGGCGCGTGCCGTCTGTGCGGTTGAAGCGGTCTGCCTTCGAAGACATCCCCATCTGCTCCATCATGGTCAAGCCCGCGTTCGGCACATACAGAAGGGCGTCTTTTTCCGACGGATCCATCGTCATCCGATATTCACCGGTCATCGTCGGATCGACAAATTCGATCATGATGTCCGAGCCGATGTCCTGGATCCATCTATACCGCCACTTCTCGAAAGGGAAGGTCGAGGTCGTACCGCC
>JAPKZA010000429.1:6115-10057 GCA_026394015.1 Acidobacteriota bacterium
AGGAAAGGTCGAGGTCGTACCGCCGCCTTCTTCGAAAGGCCGCTCGTAGGTGCCACCCGACGGATGAGATTCAATCTCGTCCGGAGGGCCAAACGTGATGTAGATCCGACCGCGGTCGGTCTTCCATCCCGGAATGCCAGAGGCGTACCGCTCGTTGGTGTACGCAATCCGTCGATAATGCTCTTCTTTAAACTCGTTTTCCTGGGAATCCGGCGAGGGGTCCCGCCGCAGCCAGAACTGCTCAATGAACTGCTCCCTCTCTTCGTCGGTAGCTAACCGCTTGAAGGCGGTCCGCTCTTCATCGGTAATGATGTAGAGAACGTCTTCCGCCAGCCACTTCCGATAAGGACCCAGCAATTCCTTTCTCAGTTTTTCTTCGCGCCGCTTCTTCTCTTTATCCGACAACGGCTTGGCGACGGTTTCCCGCGCCCCTTCTGCCGGCTTGCCTTTTTTATCGGCTGCATAACTGGGCATCAGGAGCAGCAAGGCTCCGCAGGCGGCAAACGCAAGAACGAGATTCCGATGGAGTTTCATACAGCTACCTAGATTCTAAGGACATCATCTCAGGGCGTCAAGGCTCCTGTGCGTAAACACTACTCACCAACCAGCTCACGGTAGGCGCTTGCATAGTATAGCAATGGCGCGCCGTCCCCATATTGGGCCGCCACCACCTCGCCGAGGAAGACCAAGTGGTCGCCCGCCTCCCACACCTGCCGCGTAAGGCATTCGAACTGCGCCAGCGCCCCTTCGAGCATCGGCGACGGGCCGACCCCGGTTCGCCACGCAACGCCATCAAAACGGTCCTGCCCTCGAGTGGCGAACCGCATCGATAACTCTTTCTGCTCCGCACCAAGAACATTGATCCCGAATTCAGGGGCCGCTTGAAAGTGGGGAAGGATGTTCGCCCTGCGATCAATGCACAGCAAAACCATGGGTGGCTCCATCGAAACACTGGTAAACGAGTTGGCCGTAAAGCCCTGCGGCATCCCATCGCTCCCCAAAACGGTGGCGATTGTGATGCCGGTCGCGAATCGCGAGCAGGCGCGGCGGAAAGAGAGCGGATCAACCATGCTTGACACTACCCTAAACCTAATCTTATCATGGAGTTTGAGTTGGCGAGAGCCTCGGGAGACGATTCGCATGATCAAGTTAGACATTATCAACGAAGTAGTGAACCGCACGGGCATCACCAAGACGAAGGCGGAAATGGCCGTGGAGACCGTTTTCGAGACGATGAAGTCGGCCTTGGCTGAAGGACAGCGCATCGAACTACGAGGTTTCGGCATTTTCAACGTTCGCCCGCGCAAGACCGGAATCGGTCGTAACCCGCGGACCGGTGCCGAAGTCGCCATTCCCCCGGGAAAGGCCGTCCGCTTCAAGCCCGGCAAAGAGCTGCAACAACTCCACTAAGGCAGATCCTGGCCATGTCAACCGGCCTCGGGAGCGTTACGATGAATCGCCGACCCGCCCGCAGGGATCGCCTGTGGTTGCACGCCCTCCTCTTAGTTCTCACGCTCGTTACCACTACGATTGTCGGAGCCCGCCTCGCTGCGAACTTCGACCAGAACTTGCCGGCGTTTCAGTTCGATGAAGATTTCGATTTTCTTTTCGCCCTGTGGAAGAATCCGGAAGCCTTACTCACCGGCCTTCCGTTCTCGGTAACCTTGCTCAGCATCCTACTGGCACACGAGTTCGGCCACTACTTTACGTGTGTCTTCCATTCGATCGATGCTTCCCTCCCCTACTTCCTCCCCGCCCCAACGCTGATTGGAACCTTCGGGGCGTTCATTCGCATCCGCGCTCCCATTTTCTCCCGGCAGGATCTTTTTGACGTCGGCGTCGCCGGGCCGTTGGCCGGTTTCATCGTCCTCATTCCTGTCCTCGGTGCCGGGCTGGCCTATAGCAAAGTGCTGCCTGGAATCGCCACCCAGGGGGATCTCACCTTCGGAACGCCACCCTTACTCTGGCTGGCGACGCAAGCTGTGTTCCCTGGCGTACCGACTTCCGATATCTATCTCCATCCGGTAGCGCGGGCGGCGTGGATCGGCCTCTTTGCGACGGCCCTCAATCTGCTCCCCATTGGACAGTTGGACGGCGGCCACATCCTCTACACTTTCGCAGGACCACTCCACCGTCGGCTCTCCCAGGGGTTCGCTGTCGCCCTCATACCGCTCGGCTATTTTTTCTGGGCCGGATGGATCGTCTGGGCGGCGTTCTTCCTGCTGACCGGCATGCGTCGCCCCGCGATTATCGACCAATCGCCAGTCGGTGCCGGGCGATTACGCCTCGCCCTGATCGCCGCGCTGATCTTTCTTCTTTCCTTCACCCCGAATCCGATCCAGACCGCCATGTCAATCTAGAGAGAGGACCGGGAGGATGAAGATATCAGCCACCATCATCACTTATAACGAAGAGCGAAACATCTCCCGGGCCATTGAGAGCTTGCGTTGCGTTGACGAGATTGTGGTGGTCGACAGCGGGTCTAGCGACCGTACGGTGGAGATCGCCACGAAACTCGGCGCCCGGGTGATTGATCGCGTCTGGGAAGGATACTCCAGCCAGAAGAACTTCGCAGCCGACCAGGCGAGCCACGATTGGATCCTTTCCATCGATGCCGATGAAGCGCTGAGTGAGCTGCTCGAAGCCGAGATTTGGCAACTTAAGAAGAATGGGCCGACCCATGATGCGTACACCATGCCCCGGCTCGCGCAATACCTGGGCCGCTGGATTCTGCATAGCGGATGGTACCCGGACCGCAAGGTCAGGTTGTATCATCGTCGCAAAGCGACCTGGACAGGGGACTTCGTGCACGAGAGTTTGTCGGTGAGTGGCCGGACCGCTGAACTTGAGGCGACGCTGCTCCACTTCACGTGCGACTCCCTCAGCGAGCATCTCAGAACGCTGGATCGCTACACGACTCTGGCCGCGGAGCAGTTGATTGAGCAGCGGCGGTCCATCACGTTCTGGCACCTATTCTTCCGACCGTGGTGGGAGTTCTTCCGGACCTATTTTCTCAAGCGGGGTTTCCTGGATGGGGCCGAAGGCCTGGCGATCGCATGGCTCGGTGCGATCTATCAATTCTTGAAATACGCCAAGGCCCGGAACATGCGCCCGGGTCGGCGCTAGCCACCACCCGGCAGCATGAAAAGCGAACCAGAGCCGGGGAGTGATAGACTTACGGATTCTAATGTATACACGTAGAACTTTCTCAAGCTTACTGGCGGCAAGCGCATTTGCAGCGCCGTCGAATTCTGGTGGAGTCATCATGGGCGCGCAGACCTATTCCCTCCGCGACCGCGACGCCGACAAGGCGATCCTTGCCCTCAAGGAGCTCAAGATCAACACCGTTGAGATGTGGTCTGGCCACGCCGAGCCCTTTTCGGGTAAGGTGGACCGGGAGGAAGTGCGCAAATGGCGCCTGACTGTGCCGCTGAGCCACTTTACCGATATCCGGAAAAAGTTCAACGATAACGGAATCACGATCCACGCCTACAATTACTCTTTTCGCGAAGATTTCACCGATCCCGAAATTGCGCGCGGCTTCGAGTTCGCCACCGCCCTCGGTGCGTCGGTCATCACGGCTTCTTCGAATGTATCCACGGCGAAGAAGGTCGACCCGTTCGCCAAGAAAGCGAAAATCCGGGTGGGCATGCATAATCATTCGCGCGTTGTGGCCAACGAGTTTGCGACCCCTGAAAATTTCCTGGCCGCGATGAACGGCATGAGCAAGTACATCTGCATCAATCTGGACATCGGTCATTTCACGGCGGCGAATTTCGACGCGGTCGACTTTCTGAACAAGTGGCACAAACGGATCGTCACCCTTCACATTAAAGACCGCCGGAAAAACCAAGGGCCCAACGTCGTGTTTGGCGAGGGCGATACGCCCATTAAGGCCACGCTGCAATGGCTGAAGACGAACAAGTCGCAGATTCCGGCCAA
>JAPKZA010000520.1 GCA_026394015.1 Acidobacteriota bacterium
CGGGGGGTGGGCTTCGACATCCCCAATATTGTCCGTCACTTGGCCGCCATTTCACTCGCCAGACTGCGTTCAACTGCCGGAAATAGGATAATACTTGTCGGAAAGAATTTGCTGCATTTTGATCATTATACGGCGTCGTAGTGGCCGAGTTGTGGAATAGTGGCACTATCGATCGCACGTGGACGTTTTCATGCAGAATGTGCGGCAACTAGCGTTAGGCCCATTTGCAGGCGAGCTGCTCAGCGCGAAGTGACGGCAGCTTCGTCACAAAAGGCACAGCTTCGCATCTGCCTCGAGATCGAGTCCGGGGAAGTTTGCCATTTGCGAGGATTGGGGGCACGGCAAGAAGGCGGAAGCACTCCCCGAATTCGACAAGCATCTGCCTGGCGACGCGATAGCCGACTTCTTCCAAGTTGTAGTGCCAACTATCGATCAAGTCTTCTTTAGCCGCGGGCCTGAGGACGTAGCGGCTCACTTCACATTGCGCCCATGTCGCGCGCCGAGTTCCTCAAGCATCTCCTGCATAAATTTCTCACCGTCCGTGCCTTCCCCTCGCGAGGATTCAACTAAAGCTCTATCCATGCGGTTATGAAGTTCCTGAAGTTGAATCGAGCGGACCTCATCGCGCTGTTCCATGATCCGTAACGCCTCGCGAACCACTTCGCTCGCCGAGTTGTAGCGTCCAGATTGGACCTTCGCCTGGACGAGTTGCTCAAGCTCTGGGGTCAAATGTACGTTCATGGTCAGTCTCCCGATTTTCCTCTAAAAAAAAGAATTCTTCTTGCCAAGCTTGTCCAACTTAGCAATATTCTGCCGGATACAAACAAAGTAGCCATATCATCGAGCCCCGCCCGAGCCCCACCGCCCCGCCCCAGCGGCCAAGCCCCCAAACCGCAATTCCCTTACTTCTTCTTCGCCCCGTTAAAACTCCGCTCCACCATGTCCTTCACGTCCGTCGATACCCCATGGTCCCGCCACAACCACCGCATCATCTCCGGAAACGCCGTCTGCAACATCTTCTGCCCATGCCGCTGAATCCCCCAGCTATAGTTCAAGTCGTACCCCTTCTCCTGCAGCGCCTGCTGCATCCTTACATTCTGATAAAACCAGTCCCGCTTCTCGTCGTACTCCCCGTTCTGCCGCTGACCCCGATTATCGTTCCGCCCATCCACCAAAAACACCCGCAACGGCTTCTTCTCGCTCTTCCGAATAATGTCCGGATACGCATGGCCCCCGCGAATGTTCGTAAAGCTCCCCACGTTGCTCAACACCTTCCGAAAATGGTTCGGCCGCTCCCAAGCCACCGTAAACGCCGCGATCGCCCCCGAACTCGAACCGCCAATCCCATGCCGTTCCGGGTCCTTCGAAATGTTATATTCCTTGTACAGCACCGGCAGTAACTCATCCACAATCACCCGCGCGTACTTATCATCCAGCGAGTTATACTCCACCCCCCGATTCGTATCCCGATCCCCCCAATTCTTCGGCGTCGGCTCCGGCTGGTCCGGTCGTCTCCCCGGGTTAATGAAGACGCCAATCATCGTCGGAATCTCCCGCCGATAAATCAAATTGTCCATCACCACCTGCGCCCGTATATCCCCCTCCGGAGCCATAAACGCCTGGCCATCCTGATAGATCATCAAGCTCGCCGGCACCGCCGCATCATACTGCGCCGGGACATAAACCCAGTAGGTATGCTGCGTCCCCGGATACGCCTCGCTCGACAGCGTAAACGGCCCCCGCATCTCGCCCACCGGCACCCCCTCCATCACCAGCGCATCCGGCGCCAGCTTGTAGTGAACATCCGTGTTCGGCGCCGGAGCCTGGCCAAAGGCCGCCGCCACCAGCAAGTATGGGAAAAATCGTTTCATAGGCTTCCCCGGCAACATATCACACTGGGTACGGTAAACTCAGGTCCATGCGCCTGCTCCTGCTTCTGGCTTGCACCCTTTCCCTCGCCGCCCGGCCCGTCACCCCCGAAGACTACTACCGCTTCGAGTTCGTCGGCGCCCCCGCCCTTTCCCCGGACGGCACCCAAATCGCCTTCCCCCTCACGAAAATCAACGAAAAGCTCAACCGCCGCTTCACCGCCCTCTGGCTCGTCCCCTATGACGGCAGCGCCCCGCCCCGACTCCTAACCAGCGAGTCGGCCAACTCCTCCAGCCCCCAGTGGTCCCCCGACGGCAAAACCCTCGCCTTCCTCTCCGCTCGAGGCGAAGCCGCCCGCCCTCAAATCTACCTCCTCTCGCTCAACGGCGGCGAACCCCGCAAACACACCGACCTCAAAAACGGCGTCGCCTCCTTCGTCTGGTCCCCCCAAGGCGACCGCTTCGTCATCGTCTCCCGCACCGGCCCCTCCGACCTCGCCCCCCTCCCCTCCGACGCCCGCCACTACCGCGCCACCCGCTACAAATTCAACGACTCCGGCTGGTTCGACGATAAACACGCTCATCTCTTCATCGCCGACGCCGCCACCGGCACCGCCCGCCAACTTACTCCCTCCAACGACCTCGACGAATCCGACCCCCAATGGTCCCCCGACGGCAAAACCATCGCCTTCGTCTCCGACCGTACCGACCGCGTCCACGCCGACTCCCGCGACTCCGACGTCTGGACCATCCCCGCCGCCGGCGGCCCCCTCACGAAAATCTCCGACCACACCGAAGCCGACTACAGTCCCCGCTGGGCGCCGGACGGCAAAACGATCGCCTTCCTCGGCAGCATCAAGCCCCGCCAGCACCCTAAGATCTATCGCGCCTCGGTCAAAGGCGGCCAACCCTCCATCCTCGCCGTCGACGGCATGGACCTCATCCCGACCAATCTCCAATTCGACGGGCCCCAAGCCCTGCTCTTTGAAACCGGCTACAAGGGCGCCTACCACGTCTACCGCCTCGAACTTGGCGCAACCTCGGCCAAACCGCTTATCGCCGGCGAACGCGCCGTCCGGTCTTACTCCAAGCAAGGCGACCGCCTCGCCTACCTCGTCAACGATTTCAAAACCCTCGACGATATCTACACCGCCCGCTTGGACGGCTCCGCCGAACGCCGCCTCACGACACACAACGCCGCCCTCTGGAAGGATCTCGACCTCTCCAGCGTCGAACGTCTCGCCTACAAGTCCACCGATGGCCTCCCCGTCGAAGGCTTCCTCGTCAAGCCCGTCGGCTTCGTCGAAGGACGCAAATATCCGCTCCTCCTCAACATCCACGGCGGCCCCGCCAGCATGTACGGCGTCGACTGGTTCCACGAATTCCAAATCTACGCCGGCAAGGGCTACGGCGTCTTCTTCCCCAACCCCCGCGGCTCCACCGGCTACGGCGAAGAGTTCGCCCGCGGCATCAAAGACAACTGGGGCAAAATGGACTACGTCGACGTCATCACCGGCCTCGACGAAGCTATCAAGCGCAATCCCTGGATCGACCCCAACCGCCTCGGCGTCACCGGCGGCAGCTACGGCGGCTTCCTCACCAACTGGATCGTCGGCCACACCAACCGCTTCAAAGCCGCCGTCACCCTCCGCAGCATCTCCAATTTCATCAGCGACGAAGGCACCCGCGACGGCGCTTACGGCCACGACGAAGACTTCGGCGGCATCCTCTTCGACCACTTCGATACCTACTGGGAAGCCTCCCCCCTGAAGTACGCGAAAAACGTCAAGACGCCGACGCTCGTCCTCCACTCCGATAACGACCTCCGCGTCCCTCTCGAACAAGGCGAGCAGTGGTTCCGCGCTCTCCGCCATTACGGCGTCACCTCCGAGTTCGTAGTTTTCCCCCGCGAAAACCACAATCTCACCCGTTCCGGCGAACCCAAGCACCTCGTCGAAAGCCTCAACTGGCAGCTCAAATGGTTCCACCGCTTCATTCCCGCCGGCCAATGGGTCGAACTCTTCAACGGCAAAAATCTCGACGGCTGGGTCGTCAAAATCGCCGGCCACGAACTCGGCGACAACTTCGGCGACACCTTCCGCGTGAAGGACGGCGTCATCCAAGTCTCCTACGACAAATACAAGGAATTCGGCGCCCGCTTCTCCCATCTGTTCTACAAGCAGCCCTTCTCCCGCTACCGCCTCGCGCTCGAATACCGCCTCGTCGGCGAGCAAATGAAGGATGGCCCCAGCTACGCCCGCCTCAACAGCGGCGTCATGATCCACTCCCAATCCCCCGAGTCCATCCTCAAGGATCAGGATTGGCCCATCTCCGTCGAAGCCCAGTTCCTCAGCAACGATGGCGGCCTGAATCGCCCCACCATGAACGTCTGCACCCCCGGCACCGAAATCTTCATGAAGGGCGCGATGGTGAAGGCCCATTGCACCAACTCCACCTCCCGCGTCCTTCGCGGCAACGATTGGGTCCACGTCGAAGTCGAAGTCCTCGGCTCGGAAAAGGTTCGCCACTTCCTCGACGGCGAACTCGTCCTTGAATACGAAAAGCCCCAAATCGGCGGAGGCGTCGCCAACCGCTTCAACCCCGCTGTCAAGATCGACGGCAAGCTCCTTAGCGAAGGTTACATCGGCCTCCAGTCGGAAAGCCACCCCGTTGAGTTCCGGAACATCCGCCTCCTTCCCCTCCCCTAGGCCGCCCCCCACGCCTGGGAGAGCGTGCTCCCCAGCGGCCGCAGTCAACTCGTCATCGCGTTCGCCGAAGGCTTCGCCCCTCCGAATTCGAACGCCTTCGCACGGCATCACCCCCGCCCCCGGCAAAATAGAACCATGAACTCCACCATCATCCCCTGCCTGACTTACCCCGATGCCGACGCCGCCATCGCCTGGCTGAAGCAAGTTCTCGGCTTTGCCGAACACGCCGTCTACCGCAACGAAGCCGGCGTCATCCACCACGGCGAACTCACCCACGGCCCCGGCATGATCATGCTCGGCACCGGCAAGATCCACGGAATCAATCTCATCGTCGCCGACCCCGACGCCGTCTACGAACGCGCCACGGCCGCCGGAGCGGCCATCATCTTCCCGCTCGAAGACAAGCTGGCACGTGGGCAGTTACAACCCGTGGGCGACTACTTAACCTTCAGCGAAACGGAACCCGAAAGGTTCTCCCATTCCAGCGTCAGCGACGAATCCGTCAACGTGTACTTCAGGCTCTCCACCATCGCTGCGGGCTTGGCCATCTTCATCTTCACGCGACCCAAGTCAGCGGTCTTGTCGTAGCTCAATCCCCACTGGCCGGTCTTCTTGTTCACGATCAGCGTCCACTGGTCCGGCGTCGACAGATCAACGTAAAGCGTGTAGTCGCCGGCCGGAACGGTCAGCCCGCCCAGGTCGAGATCAGCGTCGGTGTGCAGCTTGGTGGCCGAGTTCGCCCCGGCGCGCCACACGGGATAGTTCCGGTCTTTGCCAATCTGGCCATCCGCGCCAAACAGCTTACCGGCGCGGCCGTTCACCTTAGGAGCGGCATAAGCAATAGAAACGGTCTTGCCGTTGATCGTCTTGGACTCAGTCGTCGCGGGGCTCTGGGCAAAAGCAAAGCTAGCCAGAGCAAGGGCGATGGTCGCACTGCGAAGGGTATTCAACATATGCTCTCAGCATAGCGGGATTGCCTAGCGAACGGAGACCGACTCAACCGCAATGCCCAACTCCCGCGCATCGCTCCCCACGCGGACCGTATGGTCCAGCTCAATCCCCAGCGAAAACGGGCCGTGCTTGGGCGGCAGCGGGGCAGTGATCCGCAGCGGCTTCGAACAGTCGCTCAAGGTCTGTCGCGATAGAGCCGCTCCGTCCATCGTCAGCGTCAACCCGAACGGCCGCCCCTTCACCTGCTCCGCCACGCAAAAGCCCTGAATCGTCAGCAACTGGCCCGGAGCCTAAACCCGCACCGCCGCCCGCTGCCCCGTCCACCGATAGTTGTTCTCCGCCTCGTGCCACTGCCCGCTGAGCAGGGCCGCATTCCCCGGACTCGCCACAGCAATCGAAGTCAACACCGCGCCAGACCGACGCAGCAGATCAGTCTTCGCGGCGGTCACGTTCACCATCTGCTCGCCGCGTATCTCGAAAATGGCCGCCCGATGGTTGTCCGTCTCCCGCACCACCACTGCAGCCGGTTCCGAGTAGTCGGAGTACGCAGCCCGACCCACCACCGGAGCCAGCGCCGCCGCGTTGTCCGGCGTCAAAAACACCCGATTCAGCCCAATCAGGTGAAACGGTCGATCGTAGAAGCTGTTCCAAAACAGCGCGTCCGAGACCCCGGCAACGTACAGGCTCTTGCCCGGATGCCGACGCCCGGCCTCCGCCAGCGCTTGCAGAAACGTCCACGCCTGATCGGAATCCGCCGCCACCTGCACCGCCAACCGATGGCTCTGCACACCCTGAAACGCAACCAGCGCAACCACCAAAAACCATCCGAACCGAACCCCGCAAACCAGCGCGGTAACCGCGAGCGAAAGCCCCAGCAGCGGCACAAAAAGGTAGTAGTCGGAAACGTGATTCGGCACCAGCAAAAACGGCCCCAAGGTCACCAGAAACCACCCCAGCCCAAACCCCACCGCCCGATCCCGTCGCCACCAAAACCCAGCCAGCAACACCGCCGAAACCACCGCTAGAAGCGCCCCGGAAAGCCCCAAGCTCAGGGTCCAGTATTCGGTAAACGTGCCCGGCAACCGATGGTCCAGCGCGACGGCGTAAATGCCGGCATCGGACTTCGGTGCCCATCGATTGTGCAACAGATAGAAGGCCACGCTCGGGGCGAAAAACCAGAGCGCCCGGCGCCAAGCCGAAGGGGCGACCAGCAGCGCCAAAACCGGAAACACAACGTTGAGCTCATGCACCCCAAAGCCCAGCAGGAATAACGTCCAGACCGCCCCCAGCAGCCCCCGCCCACCCGTCTCCGTGTAACGCAGATAGAGCGCCGTCGAACCCAGCAGCACCGCCGCGCAGAGCACCTGGTTGTAAGCCGAAACCCAGGTCAACGGCCAATACAAGCAAACGTGCACCGTCCAGACGCAAGCCGCGGCCACCGCCACCCACCGCGACCCCGTCAACCGCGTAAACAACCAGACCGCCAGCCCAAGGCTCGCCACATGCGTCGCCATCACTACGGCGTGAAACGGGACCGCGTTGAGGTCGAACAGCCTCCGGCCCACCAGGAAGAACAACCGCTCGCTGATCGTCCGGACCGTACCCTGCGCCATCGGCGCAAACAACGCATCGGTCAGGCTCATCCCGGAACCAATCCGCTGGGTCAGGCTCAACCAGGCAAAATCGTCCCGTTGAAACCACGCCCCCAGCGCAGGCCAATAAACCCAAAAAAACAAAAGCACCGGCAGGAGCGGACTCAACCGCTCCCACCGGAAAGTTCGGTTTGCGTCGTTAGACAACGTCCGCGTAAACGGCCATCAACGCTTCCAGGTCTTTCTGATCAGCCGGCGTCACATTCGAAAGCGGCGGGCGAACGGGGCCAGCCGGATGGCCGAGAATCTCCATCGCGTTCTTCATGATCGATACTTCGTAGCCCTTCATCCGATCCCGTAGCGCGTACAGCGGATGCACGTACTTCTTCATCATCGCGTCCATCGCCGCCCGATCACCCTTGAAGCCAGCTTCGGCAATCGCCAGCGAAAGCTTCGGCGCGATGTTCGAAATCGAGGAGGTATAAGCCTGGCAGCCAATCGCAAAATAGCCGGGCGCCAAGTCGTCGCCCAGTCCGCCCACCCAAGCCACCCGATCGCCCACTTCGAGCATGATGCGATGATACTTTCGAATGTCGCCCTGCCCGTCCTTCCACATCTTCAGGCTCGGCACGCGGTCCAGCAAACGCGAAACCTGCGCCGGGCTCATGCCCGCCCAGTCGCGCGTGTAGAACGAAAGCGGCAGCCCGCAGCTCTTGCCGATCGCTTCAAAGTAATCGAGCAGGCCCGACTCCGGAGCGTTGATGTAGTAGGGCGGCATCACCAGCAGCGCTTCCGCGCCCGCCTTCTCCATCTCTCGCGCCATCTGGCAAGCCATCACGGTGTTGTAGCCAACCCCCGCCACGATCGGCATCCGGCCATTGACTGCCTTCACGGAGACGCGAACGCACTCGATCGCCTCTTCCGGAGTCAGCGAATAAATCTCGCCGGTACCACCGACGACGACCTGCGCGCAAAAATCGTAGCCGGCCATCCAATCGCAGTTCTTTTCGAGTGCGGGAAGGTCGAGCGAAAGGTCTTTCTGAAAGGGCGTGATCGGAAAACCGAAGACGCCGCGGAAGGCTTGTTTAGGATCGAGCATGAGAGCTTGGAGAATTCTACCAGCGTGGGAGGATACGTTTCCAGTTGGGGTCGACGTGCTTCTGCATTTCGAGCTCATCGTCGCGCTTGCGGTAAGGCAGTTTCCGATAGCGTTCTTCGCCCCGGGCCACTTGGTCGTAGTCGAGTTCCACGCCCAGGCCCGGCTTGTCCGGAATCACCACCGTGCCTTCGTGGAACTTCACCCGACCGCCAACCACCACTTCGTCAATCTCGGTCTGCCACGGGTAATGCGTGTCGCAACCGTAGGTCAGCATCGGGCAAACCGCCGCCGCATGCGCCATCGTCATCAGGCTCACGCCCAAGTGATTGTTCGAATGCATGCTCATGCCCAAACCGAGTACTTCGCAAAGGTCACTCAGTTTCTGCTGCGCCCGCACCCCGCCCCAATAGTGCGGATCGGAGAGGATGATCTGCACCCCGTCCGTCTGCTTCGCTACCGGCACATGCGCAAAGCAAGTCGTCGCCACGTTCGAAGCCAGCGGCGTATCCACACCCGCGGCCAGTAGCCGACGCCGAACCTCACCCATGCCTTCCATACCCGCGCAGGGGTCTTCCAGATAACCACCGTTACTCAGTTCTTCCGTCAGCCCCAGGCCAACCCGAACCGAAGTATCCACCGACCACGCGCAGTTCGGATCAATCCGCAAAGGAAAGCTCGGCCCGAACTCCGCGCGCAGGGCGCGAATGGCGTCCATTTCGGCGTCAGGGTCCAAGACGCCGCCCTTCAGCTTAATCTCTTTGAATCCGTATTGCGCCACCATCTGCTTCGCGCTGCGGACCACCGCTTCCGGCGTCAAAATCTCGCCGTACTCGTCTTCCCGCGCGTCGTCACCCATCCCGCCGCCGCCGGCGTGCTTATAGAACAGGTAGGCGGAAAACGGCACCGCGTCGCGACACTTGCCGCCGACCAGATCGCACAATGGCCGGCCTAGCGCCTTGCCAATCGCGTCCAGGCAAGCCACTTCAATCGCGGCGTTCGTGCGCGTATGCACGTCCAGCGGGTTCTCACCCGGGACGAGCCAGGTCTGCGAGCGAGCCCCGGTCGACGTGGCTTGCGCCTCAATCTCCCGAGCTTGCCCCTGCAGATACTGCCAAAATCCAGTGAGCTGGAAGGGGTCCATCCCCTCGACACGGTGGCGAACGCTTTCCAGCGCCCCCACCGGGCCATCGCCACCATACGTCTCACTAATTCCTGTAATGCCGTCCGTGGTGACCACTTCAACAATGGTCCGGAGGGCGTAAGGGGCGTGAAGACCGTAGGAGGAACGCAGGGGGCCGTCGGCCACCGCGATGGGATGGAGCTTCAGCTCTTTAATGCGCAAGGACTACTTCCGCATACCCGGCTTCGGGCTACGAACGGCCTGTTGACGGCGCTTCTTCTTAGAGCGCTTCGGCTTCGAAATGATGAAGGTGCCGCTACCGATGTACTCAGCGGCGTATAGGTTTGCTTTAGCCATGACTTTCTAGTGTACCGGAAAAAGAGAATCCCCGGGGTGAATCCGCCGGGGAACACAAAACGAGGCGTTCTAGACCATATACATGCCGCCGTTGATCTCAATCGTCTGTCCATGAATGCCACTCGCGGCATCGCTGAGCAGAAACGCAATCACACCGGCAATCTCTTCGTTGTTCTGCAACCGACCTGCCGGGGTCAACGACTTCGCCGTATCCAGCATCTGCTGCGTCGAGTACTTCTCGTGGAAGTAGTTGTCGACCGTCCCCGGAGAAACTGCGTTCACGCGAATACCCGCGGGTGCCAACTCCTTCGCCAACCCCTTCGTGATGCACGAAACCGCTGCCTTCGAAGCCGCATAAATGGTCGCCCCAGGCCCACCGCCATTGCGGGCCGCGATCGAACTCAGGTTGATGACGTGCCCCGAGCCTTTCGCGATCATCGCCGGAGCCAATGCCTGCGTGATGAAGTAGACGCTCTTCGAGTTCAACGTCATCACCCGGTCATAGAGGTCAAAGGTGAACTCGGGCATCTTCGCGCGATGAACCAAGTGTCCGGCGTTGTTGATGAGGATATCGGCGTCCGGCGCGGTGGCCTTCACTTGGTTGATAAAGCCGGTCAGCCCCGCGTCGGTAGAAAGGTCGGCCCCGATCAGGTCCACCTGACAATTCGCCAGTTCTACCGCGAGCTCGGCGGCACCTTGCTGATAGGACGAGTAATGAAGCACGAGGCGGGCGGCACCGGCGGCGGCGAGCATGCGAGCGGTAGCGGCCCCGATGCCGCGTGAGGCGCCGGTGATGACGGCTGTTTTTCCTGCAATTCCGTTGGGATTCATGAGCTTCTATCGTATACCGAGAACCCAAAAAGCAAGAAGGTCGAAACCCGTCAGGGCCTCGACCTTCTCATCCGAAATCCAGCTATAGGGACGAACTGACTACTTGCTCGGGGGCATGATCACGGTGTCGATCACGTGGATCACGCCGTTGTCGGTCACGATGTCGGTCTTGACGACCTTCGAGGTGCCGTTCAACATTACCGTTCCACCCGCAACCTTCACTTTAATGTCACCGCCCTGCACGGACTTGGCCGACTTCACCTTCACCACGTCCGCAGCCATCACCTTACCCGCAACCACATGATAGGTCAGGATCCCAGCCAGCTTGGCCTTGTTTTCCGGCTTCAACAACATCTCGAGCGTGCCGGCCGGCAACTTGGCAAACGCCTCGTCGGTCGGGGCAAACACAGTGAAAGGACCAGCGCCCTTCAGGGTCTCGACCAGACCAGCAGCCTTCACGGCGGCCACCAGCGTCTTGAAGGAACCAGCCGCGACGGCCGTGTCCACAATGTCAGCCGCCAATGCCTGGCCGGCGGTCATCATCAAAGGGAGGGCCAAAGCGGCCACGCGCAAAAAAGAAAGTTTCATAATCAAAGCTCCTCGAACAAATGGTTCGTTCAATCATGAAGATGGCCCGAAATCAGAGCGAGGTTTAAATTGTTTTTACTGTCACTAATAATTTATCTGCATCATACCCGCGTCCAGTGTCATCGTCTGGCCGCCGCGCGGATGGGCAAACGTCAACCGCCGCGCATGCAGCCACAACCGCCCCTCCTCCGACCCTCCATACAGCCGATCCCCCACAATCGGATGACCAATCCAGGCGCAGTGAATTCGTAACTGATTCGTCCGGCCCGTCACCGGCTCCAGTTGCACCAGCGTCCAGTCTCCCTGACGCCCTAGCGGACGCAACCGAGACAACGATGCCTTCCCCTCACTCCGCACCTGCCACGGAGGTTCCTCCCCACCCACCCGACTAATCGGCGCATCGATTTCCCGCGCCTCCGTCACCGCACCAGCAACCAACGCGACGTACTCCTTCTGCACCTTGCGCTGCTCAAACTGAATCGCCAACGAAGTCGCCGCTTGCGCATCCTTGGCAACCACCAGAACCCCGGACGTCTCCCGATCCAATCGATGCGGAAACGTCGGTCGTCGATTCTCCCCCTTCCAATGCCCCAGCAACGCATTCGCCACCGTCCCACTCCGCTCCCGCGAAGTCGGATGCACCAACATCCCCGGTGCCTTATTCAACCCAATGATCGCTTCATCCTCATACAAAATATCCAGCGGCAGCTCCTCTGCCAGAATCGTCCGCTGCGCCTCCGGCGCCAGCGTAAACTCCACCAACTGCCCCTCCCGCAGCCTGTAACTCGCCGGCACTACTTCGCCATCCACTCGGCAAGCGCCATCCGCCGCCGCCTGCCGAAGGGCGAACCGGGAGAACGACGGAAGAGCCGCAAACAGAAATTGCTTCACCGAAGTCCTCCCCGCCGCCGCTAGAAATTGATAGGTCATCGTCTTCTCCATGCTACATTGAGGGTTTGCAGCGCCCTACAATCCATGTCGCTTCAGGTCTTCCTTCAAGCCAAATTTTTCGGGATCAACGCCCTACTCAATGAGGAAGGGCTCAGCGGAGACGCCTTCCTAAGCCGTTGCCATTGGTTTACGCTGCTCGGCGAACTTATCCCCCGCGCCCTACTCGCCGAACTCGGTCTGTCGCCGCTCTTGCTCGGTGCGGCCACCGGCGGCCGGTTTCTCCTCGTCCTGCCTGATGCCTCCGTCCCCGCCGCCGACGCCTTTCTCGCCACGGTCGCCGAACGTGTCAGCACCGTCTCCGAAGGCCGCGTCGGCTTGGTCTGGAGCAGCACGGAAAACCTCGGCCTCTGGCCGGATATCCGCAAGCGCCTCGAAACCAGCCTTCGCCAACGCCGAGACACCCCCCGCCTACCCC
>JAPKZA010000481.1 GCA_026394015.1 Acidobacteriota bacterium
ATCGCCAACCTCATCGTGGCCGAACGCGCCAAGGAAGCGCACCAGATCACATTTTGGGAATACACCCGGGTCGGACTTCCCTTGACGCTCACTACCGTCGGTGCCGGAGTCCTCTGGCTCGAATGGCTTACACCATAACCAGCGCGTAGCTGGCGTAGCCAAGCAGCGCCCCAAGAATCGACCCCACCACCACATCGCTCAGGAAGTGCATGCCGAGCAGGATCCGCGATGCCGCAATGGCCAATGCCACCAAGCTAAGTCCCGGCGCTAAACCCGGATACCCCAAACCCACAGGCACACAAATCGCAAACGCCGTCATTGAATGGCCCGAAGGGAACGAAAACTGATCCGGAGGCAACAACTTGGCCCAGCAATGGGCTTCGAGCGCGCACGGCCGCCGACGCCCCGCGTATTTCTTCAATCGCAAAAACAAAAACACGCCGATGACCGCGGCGAACGTAGCCGCGCCAACCGTGCGGAATCGCGCTTCGTCGCCCAGCGTCATCAGTGCAATCGCCAGCACGTACCAGAACCAGCCATCCCCACAACGGGTGGCGTACACTGACCCGAGCCGCACCCAACGGGGCGCCTGCCAACGGTTACAGCGTCTCATCAGCCGATGATCGCGCTCTTCAATGTAGTGGACGACGAGGGCCGCAACACTCATGAGGCCATAGTACGGGCAGAATCTTTACGGGTTCGTGACGAAACTGAAAAACATATGTGAAAGACTATGTTTGTACCTTGAAAATCTCACCCAAGATCGATTTCATGTTTTTTGACGCCGGCGGTGGCCACCGCGCGGCGGCTACCGCCTTGAAAAAGATAATCGAAACCCAAAATCGTCCCTGGGACGTTCGCCTGATCGATTTGCAGGACGTGCTCGACGAATTGGACATCTTCCGCAAACTGACCGGGCTGCGCATGGAGGACATCTACAACCAGATCCTGGCCAAAGGCTGGACGCTCGGCTCCACCCAATTGCTACCGATGATGCACGCGATCATCCGCTTCTACCATAAGGCGCAAGTCCGCATCCTCACCCAGTATTGGACCGCCAACCGGCCCGATATGGTCGTCTCGCTCGTCCCCAACTTCAACCGCGCCATGTTCCAGGCGATCCAGGCCGTCGATCCGACCATTCCGTACGTCACCATCCTCACCGACATGGCGGACTACCCTCCGCACTTCTGGGTCGAAAACCAGTTGCAAAGCTTCATCTGCGGTACCGCCAGAGCAGCCGAACAGGCCCGTGCCGCCGCCGCGCCAGGATCAGCGGTGCATCGGGTTTCCGGCATGATTTTGAACCCCAGCTTCTACGACGTCCCGCCCGTCGATCGAGCCGCCGCCCTCGTCAAGCTCGGGCTACAGCCCGGAGTGCCCACCGGGTTGGTCCTGTTCGGCGGGGAAGGATCGCAGAAGATGCTCGATCTTTACAACCGCATCGATGGCTCCTCCCTGCGCGTCCAACTCCTCCTCCTTTGCGGGAAAAACGTCCGGCTCGCCGATAAGCTCCGCCAGCGCTCTGGACGCATCGGCAAGCACGTCGAAGGCTTCACGAAAGAGGTCCCGAAGTTCATGCAACTCGCCGATTTCTTCGTCGGCAAACCCGGCCCCGGCAGCGTGAGCGAAGCGATCAAAATGGGCCTTCCGGTCGTCGTCGAAAACAATGCGTGGACGCTGCCGCAAGAACGGTTCAACGCCACCTGGGTGGCCGAAAACGAACTGGGCGAAGCGCTCGGCAGCTTCGCCAACGTCGTGCCGGCGCTCGAACGGATGCTGGAACCTAAACGGTTCGCGACGCTGTGCAAAAACGTACAAGCGATTGAAAACCGCGCTCTCTTCGAAATCCCGGCCATCCTTGAAGAAAAGCTATCCGCCGCCGCTAAGTCCTCTTAACCACGTACAATTTCTAGGTGCACCGTCTCCTCGCGTTTTTCGGATTAGCCGCGGCTCTCTCCGCGCAGGACTTTACTACGTGGTTGAACAGCCAGGCGCAGCAGTTGCTCCGCGACCGCCGCGCCGCCCTGGCACCCCTCCAAACCAAAGCCGAAGCCATCACCCGCCAAAAGCTGATGCGCGAAAAGCTGCTCCGGGTCATCGGCGGCCTGCCCACTTACAGCGGCCCCCTCAACCCGAAGACGTTCCGTAAACTGGACGCGCCCACTCACTTGATCGAGATGGTGGCCTTCGAAAGTCTACCCGGGTACTGGATCACCGCAAATCTGTACCTGCCGAAATCCCCCGGCAAACACCCGGCCGTGCTCTTCTCCCTCGGCCATTGGAACGAGGGCAAACCCGCCGCCCAGCGCATCGCCGCCAACCTCGCCGCCCAGGGCTTCGTCGTCCTGGCCTTCGACCCGATGGGCCAAGGCGAGCGAAGCCAAGCCTTCGACCCGCGCCTGAATCGCGCCCTGGTCCCGGGAGGCGTCCCCGAACATTGGCTCGCCGGTACGCAAGCCATTCTGGTGGGCGAAACGCTGGCCCGCTACTTCATCTGGGACGCCAAACGCGCCATCGACTTCCTGGCGAGCCATCCAGCCGTCGACCCCGAACGCATCGGTGCCACCGGCTGTTCCGGCGGCGGCACCCAAACCACCTACATCTCCGCCCTCGACTCCCGCATCAAGGTGGCCGCCCCGCTCTGTTACATGAATTCGTTTGAGGTGCTCTTCGGCGGCTCGATCGGAGACTCCGAACAGAGCCTGCCGAACTTCCTCAGCGAAGGCCTCGACCAGACCGACTACGTCCATCAGTTCGCCCCGAAGCCCTGGCTGATCGGGTCGACCCAGGAAGATTTTTTCACCCCGGCGGGCGCCAAGATCGTCTACGAAGGCGGCCGCGGCTTTTACAGGCTTTTCGACGCCGAATCGAACGTGAAGTGGGTGGTCGGACCCGGCGGTCACGGCACCCCGATCGAGGTGCGCGAAGCCGTCTACAGTTGGTTCCACCAGTGGCTGAACCCCGCGCAACGGGCACCGGAAGAAGATCCCAAGATCAAGATGTTCTCGAACGAAGACCTAATCGTAACCCCCACCGGCCAAGTCGCCACCGACCTGAAGAGCCGGGATCTTGTCGAGATCCTGCGTGCCCGTCGTCAAGAAGGCAAGCGAGAAGGAGACTTGGCCGCGGAAGTCCAAAAACTCGTCCGCCCTGTGCCGACCGCACCGCCGACCAAGGGCACCGATGAGACGTTCACGTTCGAACCAGAACCCGGGGTGGTCGTCACCGGGCATCTCCTCCGCCCCGCCGGAACGGCCACGTTGCCCGGGGTGGTTCATGTCGAATCCGGGCCGAAGCTCTCGGAACGGGCGAAAGAGATTGCCGCCGCCGGCGCCGTCGTGCTTGCCATTCTGCCGCGCGGGCTGCCCGCGCCCCGGGAGTACGCCGAATACGGCGACTGGATGGCGGCCACCCGCAGTTGGATGATCGGTCGCAATTTGGCCGGCATGCGGGGCCAGGACATCGCCGCGGCCGTGAAGATTCTCGCCGCCCGCCCGGACGTCGCCCCTGGCCCCATCCGGGGCGTCGCCGACGGAACCGCGGCCGTATGGCTCCTCCTCGCCAGCGCGGCCGAGCCTCGGCTGGGCAAGTTGTGGTTGGAACGGGCACCCTACAGCTTAGCCAGCGCCCTCGACACCCCGGTCCATAAGTTCCTCCATGACGCCGTAATTCCAGGCTTCCTCTTAAGTTGGGACCTCGAAGACCTGGCAAAGGGACGCTCGGTCCGTTGGGTCCAGCCCACCGACTGGAACGGTAACATCGTCAAACGAAACGGCCCCCAGTATTATTACCGTTTCTTTGACGAAATGAACGAACGAGTGATTCGGGACTACTTACTCCAGCCATGAGTAACGCAGCGCCTGATCGACCGCAAACCGGGGTCCCCCCCGGGACGCTCGTTCGGCCATCGCCCCGAAAAAGCGCTCGTGGAAATCGCGAATCTCTTGCCGCAGTCGCTCCTGCGGCATTTCGTAGGAATCGCCGTCCCAAACCATGCGAACGGTATCTCCGACCCAACTGAACGTTACTTCGGGGGCCGCTTCCAGAAACCGTAAGTTGAGCACCGAAGCTTCTTCCCGATGGATATCTAAGAGCGACTCCCAGATCTGGGCGGCATAGAACCAAACGCCGGGCCCGAGTGGCAACTTGCTTTCGGCCTGAATCCAGAACCGCCCGTCGGTCAGCGCATACCAGCACAGTTCGGGCGCATTGGGAGGGCCCCAAGGGGTGACGGCATCGACGGGGGTGAGTTCGAACTCAAAGAGCGCCAAGAACCAGAATAACGGGTAAAATGACGAGTTGGGATACAGGGGACGATTCGCCCCGTCACCGACGGGGCCCTTGCACATGGGGTCGCTGGTGGCGGCCACGGCGAGCTATTTGGAGGCCCGGTCCCGCGGCGGAGAATGGCTCGTCCGGATGGAGGATTTAGACCCGCCCCGGTGCCGCGCCGAAGCCGCCGACGAGATTCTACGCGCGCTGCACGCTTACGGCTTCGTCTGGGATGGGCCCGTGCTCTACCAATCCACTCGCAATGCAGCCTATCAAGCCGCCCTCGAAGCCCTGAGCGCCTGGACCTATCCTTGCGGATGTAGCCGACAGGAGGAATGCCGCTGCCGAACCGGACTCACCGCCGGACGCCCCGCCCGCGCCATCAAGATCCGCGCCCCGGAGGACATCGGCGATTTCGTCATCCGAAGAGCCGATGGGCTTTACGCTTATCAACTCGCCGTCGTCGTCGATGATGCCGCCCAAGGGGTCACCGACGTCGTCCGCGGAGCCGATCTGCTCGATTCCACCCCCCGCCAAATGCTCCTCCATCGCTGCCTCGGACTCCCCATCCCCGGCTACGTCCACGTCCCGTTAGTACTCGACGCGAGCGGCGACAAACTGAGCAAGCAGACGATGGCGCCCGCGCTGCCCCTGGATGATCCGGCCCCCCTCCTACGCCGCGCTCTCACCTTCCTGGCCCATCCGCCGCCGCCCGATTGCTCGTTGGCAGAGCTGTGGGCTTGGGCAATTCCACATTGGGACCTAAAGCGTTTAACGTATGGTACTCGCGACGCTTCCGGCCTATGCTAACGGTATGGAGAGCCATCCCGCAAAAGGTATTTTCGGAATCGCGCTGGGCGTCTGCCTCGGTACGATCATCATCAATCGCCTCATCTTTGGCGAAATCGACTGGTCGAAAGTGCTCATGACCACGGCTGTCGCCGGGGCCATGAGTTGGTGGTTTATTGTGAAGAAAAGGGCCCATCCGGCGTCTGACGCGCCGAAGCAGCGCTAACCCTTCACGACAACATTCACGAGCTTGTCCGGGACCACCACGACTTTCACAATCGTGGCGGTTCCAATCATCAGCTGCATTTTCGGGTCCGCCAGAGCCAGTTTCTCCAGCTCGGCCTTCGATGTTCCGAATGGCGCAAGCAACCGACTGCGCACCTTACCGTTGACCTGCAGCACTACGTCGGCGCCGTCTTCCTGCATCAGCGCTTCGTCGAAAGTGGGCCACGGCTGCTTAAACACCGGCCCGGTCCGGCCCATCTCCTCCCACATCTCTTCGCAGATATACGGCGCAAACGGAGCCAACAGCAGCACGAGTTTCTCGAGCACCTCGCGGCGAGTCGCCGGGGCAAGCGCCGCCTCATGGGTATAGATCTCGTTGACGAGTTCCATGAAGGCCGCGATCGAGGTATTGAAGTGCCAGCGGCTTTCAAAATCCTCGGTGATCTTCTTGGTCGTCTGGTGCAACTTACGCAGTACTTTCCGATCAGCCTCGCCCGGCTCCCCGATTTCGTTCAGTCGGTCAATGTTCCGAGTGACAAACCGGAACACCCGGCCCAGGAACCGGGCCGCACCCTCCGCGCCGGCGTCTGTCCAATCCAGGTCGCGTTCCGGCGGCGCGGCGAAGAGTTCGAACAGGCGACCGGTATCGGCGCCGAACTCGTCCATCATCGTATCCGCGCTGATCACGTTGCCCTTATTCTTCGACATCTTCGAGCCGTCTTTGATCACCATGCCCTGCGTGAACAAACGGGCGGCCGGCTCATCGTTCGAAATCAGGCCCAGATCGCGCATCATCTTCGTCCAGAACCGCGAGTAGATCAGATGCAGAATCGCGTGTTCCACCCCGCCGATGTACTGATCGATCGGGAACCAATACTTAATCGCTTCCGAGCTGAACGGAGCGTCATCGTTGTGGTTATCGCAATAGCGATAGAAGTACCACGAGGAGTCCACAAACGTGTCCATCGTATCGGTCTCCCGCCGGGCGGGCTCTCCGCACCGCGGACAGTCGACGTTCACGAAATCGGGCGTCCGGGCAAGCGGACTTTCTCCCTTGCCCGTCAATTGCGCGTCCTTCGGCAGAATCACCGGCAAGTCTTTATCCGGCACCGGCACCACGCCGCACGTGGCGCAATGAATCATCGGAATCGGCGTGCCCCAGTAGCGCTGGCGAGAGATGCCCCAATCCTTGATCCGGAACGTGACGGCTGTTTCGCCAAACCCGTTCGCCTTCGCGTGCGCGGCCATCTGCGCCCGCGCCTGCGCCGTCGCCAAGCCCGACCATGGCCCGGAGTTCTGCGAAATGCCGTATTCGGTAAACGGAAGCGTCAGTTCGCCCTCCGCCGGACGAACGACCGGCACAATCGGAATCTCGTACTTCGAACAGAACTCGAAGTCGCGCTCGTCGTGCGCCGGAACGGCCATAATCGCGCCCGTGCCGTAGCCGGAGAGCACGAAGTTGCCCACCCAAACCGGCACCGGCTCCCCGCTGAACGGGTTGATGGCGCGCAAGCCGGTATCGATCCCAACCTTCTCCACTTCGCCCAGGCCTTGCGTGGCGCGGGCGTCGATCATCGCCTTCACCGCGGCGGCCTTATCGCCGGAGACATATTTTTTCACCAGATCGTGTTCGGGAGCAAGAATGACGCAGGTCGCCCCGAAAATCGTATCGACGCGCGTCGTAAACACGCGGATCTTCTCTCCAGACCCGGCCACCGTGAAATCGACCTCGGCGCCTTCGCTCCGCCCGATCCAGTTCCGCTGCATCGCCAGGACGCGATCCGGCCAGCCGCCCTCTAAGTTCCCAATTTCATTCAACAGTTCATCGGCGTAGGCCGTGATCTTAATGAACCATTGGGTGAGCTCTTTCTGCTCCACCGGAATCGTCTCGTGCCGCCAGCAGCAGCCGTTGACCACCTGTTCATTCGCCAGCACCGTCGCGCACTCCGAACACCAGTTCAGCAGCGCCTGCTTGCGATAAACCAGGCCCTTGTCCCACATCCGCGTGAAGAACCATTGGTTCCACTTGTAATACTCGGGCTCGCAGGTGGAGACCTCGCGCGACCAATCGTAACTGAAGCCCATCCGCCGATGCTGCCGCTTCATCTCGGCGATGTTGTAGTTAGTCCACTCGTGCGGATGCCGATTGTTCTTAATCGCGGCGTTTTCGGCCGGCAAGCCAAAGGCGTCCCAGCCCATCGGATGCAGTACGTTGAAGCCGCGCATCCACTTAAACCGGGCCAGAGCGTCACCAATCGTGTAGTTCCGAATGTGACCGATGTGCAGCGTGCCACTCGGATACGGAAGCATCTCCAGGACGTAATATTTCGGCTTGGTGCTGTTGGGCTCGGCGGCGAAGATTGTGGGGTCGGCGGCCCAGCGGGCGGACCATTTCGCTTCGACTTCCTGGTGGCTATACGTTCTTTCGGGCATGCTTGGTAGAGAGGCTCCAGAGGGCGTCGACGTTCTTCCGGTCGTCGCCCTCGTTATCAATCGGCGTTTCGAGAATAAAGGCTTTTTGCTGCAAAACCGGGTGGTTCAGAATGCGGCGAAAACCCTCTATTCCAATATAGCCTTCGCCGATGTTGGCATGGCGGTCGAGCTTGGAAGCCAGCGCCCCCTGGCTGTCGTTGGTATGGATCACCGGGACGTTCGCCAGGCCCACGGTCGCCTCCGCTTCGGCGATAAACGCATCCAGACCTTCCGCCGTCGCGATATCGTACCCGGCCGCGTAGGAGTGGCAAGTATCCACGCAGTAGCCGATCTTCAGCCCCACATGCGGGCGGGCGAGCAACTCCATCGCCGACAACTCGGCCAACTTCGAACCCAGCACGTTTCCCTGCCCCGCCGTATTCTCGAGCAGTATCGTCAGGTGGTCGCTTTCCAGGCCCTGACAAGCTTCCGCCAAAGCCACGCTAAACGCTTCGATCGCCGACTCCGGCGTCTGATCTTTGGACGATCCAGGATGGACCACCAGATATTCGGCGCCGATTGTGATCGCCCGTTCCACCTCCCCCCGGAACGCGGTCACCGACTTCGGCCGATTCACCGGATCAATCGAGCAGAGGTTGATGAGGTAGTTGGCGTGGATCACCAGCGGCCGCAGGTCGAGCCGGGCCCGGACCTCCCGCATGCGCCCCACCGCCGCCGGGTCCGGCGGAGGTGCCGCCCAGGTCCGCGGACTGCCGGAGAAGATCTGGAAGCAGTTCGCCCCCAACTCATGAGCTTTCAGGCCGGCTTTTTCCAGCGACCCGGACGAAGAAGTGTGTATCCCAATGCGCAAGAGACTAGTCTAAAGGTTATGCGAATCATCTGTCTCCTTTTCCTGGCGGCCTCCGCCTGGGGTGCCGAGTGGAAGTTGGGTCCGGCGACCGAAAACACCGTCGATTTGTACGTCGACAAGACCGGCATCCTGAACGGAAAACGGCATTGGTTCCGGTTTCCGCAGTTAGCCGGAAGCTTCAGCGAGAACCCCGCCAAAGTCGAATTAAAGTTCGACGTCAAGGCGCTGCAGTGCTTTGACACATGGCTCAATGCGAAGGATCAAAAAACGGTCCTCTCGTGGACCTTGGGCAAAGAGACCCTGGACGCGGAGCACCACCCGACGGTGACTTTTGTTTCGACCGCGGTCGAAGGCGAAAGAGTGACCGGAAACTTGACCATTCGGGGAGTCACGAAGCCTGTAATCGTAACCGCCAAAAAAGTGGCCGAAGGCAAGTTCGAAGGCTCCGCCACGTTCAAGATGACCGATTTCGGGATCAAACCGGTGAAGGCCGGTCTGAACACCATCGGGACCAAGGACGAGATGACCCTGCAATTCAAACTCACCGGCACCCGGTAGCCGATCAGCGAACCGCTACCGTAACCCCGGCGATACTCACCCCCTCACCAACCCGCAACACGATCGGCACCGCCGCTCCAGTCGGCACCGTGGCCGAGAGCCGGGCGTTGATCTGCCAAAGCCCAGCCACTAACCCCGGGGCCGCCCCTGAGTACAGAACCTCGGCCTCTTGCCCGCCGACAGTAACCCTCGTCGGCTGCGCTACCGGGCGCGGCAAGGGCGTCCCCGTCGCGAGCAGTCCATCCACTCCAGTCGGGGTCGTCTGCCCCTCGCCGGTCGCAAAAAGCACGATAATCGAACCCGCCGCCGCCGGGTTTGCCGCCGAGTTCACCGACCCATCCTGATTCAAGATCGCCCCCTGCCCCGTACCCGACTGGTTCGCCGTGAACATCGCCGGCAACGCGGCCACCACGGGCAAAGTCACCGGTTCCGTTCTAACCCCGCCTGACTCGACCACGACACTGGTCGTCGTCCGGCCCGCCAGGGAGTAGGGTGCGATGACCGATATCTGTCCTTGGGAACTGTAGATCACGGGAGCGGCCACCCCGTCGAACAGCACCCGCGTTCCGCCCGCTGCCGTATTGAAGCGCGTGTTATCCGCCGTCAGCCCGCCGAGGGCTAGTTCCGTAGGTCCTAAATTCACCCCGTAGATGGCCGTAATCAACCCCGGCGAAACCCCGTTGCCCCGTCCGCTCGCCGCGTTCACCACCCCGGCCCCTGAAAAGAACGGCCCCGCTCCTTGCACCCGGAGCCGAACCTCAATCGCTCCGTCGATCAATTCGCTCCCGCGGGTTGCGCTGCCATCGCCAATGTTGGCTACCACGCGGCCATAGCGCGAGTCCAGCACCAGACTCGCCGTCAGCGCCCTCGCCTCTCCCGTACCCACCCCCGTATGGTTCACCTGAAAAATCAAATCGCCACCGCGATACGTGTACGGCGTGTTGAAAGCGATAACTGGCCCATAAGGGTCTGCCGCCGCGCCTCCGGGCAGGGATAACGCCGGGAGGGTCAAAGGTCCCGTTCGGACCACCGTTCGATCCGGCCCCAAGTTGTTTCCAAAAACGGTCGAGATCTCCCGTAGCGCCCCTGATGTCCTTCCGGCCGTAATCTGGTAGTCACGAAAGTTCACCGGATTGAGAGGTGCCGCCGTCGCGTTCCAGGCGCTTCGAAATTGAAATCCAGTAATCAAGTCACCCGGCTTCAGGCCGGACATGTATTCGGCCGAAAAGATCACCTGTGCGGTCACCGGGACGGGGTCAAGAAAACTGCGTGCCGACTGGTTCCGAATCAATCCGGCCGGCACGTCGGGTATCAGAACGCCCGGAGTCTGGGCGAAAGCAACGGGAACAATGAGAGCAAGAAGAATGGAACGGAACATGGCCCGTTATCGGGCCTATGTTCACAAAGTTGCTCGAAACTCTATCTTTTCCAGCGCAGCGCCAAGAGAGCCAGCACCCCGGCCGAGGTCATCAACCACGTACCCGGCTCTGGAACCTGCGACTGCCCGCTGGGAGAAGCCGCCGCGGTGCCGATCGTTAAAGCGGCGAATTCAAATCCCTGCCCAATACCGAATAGCGCCGTAGGCGTCGCATCGTTCGCCGCAAAACGATACAGAGTCGTGTTTTTGTTCGCATCGGAACCCAGCGCGTAGAAAAGATCACTCGCAGGGTCCCACGCAAGTCCGCCGGTGAAGCCGGAGCCAAGAACGATCGGTAACTGCGTAATGTTTTGTCCAAAGGGGGCGAAAGCTTGCAAAGTCGAACCGCCTGCCGTGTTCCTTAGCGCGTACAGCGTGAAATCGACATCCCGAAAGGCTAGTCCGCCGTTGAAACCAGTCCCCAGACTTGCGGCCGGAAAAATGGTCCCCAGAAGATTCGAATTGCCCAGCACATCGTTTTCGATCCAAAAGATCGGTTGTGGGTTGCCGGGTCCGAAAGTAAGCCCTCCGCCCTGAAACGCTGGTCGAGAGATCAAAAACCCAAGAGACCCGGACAAATCGAAAAGCGCGAAGGTTGTTGCCGCTGCAGTAGTCTCAAACCCTCCAAATAGGTTCGAGTTCCCCCCCACCAGCCCGCCACCAAAGTTTCGCGTGGGGCCGCCAATTGTAATCAGCGTGCTGACCGTACCGGCATCCACATCAATGCGGACGAGCTGATTCGGCAAACCGTTCGCGTTCGGTCCGATCGTATAAAGAATGGGCCCCGCGAACAAGGCACCACCGAGAAGAAAAAACACACTAAGAAGATGTTTCATAAAATCCAGTTATTCCAACGGGCGGAATCAAAAGCCGGTGTCGATCAACCTCCTCCCGAAGAAAATGAATTCGCTATAGTGAAAGATATCTTTCGGGAGAACTCATGATCCTTTCCACCTGCGGCCTTTACCGAATCGGCCTCTTGTTCGCGGTTAGTTGCGCCGCCGCCGTCGCCCCACCCTTCCTCTAGGTCGCCAACCAAAACTCGAACAGCATCTCCGCCGTCAACACCCGCGATAACACCGTCGCCCCACCCATCGTCGCGAGTTTCTCTCCAGCCGGCACTCGACTCTACGCCACCAACCCCAACGGCAACTTAGTGGCCGTCTACAATACCCCCAACAACCCCGCCGCCTTCACCGTCACCGCAACCAGTGGCGCTGCCCCGAACGCCCCCCGCTTCACCTATAACTTCAATGCCGCCGGAACATCCACCGACACGCTCACCATCCTAAGCGGGCAGGGCCAAGCGGTCCGGGAGGGGTTCTCCGTTCGTGATCCCATGGTCGTTCAACTCCGCGATGCCCTCGGCCGCCCTGTGATCAACAGGACCATTGTGTTCGTTCTTAGTGGTAGTAGCGGATCCATTGGAACTCCATTCTCCAACGACAGGCAGTTTCCCACCGTGTCTTGCGCCGGTAACATCTGTACTCTTAAAACTGACGTTGACGGACGCGCCGCCATTGGATTTTTCGCCGGTTTTGTCCCCGCGGGTTCCTCCTTCTCGCAACAAACCATATCGGCCATAGACGGTCCGCGCTCCGTCAACTTTGCCCTCACCACCTTACTTAGCCGACTCCCCGACGGCATCCTCGCCTCGCTCCCGATCGTCCAGCGCCTCACTCCTACTGGCAACATCATCACGGGCACTGTAAGCTCCATCCTTCCCGACGCCGTCCGTGTCCGAGTCACCGCTGTCTCCGGCCCCCAAGCGGGCCAGGGCATTCCAGGCCTATCCCTTCGAGCCCTCACCTCCTTTCAGCCCGGTACCGGCCCCACCGCCGCCTGCGGCGACGCCTTTACCGACGCAACCGGAGTAGCCACGTGTAATCTCGTCCTCGGCCCCATCGGAGGCATGGCCCCCCTCGGCATCGACGTAGGTCTCGGCGGTTCCTCCATCAGCGTCGACGTCCGCGACGGCCCCCCCGTCACAACCCGCGCCCCCTTCTCCTCCCTGGGCTCTACCCAAACCCTTACCTTCAGCGTCTCCCATCCCGACGGCCTCGCCCGCCTCGGTATCATCAACCTGCTCATCAACTCCAGCCTCGACGCCCGCAACGCCTGCTATCTCGCCTATTCCGTTCCCCAACGCGTCCTCTACCTCGTCAACGACGGTGGCCCCACCGGCGGCCTCTCCCCTGGACTCCTCATCGGCAGCCCCAACACCGGCTCCATTGCCAACACCCAGTGCCGCATCTTCGCCGAAGGCTCGTCCGCCGTCGCCAATGGCAACATCCTCACCCTAACCTGCAACGCCAGCTTCACCGAAAGCTTCACCGGCAGCAAAATCGTATACCTTGCCGCCCGCACAACAGACGAGCTAACCCAGGGCTGGGCGCCCTGCGGCGTCCACGAAGTTCCCATCCCGAACCCGACCTTCCCGAACTCCTCCCCCCTCAATCCCGGCTCCGGAATAACACGGGACGCCTTCCTTACCTTCACCTACCGCGACGCCACAAACTCGACGAATCTCCAGTCCCTTTGGGGCCTGATCAACACCTCCCTCGACGCTCGGAACGCCTGTTACTTCGCCTATCACGCCCCATCGAATTCCCTCTTCCTCTTCCCCGACGATGGCGATGGTACCCAAGCCACCAGCATCCTCCTGACCGGCTCAAACTCCATCGAGAACTCGCAGTGCCGCATCCTCGCCAGCAATTCCAACGTCACCCGCACCGGCAACACTCTCACCATTTCTTTTATCATCAGTTACAAAACCGACTTCGCCGGACCCAAAATCATCTGGACCGCCGCCAGCACGCTTTCCAACGCCATCAGCCCCTGGAAGGCTTTCGGCGCTTGGCTAGTCCCCATATTCTAGGCTGTTAGAGTAAGGAGAGGCCCCCATGCGAACTCTCCTACTCTTCCTACTCGCTACGTCCGCCGCCGCCCAACCCCAGCTCTTCCTCCTCCCCAACCTCTCCAGCATCTCCCCCACCGTCACCCCCTACACCCTCAACCCCTTCCTCCCCTTCACCACCTTCCAAGTCCAACCCGGCGCCACCAACTTCTTCGTCCACCCCGACGGAACCAAATACTACTCCATCGCCCGCACCCCCAACGACACCCTCCTCGTCCTCTCCGCCGCCAACCCCGCCACCGTCCTCAAACGCCAAAACCTCGTCCAAGCCGAAGCCAGCGCCCTCTCCCCCAACGGCCAACGACTCCTCGTCCTCGGCACCTCCCTCTCCATCTTCGAAACCGCCAACGACAACCTCCTCGCCACCCTCCCCAACCTCAACGGCATCGATCTCGCCATCAACCGTGACGGAACCCGTGCCTTCGTTCTCAGCGCCAACAGCCTCACCGCCATCGACCTCTCCACTAACGCCGCCCTCCCGAACCCGCTAACCTTTACCGACCCCACCAGCGCCGTCGCCACCGGCCTCAACGGCCTCCTCTACGTCTCCACCACCAACCACATCTACGAAATCGACCCCCGCACGCTCGCCATCCGCACCGACATCGTCGTCAACGCCCGCCCCAGCCGCCTCGCCTTCACCCCCGATGGCCGCTACGCCCTCGCCACCAACCTCACCCCCGTCACCGGCACCTCCGTCCTGCTCGTCGACCTCGCCACCCGCACCGTCCCCAGCAGCTTCCCTAACTTCCAACAAGTCACCCTCGACTCCCTCACCGTCTCGAGCAACAACCGCATCTACGCGGCCTCCTCCCAAACCGCCGCCCTCTACGAAGTCTCCATCAGCCCCTTCACCGTCAACCCCACGTCCTTCACAAACGTCCGTGCCGTCGCCGCCACCCTCGAACAACCCATCCCCCGCTCCACGTTTGTCCTCACCAGCACCCAACTCCTCCGCAACGACAACACCACCAACCCGCCCTCATCCAACGGCCAACTCATCGGCCCCACCAACCCCGGCCCCCTTGTCTTCCGCGCCGCCGCCGCATCCGGCACTCCCACCCTCATCCTGCCTTACAACAACACCCAATCCACCACCATCGGCAACCCCTTCCTACCCGTCATCGCCCGCGTCCTCGATTCCACCGGCCGCCCCATCCGCAACGTCGCCGTCAGCTTCTCCTCCAACCTCCCCGCCGCCCCCGTCCAGGCCGCCACCGTTTTCACCGACAACGAAGGCTTCGCCCAAACCACCGTCACCGCCCCCGGCAACCTCTCCACCTTTCAAGTCACCGCCCAGGCCGCCCCCTCCCCCGCCGTCACCTACACCCTCACCACCACGACCGCCCTCCCCGGTGCCACCAACACCCTCTCCATCGTCCGCGGCCAGGGCCAAATCGTCCAGGAGCAGTTCCAAGTCACGAACCCCCTCACCGTCGTCGTCCGCACCGCCGCCGGAGCCCCAGTCGCCAACCAATCCGTCACCTTCACCCTCGCCTCCGGCCAAGGCACCTTCAATGTCTTCACCTCCGCTGGCGTCCTCATCCCGAACCTAACCTGCAGCGGCACCACTTGCACCGGAACCACCGACGCCGAAGGCCGCGCCGCCGTCGGCTTCGTCGCCACCTCCGTCCCCGCCGGCTCCTCCTATACCCAGCAAACCATCACGGCTTCGGCCAACTCCCAATCGGTCAACTTCCTCCTCACCACCATTCTCGGCGGTCTCTCCACCCCGCCCGTCGTCGAGCGGCTCGCCCCCACCGGCAACATCCTCACCGGCGCCGCCGGCTCAACCATCGCCGATGCCATCCGCGTCCGCGTTGTCGTCGTCTCCGGCCCCCAATCCGGCCAGCCGATCCCGAACGTTTCCCTGCGCGCCTCCACCGCGAACACGCCCGGCTCCGGACCCACCGCCCAATGCGCCGGACCCGGCGACGTCGCCCTGACGGATGCGACCGGCACCGCCACCTGCAACCTCACTCTCGGCCCCACCACCGGCCTCGCCGCCCTCGACGTCAACATCGGAGGCTTCGTCAATCTTGGCGGCTCCTCGCTCAACATCGACGTCCGCGGCGGCCCGCCCACCATCTCTGGCAGCTTCCCGTTCACGGGGCAAGGGGCCAACAATTCGTTCACGTTTAACGTCTCCCACCCGGACGGCCTCAGCCGCATCGGCATCGTCAACGTGCTCATCAACTCCAGCCTCGACGCCCGCAACGCCTGCTATCTCGCCTACTCGGTTCCCCAGCGCGTGCTCTATCTCGTCAACGACGCTGGCCCGGACGGCGGCCTCTCTCCCGGCCTCGTGATCGGCAGCCCGAACACCGGCTCCATCGCCAACGCCCAGTGCCGCGTCTTCGCCTCCGGCTCTTCCGCCGTCGTGAACGGCAACACGATTACGCTGACGTTCAACCTCAGCTTCCTCACGACTTTCGCCGGCAGCAAAATCATCTATCTCGCCTCCCGCACCACCGACGAGTTGACGCAGGGCTGGAGCCCCAACGGAGTCCATGAAGTCCCTCTTGTCAGCACCACGTTCCCGAACTCTGCCACCACCAATCCCGGCTCCGGCACCGCCGCCAACGCCCTCGTTACGTTCACCTATCGGGACGCGACCGCAACCGCCAACCTCCAAACTCTGTGGGGGCTTACGAATACAGCCCTCGACGGCCAAGGTGCCTGTTACTTTGCCTACTACGCCCCTTCCAACACCCTGTTCCTGATCCCGGACGATGGCAACGGGGCCCAGTCCCCCAGCATCAGCTTCACCGGGTCCAACATCATCGAGAACTCCCAGTGCCGCATCAACGCCTTCGGCTCCGTCGTGAGCCGCAACGGCAACACCCTATCGCTCTCGCTGAACATCACCTACAAATCAGCGTTCTCCGGCCCCAAAATCATTTGGACCGCCGCCAGCACGCTGTCGAACGTCATCAGCCAGTGGAAAGCCTCCGGTGCCTGGCAAGTCCCTGGCAATTAGTCTCGCGCGCTAAGCAGTGCCCAGCAGGGCGTCAAGCTTGGCGTTGTCTTCCTTGTACTTCTCCCAAATCCGCGGATCGGTCGTCGGTATCGCCGCCTCGGTACGCGCATTCGCCAGAATCTTCTCGATCTGCTTCACAATACCCGGATTCGCAGCCGCAACGTCGGTCGATTCAGCAGGGTCGGACACAAGGTTGAACAGCTCAATCGGGGCCGTCTTCGTTGCTTGAAACGCCTTCCATTGACCCATGCGAACCGCCCGGGTCAACTTGGCCGGAGTCAACTGCTCCCAGTACAAATACGCGTGCGGCTTCTGCTCGCGGCCCAGCAAAGTCGGCAGAATCGAGATCCCGTCGAGCCCCTTCGGCGACTTCGCCCCCGCAACTTCGGCCGCCGTCGGCAGCACGTCCCAAAACGCGGTCGGAAAGTCCGAAACCCGGCCCGCCGGGACTTTGCCCGGCCACCGCACCAACTGCGGGACCCGAATGCCCCCCTCGCGTAAAGTCCCCTTCACTTCCCGCAGGCCCGCCTGACTGCCGAAACGAGCATTGTTCCCCGGCCCGCCGCCCGGGCCATTGTCGCTGGCGAAAATAACCAGGGTATTATCTTCCAGCTTGAGCTCTTTGAGAAGGGCCATCACCCGGCTAACATCGGCGTCGAGACGGTCCACCATCGTCGCGTAAACCTTCTCTCCGTCCTTCCACCCGGTGTCTTTATACTTGTCGATTCCAGGAACGTTGTTCACGCCGTAGGGCCCATGCGGAACCGTCCACGCGCAGAAGAGAAAGAACGGCTGGCTCCGGTTGCGCCGAATGAAATCCAGGCTCTCGTTGGCGATCAGGTCCTGCGCATAGACCCGCTTGGCAGGACTCTGCGCAATGGCCTCCTTGGCCCCGTTCCGCCAAAGATAATCAACGTAAAAGCGATGAGCGTGCCGCTGGCAGTTGTAGCCGTAAAAAAAATCAAAACCCTTGTCAACCGGCGTACTCCCGGAGCCAGGCCCCCCCAATCCCCATTTGCCGCAGATCCCCGTCTGGTAGCCAGCCTGTTTCAGAACCTGGGCAATCGTCACATCGCGCGGAGCCAGCGGGGCTTGCCCCTCCGGGAACACCTCCCAGTTATTGCGAACACTCGCGTGGCCCATGTGATACCCCGTCATCAGCGCGCAGCGGGAAGGCGCGCACACCATGGCACCCGCGTAGGCGGCAGTGAACCGCATCCCTTCCGCGGCGAGGCGGTCGATGCTCGGCGTCTTCAGCACCTTCTGCCCGTAGCAGCCAAGGTCGCCAACCCCAAGGTCGTCGGCCAGGATGAATACGATGTTGGGCTTGGGAGTCGCAGCGAAGGCAGTCGCGCTGAGCGTCGCGGCGAATTGACGGCGGGTGAGTCGGAGCATCTCTGAAGAGTGTATCGAAGTACGAGGACGGCAGGTGCCTTCCTCACCTCCCACGGCCCAAGCCCCAATCCAGCGGCGACTTATTCACCAAATAGTCACCCAAACGACAACAGAAGTTATTCCATCCGCGAGACCATCAGAGCATTCAGACACTTTATGACTAACCCGGTCGCCGCACTTTTACTAACGCTCCTCTCCGCCCCTGTTCTCCTCGCCCAAGGCCAAGCCCTCGACGCCGTCCTCGAAGGACAAATCCGTTCGCAAGACCGCAGCCCCATCGGCGGCGTCGAAGTCAAAGCCTACGCCCCCCTCACCGGCTACGAACGTAAAGCCACCACCAGCCCCACCGGCGCCTACCGCATGGTCCTCCTCCCTCCCGGCCGCTACAATCTCACCGTTGAACTCCCCGGTTTCGCCAAAACCACCCGCGAATCCATCGATTTGAAAGCCGGCCTCGTCGTCACCGCCGACCTCGAACTCGCCCCCTCCACAGTCTCCACCACCGTCACCGTCACTGAGGCCGTCCCCGTCGTCGAAACCGGCCGCACCGTTGTCTCCAATACCTACGACGAAAAAACCGTCCGCAGCCTGCCCACCATCGGCCGCTCCATCCTCGATTTCTTCGTCATGCAACCCGGCGTCAACGCCCGCCCGCTCTCCACCGGCGGCTCCGGCACCGGCACCCCCACCACCACTTACGGCGGCCTCGGCCTCCGGCAGATGAACGTCGACGGAGTTACGAACCAGTTACAGGGCGGAGCCCGTAACATCGTGATCAGTCAGGAAGCCGTCGCCGAGTTCCAAACCGTCACCACCTTCTCCGCTGAATTCGGCCGCGTCGGCGGCGGCATCCAAAACGCTTTCACCCGCTCCGGCGGCAACGCCCTCCATGGCTCCGGCTTCCTATTCACCCGCCAGAAGTTCCTCTCCGCCAAACCCTTCCTGCTCGCCCCCACCGCCCCCAAACCCGACTTCAGCCGCTACAACTACGGAGGCACCGCCTCCGGCGCCATCAAGAAGGATAAGGTCTTCTTCTTCGGATCCTACGAACGTTGGCAGCAGGATCTCCCCGGCGTCCTCACCATCACCCCCACTAACGCCGCCCTCCTCCGCATCCCGTCTTCAAGCATCGGCGCCATCACCCAAACCTTCCGCGCCCACACCGTCACCGCCCGCGTCGACGCCCTCCTCGGCTCCAAGAACCGCCTCTCCGGCCGCTTCAATTACTACTTCGACCGTGAATCTCCCCTCGGCAACGGCCAAGTCAGCTTCGAAACCCTCTCCCGCTTCGACGAAGACCCATACGGCTTCACCGTCCAAAATGTCACCCTTCTGAACTCCAGCTTCGTCAACGAACTCCGCTTCCTCTACGGCCAGCGCGGCATCTCCAACGGCGTCTCCAACGAACTCGCCCCCAACATCAACGTCAGCGGCATTGGCTCCTTCAACGGCAACTCCAACGGCACCCGCGTCACCCGCGAACGCGGCGTCCAAATCATCGATAACCTCACCCGGACCAAAGGCCGTCACTCCGTCAAATTCGGTTTCGACCTCCTCCCCGTTTGGTTCCGCGAACGCACCACCAACGTCAACGGCTCCTACCAGTTCGGCGGCCTCTCCGCCGTCCCCAACGGTCGCCCCTTAGTCACCCCGCTCGACCAGTTCCTCTTCACCCAGAACCGAACCATCGACCCCTCCACCAACCGCCCCTACAGCTACTCCCGCTTCACCCAAAGCGTCGGCGAAGAGTTCTTCGAAGCCCCCGTCATCAACACCGGCTTCTTCGTCCAGGACGATATCCGCGTCACTTCCAAACTCAAAATCAACCTCGGCGCTCGCTACGACGTCTTCGTCCGTCCCGCCGCCAATCTCAACCCGGAGCTCCCCGCCACCGGCGTCATCCCCCAGGACTACAACAACATCGCCCCCCGCGTCGGCATGGCCTACGACCTCACCGGCAACGGCAAAACCGTCCTCCGCGCCGGCTACGGCATCTACTACAACACCGTCGTCGCCCAAACCTTCAACACCTTTCTCCGCGGCAACGGCCGCGCCATCACGAACGTCAACGTAACGCCCACCGACCCCGGCGCCCCCGCCTTCTCCCGCGACGTCGCCCCCAATTCCGCGGGCGTCGCCGGCGTCCTCTCCGACGTCCGAATCTTCGACCCCAACTTCCGCGACCTCTTCACCCACAACACCTTCGTCACCTTCGAACGCGAACTCCTCCCCGATTTCGCCGTCGCCGCCACTTGGCAGGGCACCTTCGGTCGCAACCTCCCCTACGCCCTCACCGACAATCTCCCCTCCGCCGGAACCCTCCCCGACGGTCGTCCCCTCTATACCACCACCGGTCGCCCCAACCCCCGCTACGGCAACATCTTCCGCTCCGTCTCGGAAGGCTACCAGGACTACAACGGCTTCGTCCTCACCGCCACCAAGCGCTTCGCCAAAGGCCTCTCGTTCCAGTTCGCCTATCACACCTCCAAAGTGCAAGGCGTCGCATTCTCGAACGATTTCACCGGTTTCGGCATCTTCACCTCCCCCTCCGACCCGCGAAACGCGTCCCAGGATAAAGGCCCCGGCGACTTCGATCTGCGCCATCGCATCACCTTCACCGGCGTCTGGGAACCCCGCATCGCCAAACTCACCGGCCCGGCCAACGCCATTCTCAACGGCTGGAATCTCTCCACCCGCGTCATCGGCCAAACCGGTTTCAGCTTCAACGCCACCACCGGCCGCGACGAAAACGGCGACACCATCTTCAACGATCGCCCCGCCAACATCGGCTATAACGCCTACAAGGAACCCGCCTACTCCACCGTCGACTTCCGTCTCGCCCGCACTCTCAAACTCCGCGAGCGCAGCGGCATCGAGTTAATGGCCGAGGTCTTCAACATCACCAACCGCCTCAACCCCACCAACATCAACCGGGTCTACGGCTTCAACGCGACGCCCAACGCGAATTTCCAGCAGGTGACTGCCGCCGAAAACGCCCGGCAGTTCCAACTGGCAATTCGCTACTCGTTCTAGCCCAACCCCTGCAACACCCCGGTGCTGTCGCCAAACGACGTCTCCTTCACGCCCATCCGCTCCATCAGCGCCAAATGTAGGTTGCAGAACGGCGTCTTCTTCTCAAACCGAAGCCGACGCCCGGGGCGCAAGGTCCCGTTGCCCCGCCCGGCCAGCAACAGCGGCAAATTCTCTTCCAGGTGCCGATTCCCGCACTTCAGCGACGAACCGAACAGCACCATCGAATGATCCAGCAGCGTCCCGTCGCCTTCTTTCAACTCTTTCATTCGCGTCAGCAAATAGCCAACCTGGGTCACGTTCCAGTTGATAATCGCCTCGTACTGCGCCCGCGTCTCCGGTATGTCCCGATGATGCGATAGCCCGTGGAAGTTCCCCTTCACGCCCTGCAAAAACGAGTAGTCTTTCGAAGATTGCGCATCGCCCAGCATCATCGTCGCCACCCGCGTCGAATCCGTCCAGAACGCCAGCACCATGATGTCCAGCATCAACCGAACATGTTCCAGATGCGAATCCGGCGTCCCTGCCACGGGCCGATCCAACGGAAACTTGCCCTCATTAATCCAACGCTTCTGCGGCTTCATCGAAGCCTCTAACCGCCGCTCCACGCTCCGCACCGACTCAAAATACTCGTCGAGGCGCGCCTGGTCGCCCCGGCTCCCTTTCGCCCGCAACGCCCGCGCCTGCTCCCGCACCAAATCCAGCACTGAAGTCTCATCCCGCTGCAACGAACCGAGCATCTCCGGCGATTGCGGGTTCAACCCGGAAACCACCGCCTGCCGCTTGTTCCGAAACAACCGGTCAAACGCCAACTGCGGCACAATCTCTTTCGGCACCGGCGTCTTCGGATCCGCCCACGACAAAAACGAACCCAGCGCCCGCGGAAACCCGCCCCCCGCCGTATCAATCCCCGTCCGCGGCGCGTCGATCCCTAACTCGAGCGATGGCAGCGGCGTCTGGTGGCCAATCCGCTGCGCCACAATCTGATCCAACGTCGTTCCGCCCGCATCCAAATCCCCACCCGTCGTCCGCTCCACAAACCCGCCCGACAGCCACGCCGGCACCTTCGGCCAATGCCCATTCCGCCCCACCGTGTTCTTGTTCCACAGGTTTTCGAGCAGCATGAACTCGCTCTTCAGTCCTTCCAGCGGCTTCAAGTGCGACGTAATCGCAAACTCCTCCCCATCCCCCGCCGGCGTCCAACTCTCCGGCCAAACCCCGTTCGGCATAAACACACACGCCATGCGCAACGGCGGTGCCGCCAACCGGTCTACCCCGATTGGTGCCCCCATCACCCCCGATTCTAGCCACGGCGTCGCCAAAGCAACGCCCAATCCCCGCAATATGTTCCGACGTGTCTGCATGGTAGCCTCGTAACTTACTTCGTACCCAACAACCGTTTAGGAGCCTTTTTCACGGGCACATGGCTCTCCATCACCGCCGCATCGGCCTGGGTATTCCGGCGTTTGATACCCGTTCTTCGCCATCGTATCCATCAGCTTCTGCACCGTACACTGGTCGCCGTCCTGCAAGCCCCGCCCCAGCGCATAACCCAGCAATTTCGATGTAAACTGCCGCACAAACTCCTCTTTCCGGTTCAGCAACACCGCCCGCAACTCCACCGGCCCGTTGAACGTTTCCCCACTCGGCAACGCTCCGGAAGCGTCGACGGCCGACCCGTCATCGTCCTTCTCGCGCCACCGTCCCATCCAATCAAAATTCTCCAGCCCCAACCCAATCGGGTCCATCAGGTTATGGCAAGCCGCGCACGACGTGCTCTCCCGGTGCTTGGCCAACATTGCCCGCACCGTCATCTTCTTCGCCGAGCCCTTGGCCGCCTCCAGCGCCGGAACGTCAGCCGGCGGAGGCGGCACCGGCGTCCCCAGCAGCGTCTCCAGCACCCACGCCCCCCGCAACACCGGGCTGGCCTGCTTATAGTGCGATGTCATCGCCAACACCGAAGCCAAGCCCAACACCCCCGCCCGCCGGTCGTCCGGCCACTTCACCAAATGAAATCCCGGCCCCGACGGCATCGTTACCTTCCCCTCCAACTCGTAATACTTCACTAACCGCTCCGTCAGAAACGTGTAGTTCGCCGTCAGTAAGTCCAACGCCGACTTATTCTCGGTCAGGATATGATGAAAGAACAACTCCGGCTGCTCCCGCAAATCCGCCGCCCCCTCCGGCGTGTAGAAATGCTGCAACTCCGTCAGCAACGGCACCGCCCGTCCGCCAATCTCCTGCGTCCCCAGCCATTGCCCCATAAACCCGCCCGCAAACACCCGGCTCCGCGAGTCGTCCAACATCCGCTCCACCTGCGCCTCCAGCACCTTCGGATCCTGCAACTTGCTCTCGTCCGCCAGCCGCAGTAACTCTTCATCCGGCATCGTCGACCACAAAAAGTAACTCAACCGGGAAGCCATCTCATACTGCCCCACCGGCCGAATCCCCGGCTGCGGGTCGTTCTCTTCCACCTTAAACAAAAATCGCGGCGAAACCAGCACCGCCTTCAGCGCTAGCCTCACGTTCTCTTCGAACGGCTCCCCCCGCTTATCCCCCCGGTCGTACAGAGTCAACAACCGATCAATGTCTTCCGCCGCCACCCGCCCCCGATACGCCCGGGGGGATAAGCGGGGGGAGCCGTTCGAAGAGAACGTGAGGCTAGCGCTGAAGGCGGTGCTGGTTTCGCCGCGATTTTTGTTTAAGGCCGCTGGTCCACCGTCAGGCTGTAAAACTCAATCCGCTCCGAGCCATTCTCCACCGTCACCGTATGCGCTCCCCTTGCCAAGGTCGCCGTCACCGCCCGCGCCGTCGCCCCGCCCCCGGAATCTCGCGCGTACGAAACCGACCCCGCCGCCACCCCGTCCACCAACACCTTCATCGTGAACGGCGTCAACTTCGGTCGCTCCACCGAAACCCGCAGCGAATACGAACCTTCCGCAAAAACCGAAAACGAGGTCGTCAACGTCTCTCCCGGATTCAAAAACCGCGAAGGCTTAATCCCCGTCGGCGCTACCGTCACCGGCGACATCTCATGCGACAAAACCAACCGATTAAACGGAGGCGTCACGACAATCCGGTCCAGCACGTGCGTCGCCGCCTCCATGTAGCGCTCCAGCATCATCGGCGGCACGTACAGCGTCTCCCCATTCGTATCGAATCCCGCCCCGCCCGCCTCATCCGCCGGAAACAGATCCGGCGCCACCACGTCGAGCCCAAACAGATCCCGAATCGTGTTCTTCCACTCCCGCCGATTCAACCGGCGCGACGCCACAAACCCCGCGTAGTCCCCCGTCCCGCATCCCGTCGTCCGCAGCCGATCATCAATCCAATTAGCGACCAGCATCCGATCCGCCTCGGAAATCTTCGCCACCCCCGGCGGCATCGTCCGATTCCGCAACTGCGTCGCCACATCCCGCCACAACGTCCGCCGCGTCTCCACATCGGTCGGCGATTCCGACTTCAAAAAATCGATCCGATTCCGCGGGTTCGCTGGATTGTGACAACCCGCACAATTTTCCTTTAAAATCGGTCTAATCTTGCCCAGAAACTCGTCCGGAGCCGCCCAGACCACCCCGCTCGCGACTACGAATAAGAGAATCTTCACCCCCAAACTCTACAGCGCCGTGAAAATCGATGTCAACCGTCAATTATCGTATTTTCATTTTGCCGCCAATGTGGTTTACTCAAGGAACATTCGGTCCCCGCCGACCCCATTTTTCAGGAGTCCTTTCATGAACCGACTTTCCCTCCCCATCGCCCTAGCGATGCTCATGGCCCTGCACCAACCGGCCTTCTCTCAAGTCCTCTACGGCTCCATCGTAGGAACCATTGAAGACCCCTCCGGCGCCGTCGTTCCCAACGCCGCCATCAGCCTCACGAACGCCGGCACCGGCGCCTCCCGTGAGATCAAGGCAGACGAACAAGGCCGGTACACCGCGGCCAGCCTTACACCCGGCACCTACTCTCTCAAAATCACCGCCCCGGGCTTCCGTACTACCACCCGTACCGGTATCGCCGTCACCATCAACAACATCACCCGCGCGGAGATCCGCCTCGAAGTCGGCCAACTCGCCGAACAGGTCACCGTCTCCGCCACCACGGCCACTCTCCAAACGGATCGTTCCGACGTCCGCGCCGAGTTCGCCTCGAAGACGATCGTCGAACTCCCCCTCAACAACTATCGGAACTACCAGAGCATGATCAATCTGGTCCCCGGCGCCACCCCCTCGGGCTTCCAAAACTCGGCTGGCTCCTCGCCCTCCCGCTCGCTGACCACCAACGTCAACGGCACCAACCGCAACAACAACAACACCCGCATCGACGGCGCCACCAACGTCTACATCTGGCTCCCCCACCACACTCTGTACAATCCGCCCGTCGAGTCCATCGAAACGGTCAATATCTCTACGTCGTCCTTTGACGCCGAACAGGGCATGGCCGGCGGCGCTGCCGTTACGGTCGCCACCAAGTCCGGGACCAACAAAATTCGCGGTTCGGCGTTCTGGTACCACGACAACAACGCCCTCTACGCCCGACCCTACTTCTTCCAACAGTCGATCAACAAGCCCCGCCTTCCCAAAGGCATCGTCAACATCCCCGGCTTCACCTTCGGCGGACCCATCATCAAGAACAAGCTCTTCTACTTCTTCAGCTACGAAAAAACCGAAGAACGGACGGGCCAGTTCGGCAACTTCTCCGTCCCCGCCGCCGACATGCGCAGGGGCGACTTCTCCGCCTATGCCGGCCTCGGCAACATCTATGACCCGCTCACCGGAGACGCCAACGGAGCCGGTCGCCAACTCTTCCCGAACAACCAGATCCCCTCCTCTCGCGTCTCCCCGATCTGGACCAAGCTGCAGGCCCTTGCCCCCCTCCCCAACCAGCCCGCGCAGGACGCCTTCAACACCTCCGGCAATTTCTTCGCCGCCGGTACCCAGTCCCTCACCCGCGATCAGTATGACGTGAAGGTGAACTACAACCTCAGCACCAAGCTGATGATCTGGGGCAAGTATTCGAACCTCATCGCCCCGGTTGTCGGGACCACCGCTCTCGGCCGTCTCACCGGACCCAGCCTCGGCCAGATCGGCCGGGCCGACACCCGCGTTGACATCCCCACCTTCGGCTTCAACTACACTCTGTCGCCCACCGTCCTCATTGACGGCGTCTTCGGCTTCACCAAGTTCTCGAACGTCGCCACCGGCCCGGACTACGGGAAGAACACCGGCCTCGACGAATGGGGCATCCCCGGCACCAACGGCGGCAAGGCGTACGCCTCCGACATTCGCTACTCCGGCCAGCCCTGCATCAACAACGGCTTCTCCGCTTGGGGCAACTGCACCGGTTCCAACCCGAACTTCTACGCCGATAACAGCTACACCTATTCGACGAACGTGTCGAAAATCCAGGGTGCCCATGAATTCCGCTTTGGCGTCGATATGATCCGTCACGCCATGAACCACTGGCAGCCGGAAATCGCTAACCCGCGTGGCAACCTTGTCCCCACCGGCAACGCGACCGTGCTCCAGGGCCAGGTTGCCCGCGCCAACCATACCTACGCCGCCGGCCTGCTCGATATCCTCGGCAGCGCCTCCAAATCGGTCCAGTTTTACGACATGAAGACCCGCGAATGGCAGTACGGCCTCTACTTCCGGGACCGTTGGCAGGTGAGCCGCAAGCTCACCCTGAACGTCGGTCTCCGCTGGGAACTGTATCCCCTCTTGAGCCGTGGAGATGGCCGTGGCCTCGAACGTTGGGACCCCTCCACCAATCTCGTCACTCTCGGCGGAGTTGGCAACGTCCCCCAGGACAATGGCTACTCCGTCTCGAAGAAGCTCTTCGCACCCCGCATCGGCCTGGCCTACCGGCTGAATGACGCGACTGTCATCCGCGCTGGCTACAGCGTCAGCTACAACCCCATGGCGCTCTCCCGTCCCCTTCGCGGCCTCTACCCGGCCACGATCGCGGCAACCTGGGCCGCTCCCACGCAATTCGGTTTCTTCGGCCGGCTCTCCCAGGGCCTGCCCGAGGTCCCGACCCCGGACATCAGCTCCGGCACCATCACCCTGCCCCCCACCGTCAACATGGGCCCCCGCAGCCCCTGGGGTGGCCAGATAAACCGTGGCTATATTCACTCCTGGAACTTCACCGTCGAACGCCGCCTCCCCGGTAGCTTCCTCGTCTCCGCCGGCTATGTCGGCAACCAGACGGTGCGTCAGTTTCTCGACCGCGACATCAATGCGGCTCCCATCGGCACTGGCCCCCAGGGTCGCCCCCTGGCCCGGACGCAGGGTCGAATCATCGAAGCTTTGATGTGGGATGGCTGGGGTAACTCCAACTACCACTCCCTCCAAGTCGCTGTGAACAAGAACCTTTCGAAAGGTCTCTTCATGAAGGGCGCCTACACCTGGTCCAAGGCCATCAACATGGCCGACGACGACGGCTGGGCCGCTCTCCCGCTGACCAACCTCGAAAGCGCCATCGGTCGCAATCGCGCGCTGGCCGGCTACAACCGACCCCGCATGTTAGTCATGAGCTGGGTCTATGAACTCCCCTGGGGCAAGGGCCGTCCGAAGGCCCTCAAAGGCGTCGCCGACCAGATCGCCGGCGGCTGGCGCATCAATGGCATCTACTCGGCCTACGACGGTACTCCGTTCACCGTGTCCGCCGGGGACGCCTCCCTCAACGCACCCGGCTCCAACCAGACCGCCGATCAGATCGCGGATGTTGTCAAGCTCAATCAGTTCGGTCCCGGAGCCCAGTTCTACTCCATTAACTCCTTCCGCGACCCGAACTTCCAGCGCCCCGCCGGCACCTTCCGGTTTGGCACCATGGGCCGCAACGCGCTTTCGGGACCCGGCTTTCAAAAAGCCGACTTAGCCATGTTCAAGGACTTCCAACTCACCGAACGCTTTGTGCTCCAATTCAAAGCGGAAGCCTTTAACTTCACCAACACCCCCCGCTTCGGCAACCCTGCGGCGAACGTCAGCGCCATGTCCACCAACGCGGCTACCGGCGCAGTCATCAACGCGAACAACTTCATGGCGATCACCAGCACCGACCCCGGTTCTGAACGTCGCTTCCGGTTCGGCCTCCGCCTGACCTTCTAAACCGCAGCCCAAAAGCAAAAAAGGGGGAAGCCGCTCGCGGCTTCCCCCTTTCTGCGTCGTAGCGGCCTACGGCAGAACCAGCGCCAGCGCTTCCCGCGCCGCAAACGCCGTATCCGAAAAGTCCGAAAACACCCCGTCTACGCCATATAGGAAAAACTGGTCGTATTCGGCCTTCGCACTCCCGGCGTATTGAGCCGCGAGCGAGTCATTCCGGAACGTGTACGCATGGACCACAAGGCCCGCCGCGTGCGCGTCCGCCACCAACGAAGTTGTAATCGGCGTCGCACCCGCCCCCGCGAAGCTCGCGATGTAAGGCTTCCAAGGCCCAATCCCATCTGCATAAGTCGCAATCTCCGCCAGGTTCGCCTTCGTCACCAAATCCCCAAAGCCCCGCGCATCACCCGTAATCACATGGTTGTAGGGCTTGTCATAAGGAGCCGCAAACGTCAACTTCCCATCCGGACCCACATCGTCGGCGTCCAGCAGTTGCACCAGCTTCACCGTCGTCCGCGTCCGCAGATACTTCAGGTTGCCCGTCTCAAACGTAAGCGTTCGGCCAA
>JAPKZA010000017.1 GCA_026394015.1 Acidobacteriota bacterium
ACAAGGCGTCGCCGGCCCTCCCGGACCTATGGGTCTTCCCGGCGTCAAAGGAACCAACGGCCCCCCCGAACTCAGCGGCTATCAACGCGTCGGCGGTAGTTGCGGCTCCCCCGTCACCATCGCCAAGAATGCCGCCTATACCTGCAACGTCACGTGCCCCACAGGAAAAATGGTACTCGGAGGCGGGATCAACCAAGCCAACGCCGCCGATAGCCTCACCATCGTTACCGGCTGGCCCAGTCAAAATGATGTCTGGTCCATCATCGTCCGTAACGATGACAACAAAGCCGGAACTTACTCGCTCGCCGCCTGGGCCGTCTGTGCCAGCGTCGCGCCGTAACTCTAAGTAACTACCAGCGCGTAGGCAAGTAACATTGCCAACGCGCCCAACCCCGCGATCAAGTATCGGGCCTGCTCAAAACGGAGGTGGTCGGTTAGCAGCCCGGCCACCACCGCCCCCACCACACTCAAGACCGCCGTCAAAGGCAAACCCATCGTCGGATGCCCCGGCAACACCAGTCGCGCCGTCAAACCCGTCGCCAGTCCGCAGGTCGCCGCCGCCAGCCTCCGCGTCATAAGACTTCCACCTCCTCCACTATCATCAGCCGCTCCGGTACCATCGCCCGCAACTCAGGCAATACTGCCCGGAGTCGCGCCGGATCGTCAATTGCCGTTATCAAAATCGGTCGATCATCAGAAACTCCAAACAAGCGCTGACGGTGCACCTTACCGTGCTTGCCATAACCCATCACACCCCGAATCACCGTCGCTCCCGCAATCTCCAGATGTAACAGTCGCCGGACTAATACCTCGTATAGCGCGAGTTCACCCACCCGGTCGGCTTCGTTTACGAAAATAGTCAATCGCAGTTTCTTCATTGGGGCACTTCCTTCGTCGAACGCACGACCAAAGCATACATGCTCGGGAGCGCGAACAGGGTTAAGAATAGAGTCGAGAGTAAACCTCCCACCACCACCGTCGCCAACGGCCGTTGCACGTCCGAACCAATGCCGCTCGCCCGCGCCGCCGGAACCATGCCGAGCAGCGCCACCACCACCATCAGCAGAACAGGGCGGAGCTGACCGAGCGAACCCTGGATGATCGCCTCCCGCACCGGTAGATCCGGGTCCGAACGACGTAACCGATTGATTTCGGCAATCACTAGCACCCCGCTCATCACCGCTACGCCGAACAAACTAATGAACCCGACCGCGGCCGAGACGCTAAGGTTGATCTGACGGATGTACAAAAACAGGATCCCGCCTACCAGCGAGAACGGGACGTTCATCAAAACCAGTCCCGCATATTTCGGCGAACCGAACATAAAGAACAACAGCACGAAGATAATCGCGATCGTGATCGGCAGGATCACCGTCAGCCGCTTCTTGGCCCGTTGGAGGTTTTCGAACTGGCCTCCCCAGGCGACCTCGTAACCGGTCGGCAGCTTAATCGTCTGGTCGAAGCGCTGTTGCGCGTCGCCGACGAAGCTGCCCTGGTCTCGACCGCGGATATTGGTTCGTACCGTAATCTGACGTTGGTTTTCGCGACGGGCGATGATGCTGGCACCGTTCACCACCTTAATCTCGGCGAGTTGCGACAACGGAACCCGGCCGCCTTCGCGGGTCGGGAC
>JAPKZA010000031.1 GCA_026394015.1 Acidobacteriota bacterium
ACCGGACAAGCGGCCGATCCGGCCTTGGCTTGAGGGTCAATTGCCGTTTTTAGGGTTAAAGGACCATGCCGAGGTGGTGAAGGTCTCGAAAGCCACGCCCCATATGTTCCGGCACACGTTCGTCCGTGACCACTACTTGAAGGGGACACCTATTGAAGACATCGCCGATTTGCTGGGCGACGATGTCGCCACCGTCCGGGAGTACTATTCGACCTTCGACGAGCTACGCAAGCAACGCTTGATTGCCCGGACGAAGACGGTGTTTGCTGACGATCCGATTACGCTGCGGTTGGCCGGGGCCGAACCCAAAACAGGAGGCAGAACTCTTGCACTGCTGGTGCGATGAGAATGCGCGTAAAGCCTCAAAGCTCGATTTTGGCGCTAGTCCACAAATCACTGTAGTTCTGCCACATGACCGGAAACGCGTCGACAATCTGGGATATGACTGTCCCTGATTTCTTTCCACCGTCCTTGAACGAGGCGCCGGAGTGGTAAACCTCAGCACTGTCAATGAACAAGTAGCGGTCGTGAAGGGCCGGTGAAGATCGCACCTCGACAGAATTCCCATGCTCCGCCTGATAAAGCTTAATGGCCGGGAGTACGCTATTTAGCCTCGAAGTCTTGGGAGATGTCAACAAACGGATAAGAACCCCTCCTCGGACTTGGGTGAGATAGGTTGAGACGAATTCTGCGTCTAGATACGGGTCAACAAAAAACACTTCCGACGCCGCGCCGGCGATCAATTTTCGGAACTCGTCGAAGTATTCAAAGACTCGCCCCTCGCCAATCGGCCGGTTTAGCGGGCCAGAGGTGCGAAGTCTTAGATTATGGCGAGCAGCTCGTAGTAGGATTCGAATTTCGCGAAATCCCTCAATGCGCTCATATTCGCGGAACGAATTCGCCTTTGGGACCGAGACCACCAGCGATAGTGCCTGGGCCGGATTCCACAACTGCATTACTGCGGTTGCACGTCCTAACCAATCATCGACGCTATCGCTTTCAGCATCCCAACCGAGAGGAGGCGGGGTGGTAGCAATCAAGTCTTCAACCTCGATTAATAGTTGTTCTAGGGCCGGGCCATTGGGATTCAGCCTCCTTCGATTCTAGCCCCACTCTCGGATGCGCGTTCACATTGTTCGGCAACTTGACAACTGGTATTGAGCTGCTAGGCGGCCCGAAGCTGTCCGCTGAGCCGCTGAATGACATGATCCACAATCGACACCGGGATTACGTAAGTGAAACGAACTCGCTGCCCACGCTTCAACTGAGTGTCGGGATAGATCACCTTGCCGGACGGGGCTATCGCGAAGCGCCGCACACCTGGCTCGGCCGCCAGCATCCGGTTTGCGGTTTGATAGCTAACGCCAATGCGCCGCGCAGCCTCCTTCAGGTTCATGGTCGGCTCTACAGCCGAGCTAGCCCCCTTCCTCACGAGCGTCAAGCTCGGAACAGGTAGCTGTGTACCTTGGGCGGCGAGCATTCTCTGCCGCATCTCGGCAGCTCTTCGGTCGAAGTGTTCCTTTTTCATAATGCTCCTAGTAAGTCTGGGTCTTGAGTAATTAAAGCGGTCAGGTCGAGGGACGAGTCCGCTGGTGGCCGAGGCACGACAAGTGCCGGGCGGCCCTCGTAGCGCGGCTAAGGGCGTGTCGCGACGCTCCCGGTATCGCAACTATTCGGAGTCTGCAAACGCCTCGCCGCAATTGTGTTTCGGCGGCGAGGTAGATTTCAACCACGGCTAGCCTAACATGGGCATTCCGCTGGACTTCAGTTGTTCTAGACTTACGCTGGATGGGTTGCTGATTCTAAAGAGAATACATCGCTTGACAGATTATCGGTGATTGGCGGCGAGGGCTTCGAGGGCTTCGAGTTGGTCGCTGCTACGTTCGATAATCTCGACGACCAAGGCCGAGACAGAACTGCGACCGCCTTGTTTGATCTGCCGAGCACGCGCGGCCCGCGTCAGGAGCTTCTGAAGGCGCTTGGGGAGGTTAATGCTGGTGATTTGCATGGGTTCTTTGGTTTCGGTCATTGTCAATTCCTTCGGATATGACCCCGTTTATGCGGGGTTGGGTTCTGCCGATGAGGCAGATGGCGGGGCGAGGAGCGCCACGCGGCGTAGGCCCGCCGTCAGCGAGCCACTATCGATGAACGAGCCGCTTAGTAATTAGTAACTCACTCAACTTTTCACAGTGCTCGTACACAGCTTATGAAATAGCCGGCTCAGGGGTTTTCTGATACGGGGGTGGGGGTAATCCGCGGGGTTGGCCGGGGCTTTCCTGCGCTCGCTTGCACCAAACCAGGCGCATCATTGGACTAAGACGGCCTTCGTATCGTTAGTAGCGACACGAAGGCCTAATCAAACCGAAAGGATAAATTTCGATATGACTTCCCAGAATTGTACCAGCAGCGCCAGGCAGCCTCTGAAGGCCGCTAAGATCGCCTTAACCGAAACGGATGAGAAGCTGGCGGCGACAGCGTTCCGGCAGGGGGCCAGAAGCGCTATCGCGGCGACCAGGGCTTACTTTGAGCAGCGGGACACTCGAATCGGCGAGCCTGCCCCGTCCTGTTTCGAACTCACGTTCGAAGATATTGAAAACCGCTGCCAAAAGCTGGCATCTGAGACGCAGCCCGTTGGGGATGTGAGTGAGCCTACGGTGCGCTTAGCGGTCGCAGCATTTCAAGCTGGAATCAGCAGACTTCTATTCTGTTTGGGTGAGTGCGTAAAGGCTCAATGGAACTCAACTGGTGGAACCGCACCCATCTCCGGCTATGCCTTCGAGGTAATGGGCAGGCTAGAAGGGGATCTCAGCGACGGCATTGCACCTTCAATCCTCCGGAACATCCGTAATGAGGTTGGGCGGAATCGCCGTTGGATAGCGAAGGGCGACTTCGGCTTCGCCGCATACAAGGCGCTGGCAGCCTAGCGGCCTTCCGGCCTAGTCGGCCTAGTCGGCGCGGAGTTTATGCAAAGGGCGGGACCTCGAAGTCCCGCCCTTTTGCTTTTGTATAGTGGTCAGCTACAGCCCCAACCGCGCGGCGGCGTTGTCCCGGAATAGATTGACCTCCCGGAAGTATCGGCGAAGCATTGCAGTGCTCTTATGCCCCGTCTGAGCCATGATTTGAAGCTCAGAAGCGCCCCCAATGATAGCCTGGGTCACAAGTCCAGATCGAAGGGAATGGGCGCTGAAACGAGCGGCGTCAATCCCCGCCGCTTCGCAGGTGCGTTGGACTACTTGGCGGATGACCTGATCGGTCAGCCCCTTGGACGCGATGTTGCCGTGCCGATCTACGGCGCGAAAGACGGCACCTTCAGTTACCGCCGAACCTTCCAGCCATGCCCGAACGCAACGTACTGGACATAATGCGGGGGTTGAACCATACGGGATGCCAACCGTTCGCCCCAATCCCTCCTGATCCGTCTTTCCACGCCGTAGGATCACTCTAAGCCCGTCCTCTGCAAAGTTCAAGTCGGCGAACTGGAGCGCCGCCAACTCGCCCCGACGAAACCCACCCGCGAATCCAAGCAGGAGAAGGGCCGCATCCCGCTTACCGATGAGCAAAGCTGGCAACGCCGCTACAAGCTTTCGGAGGTCGGCGGTGAGCAGAGCATCCTTCCCAGCGCCGGTAGCGCCCTTGGTGCGTTTGATGCCGCTCAGCACGTCCTTTACCGCAGCATGACGCATTGTGGCTGGTGACTCTAAACCCGCCGATTGGTGCATTTTGCTGATGCTGGCCAATCGACGAGTTAGGGTAGACAGCTTCAGTCCCTCGGCATTGTCGGCGAGGTACAAAGCGATCACCTCGGGCTTTGCTGGTAGGGCTTCCATGTTGCGCTCGCTGCACCAGGTGGCGAAGTGCATCCAATCCGACTCGTAGGCACGAATCGTGTTCTTTGCACGGGACGCCGCAGCGAACGCCTGTGCTTTGGTGGCCGCCGATTCAACTAGAACGCTAAGCGAATTAGTGCGGGTTAGTTCGTTCATTTCCTTTCACTGCTGTCCGAAACAACTCGAGAACGGG
>JAPKZA010000383.1 GCA_026394015.1 Acidobacteriota bacterium
CACAAACACATACGCCGCGCCAGCATCGTTAGCACTGTTGTCACTTTGCGCCCCGTTCACCCCGGTGGCGTTGCTCGACTCCCCATACGCCCCCACCACCACGGTGTCCCCGGAGATCGCCACCGATTGGCCGAAGTAGTCACTCGCCTCCGTATTCGACGCCTTCAGGTAGGCCTGCTGGGTCCATGTCCCGGAACCGGAACTGCGCACAAACACATACGCCGCGCCAGCATAGATAGCACTGTTGTCACTTTGCGTCCCGTTCACCCCGGTGGCGTTGCTCGACTCCAAGGGCGCCCCCACCACCACCGTGTCCCCGGAGATCGCCACCGAATAGCCGAAGTAGTCACTCGCCCCCGTATTTGACGCCTTCAGGTACGCCCGCTGTGTAATGGGATCCACCACAATCGGGTACACTGCCCGCCGGTCATCCACCAGGATCCGAAGCCACTCCCCATCGGCTACCATGCGTGCCGGCAACCTTCGGCCGCGCGCATCGGTCACCAACAGCTTCCTGTAGCGCAACGCAGGGCCGCCCTGCGCGGTCTTGTACGAAACAGACAGCCCGTCCCTGTCCTGTTCCGCTACGAGGCCCTGCTCCGCTACGAGTTCCCCACGCTGACGCAGTTGAATACTCAGTTCACCTTCGCCCTCGCCGGGCCGGTGCGTGATCGTGAAGGCGTGCTCCAAACCTTCTTTGCCGTTCACAAACCATTCCGTAATTCCCTGGCGGCGATACTCCAACCGGTTAACATCTTTATGGATCCGCACGGCGCCACCGGCTACAACCTCTTCGCCCTGCCGCCCCCAGCGCTCCAACTCCAGCCCCCAACTCCAGGCCTCGCTGTCCGGCTTTACGGTAAACCCCTTGCCGTCAAACCGCACCAGCCAGCGGTGATCGTGAGACCGCGACTGATACCCACCCTGCCCGTCCGGAAACATGCCGTGCCTGTGGCGCTCATACTCAGCCCTGATCTGTTTCCAATCAACCAGATTGAGGCCGGCGGGCAGTTTCGGCTGGCTGTCCGTGGTTGGCGAGGCGTGACGCAGAATCGGGCTGAGCGCCCGAGGTTTGGCAAAAGACCCGGAATCTGCTGCTGGCAGGACCGTGGAAACTGCCATAAGTACGAAGAAAACAACATAGCCAAGCGAAAAAAAAGACATTTTGAGATCCAGGCGCAGAAAAGTTTTAAGCGGAAACAGTGCCGGTCCATTCGTACTGGACTATGCCATACGATTTACTACCTCGAGTGCGGACGACCGTTCCGATTACGACCAACTCTCGTTTCGGTATAATCCCTGCACCCTGCACCCTGCGGCCAGTCTACGACCACTTCAATCGTCGGACCCCAATAGGGTGGCCGATCGGTCTGGATAAGTATGCCAGTGCTGCTGACGTTGAGCGAGTGTCCATTCGTCCAACTTTCCTCCTTCAACACGCGTCTAAACCGAAGGTTCATGGTCAGAGGGAACCGCTCCCGCTGTCGGCGGTCAGCGCTGATCCTCGGGACATTACTCTTCACCGGTTCTTCGTGCTGGATGGCCATATTGCTCGGTCTCCTTGAGTTTGGGTTAAGGCCTCGCGTACGAACTGGCGTGGGACGCAGATTGTGCCGCTTCATCGGCTGGAAGTCCTCTGCGGCGGTGTTAGACGCGGGAGTTGGGGCGGATCGGAAATGTCGGTCATGTTGCCGATCGGAGAACAAGAGGTGGCGTCACTAGCCGTTTCCCCAATAATCCGAATCTTGCTTTTGCGCGGTTCTTCGTTAGCCTGAATTGCGTCTCTGTCATCCTCATCTCACTTTGAATGTGTTCCGGTGATTGCTCCTGAAGATAGAAGCGATCGAGCACCTCCCGATCTCTCTCGGAAAGAGACCGCAATACCGTCAGCATTACGGTCTGTTGTTGGGCCCGAATCATGGAATCCTCAGGCGACTCTGAAGATGTCCGAAGTTTATTGAAGACCGCTGGTTCGTGGTCGATATGGCTCTCGGCTTGTCGCGAGTGGGTCCTCTGCTCTACCACCCGAAAACCAAGTCGCCTCGCCACGGTCATTACAAATCCGGCCAGGCGTTCGGGTTCACGCACGGATCCTGACCGAACTTCCTTCCAAACAATCATCAGGGTTTCCGTCACGAGGTCGTCGGCTTCTTGAGCGCCGAACTTGCGTTCAAAATAGAAGGTAAGGCCTCGCTTGAAGGCAGTGAACAAATGCTCAACGGAACCTCCCTCTTCAGAAAGAATCCCTTCGACGAGGGATATATGAACGGATACAGACATCCGTGGATTAGACGCTTCGATCATTTGAATGTTCTCCGCAATACTACCGGAAGCTACAGAAGTGCTAACGAGATTCTTGCCTCGTCTGACTTGTGGAAACGGCTCCAGATCAGTTAGCCTAAGGTTTTTACCTTAGGCTTTCGTGTGATCCGAGAATACGATGAGAGTCCTAGTACGTTCAACAACAATTTGGCGATTATTCGAAAATTGAAACGAAAGTACTACTCTTCGGAAACAAGGCGATGGCCTCTTGTTTTGGGCCAAGGAGAATGCCGATTCGCCCTACCTTCAAGCTCGATTCTTTCAGTGCCCCAGTTCTCGAATCCGCTGAACCGACGCATCGGCAACTCCAAAAGAGGACGGGAGCCCTCGTTATCTGCGTTTATATGGTGTAACAGGACGCCACAGAGTTGTTAACCTATTTCCGGCAGTCGGACCAGATGGCGTATCCTAAGCTAAGTGATGCTAACTGATTATTCTCTCCTTCAAGCTGCTCTCGAGGGCCTCGAGCTGAAGCGCTCCAGGATCGACGAGCACATTGCCCAGGTCAAGAAGGCTTTGTCCGGGAAGGGGTCGTCGCCCAAACGAGCCGATTCGACCGCAGCCGAGGCCGGCGAGGGTGGGCCGCCAAAGACGAGGGCGTCGAAGAAGCGGGTGCTCAGCCCTGAAGCTCGGGAGCGGATGGCAGCAGCACAGAAGGTCCGTTGGGCAAAGGCACGAGGCGAAGCGTAGGATCGAGGCGACTAGATAGTCGACTCCCCGACCCAGTCGAACTCCCCTATCGCCTGACGCGATCGGAAGAAGCTGAGCGGCTAACGGTCCGCTTCGGCCTACAAATCGAATCTGAGCTTTTCAAGGAGCATTGTCGCGTAATGCTCCTTGTCGCCCTCTGGCCGATTGACCCGATACTCCGGCGACACAGTAACCGTGTTTGCAAAACTCGAACTGAGATGGTCGATGAATGCATCCGCGCCGAGTTCATTTGCCAGTTGGCGAAGCCCGCATTCATACTCTGAAAGCACTTCTTGGTCTTCAGGCTCCGCAACGCCCTCCCAATGCTCGCGCATCTTTATCACCACCGATTGATCGAGGGCATCGTGGAGGATCACACCGGCAATCGTCAAAGGTCGGCCAGGGAGTCGTAGCTCTAGGAAGAGGAGGCTGACAGAGGATCCGCTCATGAGGCCCAAGGATATCGTAAACTAGCGAACTCGGAGGCACCTGCCCTCCCCGGTTTCAATAGACGATCAGCTGGAGCCGGGGACCTTCCGGCACCATTTCAGGAAGAATCCTATTGGTCTCATTGTTTCCATCTGACGATCTTTACGTGTGACGCCGGATTCGAGCAAAATGGCTCCTTCTCTTTTTCCGGAGGGAATTCCCGATAGAGCGTGCCTCCGGTCGATCTCCAACACGCAAACAGTGCCCCAATAGCCAATTTGAGGCAAGTTAAAGTGGCTCTGCTCGATACCCCCTTTCGCGGCTTCCATTGCGTGAAAAATCCTAGAGCTGCTTGATCGAGACTCCTCGGAAGTAGCCAACACTACTAATTTGCTCTTAAGGCGAGGTTTCATGATCTTTTACATTCCCCAAGCGACCGACTATCTTCGTCCCCTTAATCGCCGTCAAAAAGATGAGCACTTGGTACTCGCATCGGATGGGCATACATATGTCGTCAACCTGGGCAGCCCTCGGGTTCCCAAGGCAAATCTGATGAACGTTATCGGTGGCGATTTGTGTCGACTCGTCGGCATCGACGCCGCAATACCCTCTCTGCTTACTTTTGATCCGCAGGTTCTCCAATCGGCGTTGCGAATCGACGGCTCCTCGATCACCGTTATGCCGGTTCTGGGCGCACTTTTTCTAGGGATTCGATATCCCGTCGATCCGAGGCAAGAAGCGATCTATGATTTCCTCCCGGATAGTTTGCTTGAACGGGTCGAGAATCGAGACGATTTCTGGAAGCTGATACCGATCGATTTGTGGCTCGGCAACTCGCGTGCCAGCAAGTTGATCTACTACCGTTCTATGTCTCAATCTTCGGGAGAGTTCCACGCCACCACTATGTTTCGTCACGAGCCCGGTCTGCTTGAGCGACAGACTATGGATGCCTCAAACAGGCGGGCACCACTCCTGACAAGCCGCCACTACTGTGGAGGAGCCGGGCGCAGTATCGCCGAGAACGCGCTCAAACAAATTCTTGCCCTGACCGTCTCAGACATCCAAAATCTGTTCTTCGGACTCCCCACCCCCATCCTCGAACGCCACGAACCGTTGGCTGAAGAAATTGCCCAAGAACTGGTCGAGGAGCGTGACGCAAGGACCGAGGGTCTGTCACGGATATTGAAGGTGCTGGAGTTGGGAGCAAGTGCTGACGCGAGTCGGCGAAAGCCACCTGCGGTGGAGTTGATCGGTACGAATCAGTCGACGAAGGTATCGATCGTGGCCACGGCTTAGGAGCAGCGCGCTCAGGATCGGTCCCAAGGAGCGTCCTCCGCAAGAGTCGCCGACCACATTCCCCCGAATTCACACATTTGCGTGAGAATCTTCTGCCCTTACAGCACGATCAGCGAGCTTGCGCCGCGGTCAAGATACCGTCATGATCCCCTTGATGCGGATGTAGCGCACCCGGTTTTCTGGACACAGCTTTGTTTACGCTGCGATGACCTGCTGAAAGTACTCGCGCCGGACTTGAGTTGGCGAGCGGTACCCCAGTTTGGCGACGAGCCACTGCTCGTTGTACTTCTTGATAAAGTCCCGAACGGCGATGCGCACTTCTTCGATA
>JAPKZA010000158.1 GCA_026394015.1 Acidobacteriota bacterium
ACAACGAATGCACCCAAGTCACGCCTCAAAACGAAGCAGCGGTCAACGCCACCGTTCCCACGGTCGTCGTCGACCCTGACGGAGAGCTCATCACGGGCTACATCGTAGCCGATAACTACTTCGAGCTTTACGTCAACGGCAAGCTGGTCGCCGTCGACAACACACCCTTTACGCCCTTCAATTCGGCCATCGTAAAATTCAAGGCCAAGCGACCCATTACCTACGCCTTCAAGGTAGTCGATTGGGAAGAGAATCTCGGCTTGGCCCCCGAGGCCAACCGCGGCGATCGGTGGCATCCCGGTGACCGAGGCCTCATCGCCAGATTCAGCGGCGGTACCGTCACCGATAGCACCTGGAAAGTCCAGTCATTTTACATCGGGCCGCTCAACAGCCCCGACGAAGTCATCGAACAAAACAATCGACATGACACAAGCAAACTAGGCCGCGGCCACCCCCTCTCCCGCAAGCCGCAATGCGCCGACCAATGTTACGCCGTCCACTACCCCTTTCCGGCCAACTGGGAACGAAGCGGCTTCCCGGATTCCGCCTGGCCCCAGGCTTACGAATACACCGACGAAGAAGTAGGCGTCACCAACCTGCCCGCCTACACCCGCTATCCCAGCTTATTCAAAAGAGCGCGCTGGATCTGGTCCGTCAACCTAGTCTTCGACAACGTCGTCGTCGCCCGCAAGACCGTACGCTAAGCTGCCCCGCCAGAAACTGCGGCATACTGAGCCAATGTCCCGCCGACTCTTACTTCTCGCCCTACTTGCCCTCCCGCTCACCGCCCAGGACTTCTCCGCCAACGCCGCCCGCCAACTCCGCGCCCCCCGCAAAATTCGGCTCCACAACCAACCCGTCCTCCTCCAATCCGCCCACGTCTGGAACGACGGCGAAACCGTCACCTGGAGCGGCATCGTCGACAACCCCCTCCCCGGCAGTTTCTCCCTCGCCATCTCCGGCAACATCGTCGAAGGCATCCTCACCACCGCCTCCGGAGAAACCTTCGCCATCGGCGGCCGCCCCGACGAACTCACCTACACCGCCGTCCCCAACCAACCCTTCCTCTGCCCCGTCGCCCCCGCTCCCGCAATAGCCGAATCCCCTGCCCCCCGCCAGCTCGACTCCGACAACCAGGTCGATATCCTCGTCGCCTACTCCGCCGCCGCCCGCGCCCGCTCCGGCTCAGTCCTCAGCATCACTAATACCATCCGCGGAGCCGTCGACTACACCAACCAGGCTTTCTTCAACTCCAGCATCGCCACCACTCTCAACTTAGTCGGCGTCAAGGAAGTTACGATCTCGGAGTCCGGCTCCTGCCTCTTCGATCTCGCCCAAATCACGAACCTCGGCAACATCAGTGGCAACGAGCTCAACACCCTCCGCCAGCAAACCGGTGCCGACCTCGTCAGCCTCATCATCACCGATGGCGACTGCGCCGGCATCGCCTACGTCCTCTCCAACTCCACCGGTAGCCCCAACGCCGCCTACAGCGTAACCGCCCTCAACACCACCACCAGCCAACTGACCTTCGCTCACGAAATCGGCCACAATCTCGGAGCCGCTCACGACCGCGCTAACTCTGGCACCGTCCACGGCCTCTTCCCCTACTCTTACGGCTACCAAAACACCACCGTCGACCCCTTCTTCCGCGACCTCATGTCCTATGAATGCGCCGGCGCCCCCTGCCCGCGTCAGCCCTACTTCTCCAATCCCAACGTCCGCGTTTTTGGCCGTCCCACCGGCGTCGCTTCCCCCGCCCCCAACAGCGCCGACGTCGCCGCCACCTTCGCCCTCTCCGCCCCGGTCGTCGCCAACTACCGGCCCCGCAACCCCAACCCCGACCCCACGCTAGTCCCCGTTTTGAGCGCCCTCCCCCGATCCACCGCCGTCCCGCGCGCCGGAGGAACCTACACCGTCACCGTCCGAGCCACCACGCCCTGGCTCGCCAGAACTGGCGACTCCTGGATACCGATCGGCGAGGTCACTGGAACCGGGGACGCCGAAATCGTCGTTCGCGTCCCCCCGAACAACGCGATCGGGAATCGCTCCGGGCAAATCCTCTTCTCCCCCGCCGACAACCGCAACAGCATCATCACCCAAGCCAACTTCACTCAGGAAGGCGTCCAAGCCACCTTCTCTCCCAGTTCCACCACCACCGCCGCCGGGCCCGTCTCCGGCCAAGCTCGCCTTACCCTTTCTGACGAATCCTTCTCCTGGACCGCCGCCCCCCCGCCCGCCGGCCAAAATTGGTTCAGTTTTTCACCCTCCTCCGGTACCGGCAGCACCACCATCACCTACTCCGCCGCCGCCAACCCCTCCACAACCTTCCGCAGTGGCGGCATTTCGCTCGGCAACGGTGCCGGCTTCGGCTTCGGCCAGTACAACTACGTCATCACCCCCAACGCAGCCGCCGTCACCCTCCCCGCCGCCGGCGGTTCGGCCACCATTCCCGTCTCTCCCAACCCCGACTTTGGCCACTGGATGGCCACCGCCTTCAGCTCCGACCAATGGCTCACCGCCACTCCCAATCCCGCCTCCCAATTCCAAACCCTAGCCACTTTCACCGCCACCCGTAACCTCAGCTCCGCCGACCGCTTCGGCACCCTCACCATCGGCAGCGAGACCATTCCCGTTCGCCAACTCGGCCAGCGCTGCACCCTCTCGACCCCCATCTCCCTCGGTGCCATCCTCATCAACGCCCAACTCTCCGCCACCCCCGCCTGCGGCTCCTCCTACCTGAGGAACACCCCACGCGCCGCCTACACCAACCGCTATACCTTCCCCGGAACCGCCGGCCAAACCGTACGGATTCTCATGGAGTCCGGCGTCCTCGACAGCGTTCTCTATCTCACCGGCACCAACAACGAGCTCCTCACGCAGGACGATAACTCCGGCGGAAGTAACAACGCCGCTATCCCCAATCTCACCAACTTCTTCGTCC
>JAPKZA010000212.1 GCA_026394015.1 Acidobacteriota bacterium
CGCGCAGGTCGGCAAGTTCAAAAGCTTCTTCAATTTCTGCGAAAGTGTCGACGTCGGCGCCGTCAATAAGCGCGCGCTCGAATCCCTCATCAAAGCCGGAGCCATGGATAGCCTCGACGGCACTCGCAGCCAGTTGTTTGCCATGATTGACCGCGCGATGGACCATGGGCAGCGGACGAAAAAGGATAAAGACAGCGGCCAGGGCGGGCTCTTCGGCGACCTCTTCGGGGGCCCGGCAGAGGACGCGCCCGCCGAGCCCTTACCCAACGTCAAGGACTGGTCTCAAACCGAGAAGCTGAACGGCGAAAAAGAGATGATCGGCTTCTACGTCACCGGCCACCCCCTCGACGCTTTCGCCGACAAAATCTCTGAACTCCAAACCCACGCAAGCGACGGACTCGACGAGTGCCAGAAGCACGAAGAAGTCCGGCTCTGCGGCATCCTCACCGGCATTCAAAAGCGCCGGAATAAGAAGGGGGAACTCTGGGCCGCCATGCGCCTGGAAGACCAGAAGGGCAGTTTGGAAGCGATGTGTTTCGCCAGCAAAATGGAGGAACTGAACCAGTATCTGACCGACGACCTCCCCGTCATGGCCATCTGCAAAGTCATGCCGGAAGAAGGCTCCGCGCCCAAAGTCAGCCTCCAGGAACTCGTTCCCTTAGCCAAGGCGCTCGTCAAGCTCCCGAGCATCATCGCGATCCGCGTCCGGATTCGCGAGTCAAACGGAATCGACCCCGCCTCGGAGCTGCGAACCCTCTTCGAACGGAAGCCCGGTAACGCGCAAGTCCGGCTGAAACTCGAAAAACCGTATGACTTCATCGCCATGATGGACGTCCCTTTCCGCGTCCGTCCCGACAAAGAATTCAAGGCCGAAATCGAGCGGATCTGCGGTGGCGACGCCTTTGAGGTGCTCGAAAAGGCCTAGGCCTTCATGCTATCGTTTGGTCATGTCGCAGGATGCTGATCCCTACCCGATCGTGGGTGGCCGGGTGCAGACGAGGGCGCTCGAATACCACGTCACCGATCACTGTAATCTCCGTTGTGACCACTGCTGCTCTTACTCTCCGATCCTGAAAAAATGGTGCGCCGATCCGGTGCAATTTGAAAAGGACCTGCTCCTCGTTCGGCGCGTCGTCGAACCGCAGTTCGTCAAAATCGTCGGCGGCGAGCCGCTCCTCCATCCCGAGCTCGAAACGCTGCTGACCATCGCGCATCGCCTCAAGGTCGGCCCCCGCATTCAGTTGACGACCAACGCGCTGCTCATCAAAAATCTCTCCGCCAAATCGTGGGACTGCCTGCAGATGATCTCGGTTTCGCTCTACCCGGAACCCGCCCTGCCCAAAGAGCTGATCCGCTACATCGCCCACGAAGCCGCCGCCCGCAAAATCGAAGTCAGCTGGAAGGTGCAGGACAAGTTCACCTGCATGGACCGCACCGAGCGCGCCACCCCCGCCGAAGCCACCGATACCTTCGCCGATTGCTGGATTCGCCACCGCTGCAACACCATTAAAAACGGGCGTTTCTACTCCTGCACTCGCCCCCAATACGTCCAGAAATTCGCCCTTGACGGGCCGAAGTTTCAAGCCGACGGCGTCCCCGTCGATGACCCCGATGCGGCCGCCCTGGCCCGCCGGATTCAAGCCCCTCTCACGCAGACCGAGCCCCTGCATTCCTGCTTCCTCTGCAACGGAGGCCAAGCGCACTTGGCGATCCACCGGCAGTTAACCCCCACGGCGATTCGCTCGAAGCGAGCCGGGCTGGTCCAGCTAACCGCATGACCCTGCGAGCCACGCTGATCCAGGCTCTGCCCTCGACGAACGCCGTGGCCGTCAGCGGCGGACTCGATTCCTGGGTACTCGCTCTATTGCTGCGCCAGCTAGGTCGGCCCGTCCGCGCCTACACCCTCGCCACCGCGATTCCCGACTACTGCGAACTCCCCCGCACCACCGCCCTGGCCGCCCAGTTCCAAGTGCCGCTCACCGTCTTCGCCGCAGTGGATTTGGAAGCCGCCCTGCCCCGTTTCCTCGCAGTCACCCGGACGCCCATCTATAACCTGCACCCCGTCTCGAAGCTCCTCCTCGCCGAAGCCCTGCGCGACGCCGGCGTGCCGGAGATCATCGGTGGCGATGCCGCCGATCAAGTCTTCCGCGGCGAATCCACCTGCGACCTCCTGCCTCTGACGTTAGCCTGTTTCGCCCACGCCGGAGTCCAGCTCCATCTCCCGTTTCAAGCGGTAACGATCGTTCAACCAGACCCTAACAAACTCGCCCTCCGCGCGCTCGCCGCCGATCTGGGCCTACCGCCCATCGCCAAGCAGCCAACGCTCGTCCCGGGCCCGTCCATCCTAAATCGCACCACGGAGGAACTCGCGCGATGTGCGGCATTGCGGGCCTGATCCGACCCAGCGGCCTAACTCCCGCGGACGAAACGGCGGCCAGGAAACTGGCCGGCCTGCTCCACCATCGCGGCCCCGATGGAGCCGGAACATCGATCACTCGCCAAGCCGCCTTCGTCCAAACCCGCCTCGCTCTCGTCGACCCCCGCCCCTATCCCCTGCCGCTCTCGAACGGCCGCTTCACCCTCGTCTTCAACGGCGAAATCTACAACTATCGCGACCTCCGTCGCCAACTGGCGCACTATCCGTTCTCCACCGAAACCGATACCGAAGTCGCCTTCGCCGCCCTGCTCCACTGGGGCCCCGGGGCGCTCGAACGCTTCGAAGGAATGTTCTCCTTCTGCCTCTGGGACGAACAAACCGGCGACTATCTGGCCGCCGTCGACCCCCTCGCCGTCAAGCCGTTCATCTACCATCGAACTGCCGAACTCTTCGCCTTCTGCTCGGAGGCTGGTCCCTTGCTCGAAGCCGGCGTCGTCCCCTTCCGACCCGATGAAGAGGCAGTCGCCGAACACCTCACGGCCCCCTACTTCAGCCTCATGCCCTTCGCGAACCTGGCGCGTCTCGAAGGCGGTCACTATCTCACGCCGCACGGTCTCTACACCTATCGCTCCGGCCGCGCCGAAGGCGACCTGCTGACCGCCCTGCGCCACGCCGTACGCGCTAGTATCCCGGCAGGCCTGTTCCTGTCCGGCGGCCTCGATTCCAGCCTGCTCGCCGCACTGGCGGACCGTCCCCTGCCTTCGTTCACCATCGACTATGGCACCTTGGACTACACCGATTCGTTGATCGTTAAAAGTGACGATGTTCCGTTTGCACGTCAAGTCGCCATCGCCTACGGTCACCCCCATTTCGTCGTCACCCCGTCCGACTACGCCGCCGCCCTCCAGCGCACGCTAGCGGCCAACGACCAAATCGCCGCCTGGGAGCAGGAGGTCTCCCAAAACCTCCTCGCCGAAGCCGCCGCACCCCACTGCAAAGCGGTCCTCGTCGGAGACGTCGCCGACGAAACCCACTACGGCTACAGCTTTCTGCTCCACCCGGAACGCATCGCGTCGCCTCGAAAGCTGCTTGACTTTTTCGGCCATCTCCCGCTCCGGCGCATGGACGCCGCCGCGCATTTCACGGCCCGCTATCAGGCCGAAACAACCGCCGCCGGCTATCCATGGCACACCCCCGCCGACCAGCGATTGGCGATCAGTTACCTCATCCGCCAGCGCTGGCTCGCCCGCCTCCTGCACAATGGAGACATCCAACTCATGGCCCATTCCGTCGAAGGCCGCGTCCCCTTCGCTGACCCGACGGTGCTCGCCTTCGCCGACGCCATCTCGCCGGAAACGGCCCTGGCGAACGGCATCGAAAAGCACTATCTGCGTTCGGTCGCCGCCGCCGTCTTGCCGCCCGAAATCGCCTGGCGACCGAAGTCCGCATTGACGAAAAATCTCGGTGGCCGAGCGGTCGTCCACCGCCTGTTTCGGCAAGCCTGGGCCCAGCACGGCGATTGGCTCGCCCCCCATGTCGACGCCGATTTCGTCGCCGCCCTCCCCCCGCCCGCCGACGATCGGCAGACCGGCTTGCAGTTCCGGCTCCTCGCCACGATGACCTGGTTCGCCCGCTGGGGAAGCGTATGAAAGTTGCCTTCGTGCTGATCCCGGAGAAGGGCCACGTGAACCCCTACATCGGCCCCGCCCAGGCCTTGCAGGAACGCGGACACTCCGTGGTGATCGCCGCCCCGGGCGATATCGCCGCGCAGATCACCGCCGCGGGCCTGCCCTTCCACGCGTTGCCCGGAAGCTCCGATCGACCCACCCACGGAGCCGCCCTGGTCGAACTCATTCAGAACCGCGAACGCTTATCCGCGTGGGTCGGCCAACTACTTCTCGATGGCCTGGATCCCCAGGTCCAGCAACTCCGGAACTGGTATCGCGAAGCAGCAATAGACCTCGTCGTCGTCGACCCCCTCTACTACGCGGCATCGCTCGCCGCCGAAGCCGCCGGGCTGCCGTGGGCCGCGGTCTCCAACTCGCTGAACCCGGTCCTCCCCGCCACGCTCGACAGCGACCTCCTCCGCACCGCCCGCTCCCTGCCCCGGCCGCCCGGCCACTACGCCGGCTGCGATCGGCTCTCGCCCCATCTCAATATCGCCTTCACGACCGAAGCCCTCTGCGGTCCCGTGCCCGGCGTGCATCTCGTCGGTCCGTCGTTCCCCCTGGCCGCGCGCGGAGACGAAGTCCCAATGGACCCGCTGCCCGGCGACCGGCCCGTCATCTACGCCTCCTTCGGCAGCCAAATCTACCATTGGCCGGAGCTCTTCGCCAAGCTTGCGGCGGCCAATCCTGGCGCGGAGCTCGTCTTGTCAGTCGGCGATCTGCCCGGCCCATTTGCCGGCTGCCACGTTTACCGTTACGCCCCGCAAGTAACCCTGCTCAAAAGGGCGCGCGTCTTCGTCACCCATGGCGGTGCGAACTCCTTCATGGAAGCGATTGCGGCCAACGTCCCCATGCTTCTCTCGCCGATGTGCAACGACCAGTTCCACCAAGCCTACTTTGCGGAACGAACCCAAATCGGCCTCGTCACCGACCTCCGCTCGATCACCATCGAAAGCCTGCGCCAGGCTCTCGAAACCCTTCTCGCCGATGGCCCCATCCGCTCGGCGATGCGCCAGCTCTCGGCCACCTACCAAGTCGATGGCGCCCGCGCCGCCGCCGTCCTCATCGAAGGAATCGCGCGATGATTCCCATCGGCATCACCGCCCGCAACGAAGCGAAAAACATTCGGATCTTGCTCTCGACCCTCCGCGAATCGGTCCGCCGCGCGGAAGCCGCCCTCCACCTGCGCTTTGAACTGCATGTCATCCTCAACGACAACGAAGACCACACCCCCACCCTTCTCGCCGACGAAAAAGAACTCACCGTTTGGCAAACGCGCGGCGGCCTCGTCGAAGCCCAGCGCGCCCTCGTCCATGCCCGCCCCACGGCGCCGTGGATCCTCTTCACGGACGCCGATATTCTCATTCATCCCGACACCATCACCGAACTCGCCGCCGCGATGCAAGAGCATCCCGAGGTCGAAATCGCCTACGCCGAAAAATACCCGCTGCCCCCGTTGCGACGCACCCTGCTTGCCCAGGCGCTCTACTATTTCAACCTCCGGGAGGGCTACCAAACCAAGCGGCTCTACTGCAACGGCCAATGTTTCGCCATCCGGCGTTGGCACATTCCCACCGTCGCCGAACTGCGCTGGGACCCCGCGGCCGACAACCCGTTTCTCAACTTGGCCACCGGCATTCGCTGCGACGATATGTACCTCTCGCTCGGCCGAGCCCCGGAAGCCCTCCGCTGCACGCCCGCCGGAATCCAATACCGGCCCCCCGAAACCCTGCGCGGAATGTTTCGCAAATACCAGCGCATGCGCCTGGAACTCGAACGCCTCGCCCACTTCTTCCCCCGTCAAAATCCCCGGCGTCGACGCCTCGACCACAGCCGCCTCCGCCAAGCCCCGCGGCGGGAACAAGTGCTCTATAGCAGTTTCCAAGCCGCCTTGCTCCTCTGCAAAATCGCCTATCGAACCCAGCAGTTCTACTACGGCCGCATTTCGAAAAAGCCCTGTGCCACCTGGCTTCCGGTCACCGAGACGAAGGAGCCGCTCGGGTGATCGTCTATCAACATCGTGGCCTCGAAGGGCTGGAGGTCTGGCACGGGTTGGCCCGGCATACGACGCTCTTCCAACTCCGCGACGATAAACCCGCCTACTACGCCGGCCTCGCCGAGTTCCTCCTACGACTGCACGCCGGCGCAGCCGAGACAGCCAACGGCGATCCGCTCGCTCCCGCCGCCGGATTTGAGCGGCTCCTGATCACCGGTGGCGAAGCCGCCGCCATCCCGTTTCCCCACACCCTGCTCCCGCCCGATCCCTTCTGCGCCCGCCGCGGCGCCCAAGCGATTTGGACTGAATTGGGCTGGCAGCGGCCGATAGCCATCGACCTGGGCCAAACCCATATGAAGCTCATCACCGCGAACGAAAACCGAGCCTTCAAGAGAGACCTCCCCTTCGGCCGCGCCGCCCTGCCGGAGGCCGAAGGCCGCGATCGACTGCTGCGATTCATCCGCACCGCGCTCGCCACGGCCAACGAATGCGACGGCGTCGTCCTCGCCTTGCCGAACCGGATCAACGCCGAAGGCGAGGCGGAGTCATCGACCTACCCCGGGCTCTATGGACCCCTGGAGCCACTCTTCGCCCCGCTCTTCCCCCACGTGCCCTGGGTCGTCGTCAACGACGCGGTCCTCACCGCGCGAGGATACCCGCCGGAATCTAACGTAAAGACCTTGGTCCTCACGATGGGCTTTGGCGTAGGAGCGGCACTATGGCACGCCTGACCCTCGTCCTCTCGCCCCATCTGGATGACGCCGTACTCTCCTGCTCCTCCCTGATGACCTCCCGCCGATCCCTCATCGCCACGTTCTTCACTGCGGGCGATGCGAGCTATGAAGCCCGTCGAGCCGAAGATCTTGCAGCCGCGAAGATCATCGGCGCCAGCTCGAGACACCTCGGCTTTCGCGATGCCCCCTTCCGCTCCGTTCTCTATCGAAGCTTTCTCGGCATCGTCGCCGGCCCGGCTGATCCCTTGCTCAAAGTCGAAATGGCAATCGCTGGCCTCTTAGAGGAACTCGACCCCGAACTCGTCCTGGCACCGCTCGGAGTCGGCAACCACGTCGACCATCGGCTTCTTCGCAACGCCGCGGCCAAACTCGTCCGTCCCGAACGGCTACTCTTCTACGAGGACCTGCCCTACGCCTTCGTAAAGCATCAAATTAACTTCACCGTCGGCACCGCTCCCGCGCCCGACTGGGACAGCTACTTCGCCGCTCACTATGTCCAAACCTATCTGGCTGGCACGGCGCCGGAAGCGGTGAAGAAGGCCTTCGCGGCTTCCAAGCCCTTTTACTTCGTCGAACCGGCCCGGCAGTTTCCCCCGCCTCCCTTGGCCGCGCTCGGAGCCTACAAAACTCAACTGAACGACTTGTTTGCCACTCCGGCCGCGATGGCGGCGCTATACGCCTCGCGGCCGGAGCGGTATTGGGCTAGAACGCCAGCTTAAGCGCCAACTGCACAACGCGCCAGCTTTCGCCGTTCTGGTTGGTGGTTGAAGAACTCGCCGTCGAAAGCGACACGCAGCAAGCCTGCGCAAACACGTTCGAGTTGATGGCCGGGCTGCCGACCGAGGCATCGCGTGGGTTCCGATAGTTGGCGTGGTTCAGGGCGTTGAACATCTCGGTCCGGAACGTCAGCCGGAACCGCTCGCTGAGCTGGAAGCCCTTCGAGATTCCCAGGTCGACGTTCCAGTAAGAAGGACCCTGGAACACGTTGCGACCGATGCCGAGTTCCCCCGGAGCCGGCGCGGCAAACTGGCTGGCGTCGGCAAAGAACACCGGCCCGATCACTCCGGCCTTATCCTGCAAACGGGCCTGCGGCAGAGTGGTCACCCCCGGCGCGAGAGCAGCGCGGCTCTGCGCCGTTCCGTTCGCCGTCAGGAAGCCTGACCGCACCGTAAACGGCTCGCCCGATTGGTAGGTGTAGATCGTGTTCACGCTCCAACCCCCGATGACGGTATTCACCACCCGGTTCGCGTTCCGGAACAGCGGCTTGCCCTTACCCACCGGCAGCTCATAGATGCCGCTGAGATTCAGCACATGCCGCTGGTCAAAGTCGCTGCGAGCCCGTTCGTTGTCATAATTGCGCCCGTCGGCCGGCGTCCGCGCCGCCGTGGTGGTCAGACCACCGCCAGAGGTGGCCGCGACCGGATCGGTCGAAAGGTTGTCGATCGACTTCGAAAACGTATAGCCGAGATTGAACAGCAGCCCGGCGGTGTCAAAGCGCTTCCGAAGCGTCGTCTGCAGGCCGTGGTAGATGGAGTCCGCTCCGTTGTCGAGCAGTAGGATCTGCGCGAACTGTTGGTTGGGCCGCAGTTTGGCCGCCAGCGTCGTCTGCTCGATCCGGACGGCCATGTTACCCGCGGCATTCTGCGTCGGACTCAGATCGGTGATCGAAGCCGCCGAGTTGGCGAAGGCGCTGTTAATGATCCCCTGCTGGATCAGCGGAACGGCAACCGCTCCGGCGCACGCGGAGCCATTCGCCAGCGTCCCGTCCGGGCGACAACCACCACCGATCCCGACGTTGCGTTGCATCGCCAGGAAGCTCGGCAGAATCGGCTTGGCGTCGATTTGGTTCACGTCCCAGCTCCGATAGAGCCGGGTGCCGCGGCGGCCAACGTAGCCCACGCTGCCGATGTAGCTCTTGCCAAGGTCCCGCTGAATCGTCAGGTTCCACATATGCACCGCCGGCAGCTTCAGATTCGGATCGAAAATACGCGCCGGAGGGGCGGTATTCTGCGTGGCCAGGGCCGGGGTCAACTGGCTGGACGGCTTGGCCGTCGGAGGCGGCAGTTGGTTCGGAAACTGGCTCAGCCGCACGTCCGGCACACTGGCGCAGCCCGCCGTCGACGCACCACCCACGGTGGACGTACAGCGGTAGATCTGGCCCGGCACCGCAGACGCAACCGAGGTCACCTGGAACGTCGCGATCGGGTCGAACGCCATCGTGTAGCCGGTGCGGATCACCGTCTTCGAAGAACCGCCCGGAGCCCAGGTCAGAGCGATGCGCGGGGCCAAAGCGCCCAAGTTCCAGTTTTTGTACCAGCGATCGGCTTGGACGAAGGTAACGAGCCCCTCGCTGCCATCAATGTTTTTGTTCGGCACGTACGTACGGCCGCCAGCCTCGCGCGGCGGAGGGTTGACCTCCCAGCGGACGCCGTAGGAGATCGAGATGTTCTTACGGAGCTTGAAGTCGTCCTGCGCGAAGAAGTTGAACTGCTTCGTGCGCTGGCCTTGCGCCCAGAGCGAAACGGTCTTGTCGCCCGTCTGGAACGGCAGGAAGGTATCGCTCTTCAAGTCGCCGATGAAGTTGTGCGAAAGCTGCGCCGGAATGCCAAGCAGATCATTGACCATGCCCTGCAGACGGTTCAAGTCGTTCGAAGCAATGCCCGGCGAGGTGGCCGTGGCCAAGCTCGGAAAGGTAAAGCCGGCCGGCGGGCGAATGGTCCGGGAGAGCGAGATGGCAGGCGTCAGAGCCACCCCGCCGACGTCGCCACGACGATCGTTGTGCTGATAAATACGGAGGTTGCCGCCGAACTTCATCACGTGCGCCCCAGCAATGTAGGTGACGTTGTTGATGATCTGATAGGTGTTCACCGCGCGCTGCGTGCGGGGCGTCGCTGTGTAGTCGACGTCCGAATTGTTGAAGGTGAAGCGCGGAGTATTCGGGAACAACGGATTCGCTTCGCCCTGGGTAAAGAGGAAGTCGAAGCGGGAGTAGCCCAGCGTCAGCTCGTTGACCAATCGCGGCGTCAGCACGCTACGCAGGCCGATGGCGGCGTTATAAGCCGGGCGGAAAACCTCGCCACGGGTGGGGAAGCCGGGAAGTACCTGCGGACGACCGTTCAGCGGGTCGCCGCCCAGGGTGTTCTGCTCGGCCGCTAAAAGCCGCCCGAACAGGTTATGGCGGTCGTTGATCACATGATCAATACGGCCTAGGTACTGCGGTCCGCGAATCTGGAACGGGGTGTTAAAGGCGTAGTTGCCGGTATTGAGGCCATCGCCCGCCGAATACTGGTTCGGAGCCGGGTAGGCACCGAGAACGCTCTTGACGGCGGGGTCGATGCCGCGGCGAAGCGGATCGTTCTGGAAGATGTTATAGCTTGCCACGCAATTGGCGTCGGTGGGGCTCGCGCAAGCGCGCACGCCCGCCGCCAGGTTGCCCGTGGCGCGGTCAACCAGCAACGGCGTGTTCTGCGTGATACGTTGACCGTTCACCGTAAGCGGATTCCGCTGGTCGACCACGAAATAACGGAAAATGCCGGTAAGAGCGATCTGGTTGTAAAGATCCACCGACTCGCCGAAGGCTTTGTCGACCGGGTCCGCAAAATTCACTTTCTGTCCCTGCCACGAACCAAAGAAAAACGTCTTGTTCTTCTTGATCGGGCCGCCGAGTTCGAAGCCATATTGGTTCAGCTTGATAATCGGCTTCTCCAGCCCCTGGGCCTTGGAGTAAGTCTCATTCGCGTTCAGCGCCGTGTTCCGAAAGAACTCGAACACCGTTCCGTGGAACTGGTTCGTGCCGCCTCGCGTCGCCACCGAAACGTTAGCCCCGGAGTTACGTCCCTCCTCGGCCGACGGATTCGACGTCGTGACCTTGAACTCCTGCACGTTGTCAGGATTCAGTCGGAAAATGTTGTTCACCGGATTCGGGTTCGTGCTTTCGTTGGCTTCAATGCCGTCGATCGTCACGTTCACCGCCCCGGAACGCGAGCCGTTTACGCTAATCGTGCCGCCAGAGCGTTGCACCACGCCCGGCTCATAAATCAAGAGATTCAGCGGGTTGCGGCCATTCAGCGGCAGTGCTTCAATCGATTTGCGCTCGATCACATTGCCGAGCGTGGCACCCGTTGTCTGCAGCGCTTCCGCGGTCGCTTCCACTTGAATCGTCTCCGTCGCCGAGCCGATATCGAGAGTGGCGTTCACCGTCGACGGCGTGTTGATCTGCAGGACGATCTTTTTTTGCTGGAATCGCTTGAAACCGGTTTTCTCAACCGAAAGAGTGTAAGCCCCGACGGGGATGGAGGGGAAGGCGTATACCCCGGCATCCGTGGTGGTCAGCTTATAGGTTAATCCGGTGGCTTCGTTCGTCGAGATGACGGTCGCGCCAGGGACGGTCGCACCGGTCGAATCCGATACGATTCCGGAGAGTTGTGAAGTGGAGGTTTGGCCGAGGAGCTGACAAGCAAGGGCCGAAATCAAGAGCGTCGAACGAATCGCAAAGTGCCGCATAGATGCGCATCCCTCTGAAGGTAGGTATTTACTCAAGTATAAGCGACGAGCGCGACCCCCTCCCGCCCATCAAGATGCATGCTGCGCGGCAGATCGTGACGGCGATAGGTCCAGAGACGTTCAATCCGCAGCCCCGCCGAGGTCACCAATCGGCTCAGCACGGCTTCGTCCAGCAAATGCAGCGACCGCGGTATCTGGTGCAGCTTTTTGTGCGTCGAGATCGCGCGGGCGTCCGCAACCCAGCCGGGCCACGCCTCTCCGGCGGCCACGCGGGCCTCGTAAAGAGGTACAAACGCCGCGAAAGGCTGCTGATACGGCGTACCCGCCTGCACGAAAAGCCGACCGCCCGGCTCGAGCCACGCGGCAATCTTCTGAAATCCAGCCTCCAACTCCGCGCCCGTCAGAAAGTGCAGGATGTTGGATGCGTGAACAGCCCCCAGGCTCTGCGCCGGAAGTTCGAGATCGCCTGGAAAGCACCCGGGCAGCAGTCGGAGTCGCGGTCGAAGCTCCAGCGGCGTCAACCGATCGAGCTCGGCGAGATGGTCGGGGTCGCTGTCGTTGGCCAGAACGATCGCCCCGGCCGCCAGGGCGGGGATAGTGGCCACGCCGAAGGCCGCCCCGATATCCAGCACCGGACCGACGGCGGACGCGCTGAAGCCGATAAATAGCTCGCTGAGCTCGTTCGGAACCGTAGAGGTCCACCCCGTCCGATTCCGGGTCGGCTGCCGCCGATGGATCACTTGACCCCGATGGATCACTTGAGAAAGACCCGGGCAATCCGCCCCTCGGGTCCCACGGCCCACCCGGGCTGAATCGCGTTGTAGCCGGCCGCCTCCACTGGCTCCCAGCTCCGACCGCCATCCCGACTCACGTCGGCCCCCGAAGTCCCCACTGTCAGCACCAGCTTCGGACCCAGGAAAATCGCCGCCGAACGAAAGCCTCGCGGCCCGTTACCCTGCTTCCATGACCCGCCGGCATCAGCGGAGACGGCAAGGACTTGCGCCGCCTGTTCCGGCTTACGATAGTCCCCTCCCACGGCAAGCAACCTGCCGCCCGGACCCACCGCGATCGAGAAAATCCCCGCCGAACTCTCCACCTGACGCAGCGGCGTCTCCGCTACGGTCCAGGTCGCCCCCCCGTCCCGAGAATGAAACACCCGCGCTGCCACCGTCCCAAACCAAATGTCGCGCTTGCCACGGACCACCAGGCACGTCCCGCTCGCCGCAAAACCGCCCTCCCCGGGCAGCGCCGGCGGAGTCGCCCGCCGCAGCCAAGTCGCTCCCCCATCGGTCGTCGTTTCGATCACCACCCGCCCGTTCACCGAATCGCCCATCAACACGCCCTGCTTCGGGTCCGAAAAAGCGATCGCATCCCAAAAGCCCTTCGCGTCAGAATTCGTCTTCAGCAACCGCCACGATGCGCCACCGTCCGTCGTTTTGTAAAGACGGGACTTCTCCCCCTCCCCGCTCGTCAGCGCGAACGCCAGCCGATCACTGAACGCCGCCAAATCCCGGAAATCGAGCGCCTCGGCCCCCGGCACCGGTCGCCGCAGCCAAGTCGCGCCGCCGTCGGTCGTCAGCAGCACCGTGCCCCCCGTGCCGCTCGCCCAAGCCACCCGATCATTCACGGTCGCCAAACCGCGCAGGCTCGCCGTCACCCCGCTGTTCTGCGGAACAAACCGAACTTGGGCGGCCAGCGAAAGGCCAAAAGTGAGGATTACCAGAAGACGCACGACCTTCAGCGTACCGAACCTAATCGTGGGTGCGCTGAACACCCAGAGCCTGGCGAAGATAGTCGATGCCCTCCACCGTGATCGTGAAGCGGCTCTTGTCGTCGGCCACCACCAGGCTCTTCTTCTTCATGTACTCGCACACAAACGTCGCCCCCTCGCGAGGCAGACCCATCTGCTTCTCCACCTCAAATATCGACACCGCCACATTGATCACACTTCGCTTCTTCGTCAGGTAAAGCATCCCGAGCATGCGAAGGAGCAGCGTCTCATCGCAGCTCAGCTCTTCCTGCAGCGCCGAAAGGTCGTGGGCGGCCCTCTCCGAGCCCTCCTGTACCGGCTCCTCAGTCGCAAGCGACTCCTTCAATTCGGGCTCCGGCTCCTCCGTCGGGACGACGGGCTTTCGCATCCGACCAAGAAGGGCGGACCATTCTGCTGACTGAGTGGGCATGCTTTGCCTATCGGCGGTTTGCAGCCAATCCCTTAGGTCCGCTATAGTGCAAGAGGTTTCACTGATCCAAGGAGCAATAAGTATGTCTGACGCCCCCGTATCCGGCGCCGAATTCAAGCAGCAACTGCGCGACGGCCAGCCCAAGATGGGCCTTTTCCTGAACTCTCACAGCGCCACCGTCGCCGAGCAACTCGCCCACACCGGTTACGACTGGCTGCTGGTCGACTCCCAGCACGGCCCCATGGGCTTTGAGAAGCTTTCCGCAATGATTTGCGCCATCGCCAGCGGCGGTGCCAAGTCGATGGTCCGCGTCGCCGGGGCCCACGACCGCGCCGGCATCCAGCAGGCGCTCGACCTCGGTGCCGACGGCATCCTGGTCCCCTACATCAACACCGCCGAAGAAGCCGCCCAGGCGATTAGCTGCGCCAAATACCCTATGGCCGGCACGCGCTCGGTCTACTTCCCCCAGCGGAGCATGAACAAAGCCGGTCTGCTCGGCTACGCCGGCAGCGCCAATGACAACGTCATCGTCGCCCTGCAGGTCGAAACCGCCGCCTGCATCGACAATATCGAAGCCATTGCCGCGCTCCCCGGCGTCGACATGCTCTTCCTCGGCCAAAACGACCTGTGCATGTCCATGGGGCTCTACGTGAAGTACGAGTTCCCGCACATGTACACCTCGCCGGAGCTCTTGGTCGCCACCGACAAGTTGATCGCCCACGCGCAGAAAAACAGCGTCATCCTCGGCATCTTCCTCTTCGGAACCAGCCGCGTCGGGGAATTCCTCGACAAGGGCTTCACGTTCTTCAGCGTCGGCAACGATCTGCACCACATCCTCACCCAGGCGGGAGCTCACATCGGAGCCCTCGAAGGGATCGCCGTCGAAAAGGGTAAGGCCTGGAATCGTCGGCCCACCGCCCTACTCTAAACCAACCACCCGATCGCGGGGCCTAACTCAGGTCCCGCGGTCGACCCCGCTGAATCCGTCGCAGCAAGCTCTTTACTTTCCCCGGATCAACTTCGGCACCAGCTTCAAACCAAATGTCCGGCGTCCGCCGCAGTTGCAACCGCTCCGCCACCTGCGACCGAATGAACGCTCGTGCCCCATTCAAGGCATCGAGCACTAACGCAGAATTCGCCTTCGCCGGAATCGAGACCATCACCCGGGCCTTCTTCAGGTCCGGAGCGACGTGCACTTCGATCACCTGGACCCCTTCCACACGCGGGTCAGCCAACTCATAGGCCACCATCTCCGTCAGTTCGATGCGGAGGGCCTCCGACACGCGTTGTGCTCGAATCAGCGGTTCCATAATCTTTTACTCAATCCACTCTACTCCGCTGCCGACCAGTACGGCGCCCAGCAGGGCCGCCGCTTCGTCCTCCGCTTTCTGCAGAAGACCCTCGGCATAAACGCGGTCGCTCGAAATCGCGACCACTCCCACTAAACCATGATTCATCGAATCCTGGTGGCCGATCTCCGCAACCGCCACGTTGTGGCGGCTACGGAGCCGGGCTTTCAAACTGCGGATTACGTTGCGTTTGTCTTTAATCGTGGTCGCGTAGTCCAGGTGCAGTTCCAAATGGAGAACCCCAACTACGGCCATACTAGTTCAGCGAGTCTTGGATAACCCGCTCGGTGACAAACGTTTCGATCGTGTCGCCCACCTTGATATCGTTCGTGCCCGAGACGGAAATACCGCACTCGTAGCCGTTCCGAACTTCGCTCGCGTCGTCCTTGAAGCGCTTGAGCTGGCTGACCTTGCCCGTATGCACCGTTTTGCCGTCGCGGATAACTCGCGCTTCGGAGTTGCGGTTGATCGTGCCGTCGGTGACAAAACACCCGGCCACGTTGCCCACTTTGGTGATCCGGAAGATCTCGCGAACCTCGGCTTTGCCCTTGTAGATCTCCCGGTAAACCGGGGCCAGCAGCCCGAGCATCGCTTTCTTGATCTCATCGGTCACTTCGTAGATGATCGAGTGCGAACGAACGTCGATCCGTTCCCGTTCGGCCACCGCGGCAGCCGTCCGGTCCGGCTTCACATTGAAGCCGATGATAATCGCGTTCGAAGCGGAAGCCAGCAAAACGTCGGCTTCGGAAATCGTACCCACGCCCTGACGTAGCACCCGCACGCGAACCTTGTCCGTCGAAAGCTTCTGCAAGCTCTCGCCCAGCACTTCGGCCGTACCGCCAACGTCGGTCTTGATGATGACGTTGAGGTCCTTGGCGTCCGTGCCCGACTGCATCTGCATGTTGAGCGCTTCGAGCGAAATGCGCTGCTTGGCTTTCGCCATCGCAGCGTCACGAGCCTTCGCTTCGCGGTAAACCACGATCTGCTTGGCTTTCGCAGTATCGATGACCACCTGGAAGGCGTCACCCACTTCCGGCAAACTGTCGAGACCAATCACTTCCACCGGCGTCGACGGCTGGGCTTCCCGAATCGGGGCGCCTTGGTCGTCGAACATCGCACGAACCTTTCCAAAGACCGCTCCGCAAAGGAAGAAGTCGCCCACGCGCAAGATACCGTTCTGCACCAGCACCGTCGCCACCGGACCCCGACCCCGGTCGAGTTTGGCCTCGAGGACGTTGCCCACTGCGGGTCGAGTCGGATTGGCCTTCAAGTTCTTGATTTCCGCCACGAGAAGCACGTTCTCGAGCAAAAGATCCAAATTGATATGCTTTTTCGCCGAAACCGGCACCACGACCCAGTCTTCCGCATGAAGACCACGATCCATCAACTGTTGCTTGATCCGGTCCGGATTCGAATCCGGCTTGTCGATCTTATTCATCGCAACAATAATCGGAACGCCGGCCGCTTTGGCGTGATCAATCGCTTCAATTGTCTGCGGCATCACCCCGTCGTCGGCGGCGACCACAAGAATGACCACGTCCGTTACCTTTGCTCCGCGAGACCGCATGCGGGTGAACGCCTCATGGCCCGGAGTATCGATAAAGACGATCTTCTTGCCGTTGATCTCCACCTGATACGCACCAATATGCTGCGTAATGCCGCCCGCTTCCCGATCCGCCACTCGCGCCGACCGGATGGCGTCCAGCAACGACGTTTTACCGTGGTCGACGTGGCCCATGATCGTAACCACAGGAGCACGCGTAATCAGGTCAGCCGGATTTTCGGCCAACTCGACTTCAAAGCTCTTCTCTTCTTCGTACGAAACGTGGCTCGTGCTCGCCCCGAACTCGCGGGCGACCGTTTCGGCCAGCTTCAGGTCCAACGTCTGGTTGATCGTCGCGAAAATCTTCTTTTCGACGAGCTTCTTGATCACCAGGTTCGTCTTGATGCCGAGCTTATCGGCAAGTTCCTTAACCGTCAGGCCTTCGGAAATCGTAATGTCTTTGTTAATCGCCGGCAGCGGAATTTCCGACTTCCGGGAGTAACGGGTCTTGAGCAGACCCTCCTGCGGTTCAACCTCACGCTTCTCGCGAGCCCGCTTGGCAGCGTCGCGCCGACC
>JAPKZA010000538.1 GCA_026394015.1 Acidobacteriota bacterium
GATGCGGGCCGTGCTCGGTGTGAAGCGGATGCCGACCGAAACGCCAGTTGAGATCAATGCCGTCGCGACGACGAAGACGCTGGATCGGGTCTACATTCCCGGCCAGTATGGGGCGACCCCCGCGGCGGCGCTCGACCTTTTGAAGAAGGCCGTGCCGGACCTAGGGAACTTAGTATTTGTTAATGTCTATGTGACGCCGGACGTCCCGCTGGCCGCCCTGAATGCGGCGTATGCTCCGTTGTTCGCGGCGGGCGATGCGCCGGCGCGGGCCGCGCTGGTCGTCAACGAACTTCCGGGCGGGGCGAAGGTCGCCATCACCGGTGTCGCCGTGAAGGATCGCAAGGACCGGAGGGTCGTTCGGCCGCGGAACATGGCGCCGAGTAAGACGGCTAGCCCCTGCGTGTGGGCCGGCGATACCCTCTATTGCTCAGCGAAGTCGGGCTTCATCCCGGGCCCGAACGCGGGGATCTACGCTCCCACCGTTGAGTTACAAGTGCGGCAGACGATGCGGAACCTGCTGGATGGATTGGAGGAGGCGGGGGTGAACTTCAGCCATTGCGTCCAGTCGAACGTCTACGTGGACGATTTGGCCGAATTCGGAAAAATGAATGGGATTTACGGCAGCTTCTTTCCGCAGGTGCCTCCGACCCGGACAACGGTGCAACCGCTAGGGCCGGTGGAGCGGAAGGAAGGGGCGAACGCTACGTGGCCGATGTTGGAGCAGGTGTCGGTGGTCGCGGTTCGCCCGAGCGTACCTTAGGCGATCGGGTCGTCGACGGACTTCTGCCATGCCTTGAGGTCGGCTTCGAGGGCCCGGATTCGTTGGGCTTGCTTGGGGTCGTCGATCAGGTTGATCATCTCCAGGGGGTCCTTCGAAAGGTCGAAGAGCTGGCGGGTGGTTTGGCCATTGACAGTGTAGCGGATGAGCTTGTGGGTGCTGGTCCGAATCGCTCGTTGGAAGTCGCGGTAGGCGTGGTAGGTGTGGGGCCGACCGGCGAACCTTTCGCCACGCAGGGCCGGGGCGAAGGAGGTGCCGTCGAGGGTGGTTGGCTTGGGTAGGCCGGCTAGGTCGCAGAGGGTGGGGAAAAGGTCGTACAAGTAGACGGCGGCGGCGCTGCGCTGGTTCTGTTTGACGCCGGGGCCGGCGACGATGAGTGGAACTCGAATCGAGTGGTCGTAGAGGTTTTGCTTGCCGAGGAGGCCGTGCTGACCGAGGGCGAGTCCGTTGTCGCCGGCGAAGACGACGATCGTATTGGCGGCCTGGCCGGAGCGGTCGAGCGCGTCGAGGATGCGGCCGATTTGGCTATCGAGGTGGGAGATGAGGGCGTAGTAGTCGGCGATCTCTTTCTTGACGGCCTCCGGGGTCCGGGGCCACGGGAGGAGGGCTTCGTCACGGATTTTGAGTTCGCCGTTATCGAAGGGGTGCTGGGGAAGGAAGTTGGCGGGGAGCTTGATCTGGTCGACCGGATACTTGGCGAGCCACTCGGGCGGCGCTTGGCGAGGGTCGTGCGGGGCGGTGAAGGCGACGTAGGCGCAGAATCGCTTCGTTTGGTCGCGGGTTTGGAGGAAGCCGATGAGGGAGTCGGCGAAGAGTTCGCTGGAGGACTTCTTCGGGAACTTTTTGACTTCGTTCGGGGGGTACTTGGCGGCTGGGTTGTAGTCGAAGACAGGGGTGCCGTAGTGGTCGTTCATGCCGCCGAACATGACCGGACCGCCGGCGGTGAACGCTTCGTGAAAGAGTTTGGGGCCGTTGTGCCACTTTCCAGTGCCGAAGCTGGTGTAGCCGTTTTGGGTGAAGAGGGCGGGCCAGAGATGGTAGTCACGTTTGCCGGCGAAGGCGCTGGTGGCGTGGTAGAGGGACTGGCCGGTCATGAGCATGGCGCGGGAAGGAACGCAGACCGCCCCTTGGTTTCCGCCCATGATACGGGCGTGGGTGAAGGAGACGCCGCGGGCGCAGAGACGGTCGAGATTGGGGGTCTGAATGGCGGGGTTGCCGAGGGCGTGGATGGTGTCGAAACGCTGGTCGTCCGAGAACAGGACGATCACATTGGGACGAGGCGGAGCTGGCGCGGCGAGGGCGAGGAGAAAGTTGCGGCGGTTCATCTGAACCGCTACTGTATCAGGGAATGCTAACCGGGAAAACTGTTCGCTTGGAGCCGCTTGAATTGGCTCATGGATCAGAGTTGTGCGCGATTGGATTCGAGCCGTCGCTGTGGGAGGTGGGGTTGGAGCAGATCACGACTCCCGAGGAGATGAGCGGCTACATCGACCGGGCAATGAAAGATCCGAAGACCCGGGCGTTCGCCGTGCGCCACTTGGCGACGAACCGGTTGGCGGGTTCGACGCGGTACATGAATATGGAGTTGGGACACAAGCGACTGGAGATTGGGTCGACCTGGTACGGGCTGGAGTTTCAGCGGACAGGGGTGAACACGGAGTGCAAATATCTCCTGCTGGGCCATGGGTTCGAGGAGTTGGGGGTGAACCGGGTGGAGTTGAAGACGGACCGGTTGAATGAGCGATCGCAGCGGGCGATGTTGCGGTTGGGGGCGAAGGAGGAAGGAACGTTGCGGCGGCACATGATTACGGCAGGTGGTCGGGTGCGGGATACGGTTTATTTTTCGATTCTCCGCGAGGAGTGGCCCGAGGTGAAAGCGCGCCTGGAAAGGATGATGGCACGGTGACGGCGGCGGAGTTCTTCCAGATTGTCAACACGACGGCGCTTGTGGGTTGGGTGCCGCTAGTTTTTGCGCCGCGTTGGCGGTGGACCGTGCCGATGGCGCGGAGCTTGGTGCTGATTTTCTGTCTCTGCTACGCGGTGGTGTTGGGGTTGCACTGGGGCGAGGGAGAGGGCGGGTTCGACTCTCTGGACAATGTCGCCAAGCTGTTCCAGCAGCCTTGGGTGCTGGTGGGGGGCTGGGTTCATTATCTGGCGTTTGACCTGTTTTGCGGGTCGTGGATTGTGGCGGAGGGGCGACGACGAGGGCTGGCGCTTTGGCGGGTTCTGTCGTGTTTGCCGTTCACTTTTTTGTTTGGGCCGGCGGGGTTGGGTCTATTCTTTCTCCTGAATGGAGATCGGGAGGCTTTGGGAATCACTGCGAAGGAATGAGGCATTGGGAGGTCGGCCTCGGGGTTGGTAAAAACCGCGCTGCCGACCGGAGAGGAGAAGGTTTAGTGGTCCTTCTTCTTCTTCTCTTCTTTCTTGTGGTCGTCTTTCTTCTTGTGGTCGTCGGCGAAGGCGACGGTGGTGCCAAGGGCAAAGGTCAGCGCGAGAGCGAGGGTGAAAATGCGTTTCATGTCAGTAACTCTTCTTCCTGTTGATTTCAATTTTTGCGCTTTGCGTTCCGCGCATAACTTTAGTTTCGGCAGGAAGGGAAAGCTCTTGAATAATTTTTGAATTTTAATGAGTGAAGAGAGCCGCGATATACTTGGGATGCTTTCGAGAGATAGCGGGAGATTCCTTTTTGCCAGAAGCCAAGGACGCAACTTGGAGCTGTCGGTTCATAGAAGGGGCGGCCAGTTTTCATTACAGTAGCGTCCACATCTGCTCGGTTCCCCACCATGGAACCGGGCAGCCGTTAGTTGCGCAATTTACAGGGGGAGATTTCCCGCTCGTCGCGCTGCTTGAAAAGCGAGCGGAGATTCAGGCAGCCAACCAAACACCGGCGGGTTATCCGGCGTGCGCGGGCTGCGCGTTGCTCGAGCGTAAAGTATGGCCGGAGCGGCAGTACCCGCTGGACTACTTGGGCTTGGGTAACTGGATCTATTGCAACATTGAATGCAATTACTGCGAGTTACAGACGAAGGGGTTGGCGGCGAAGTCTATTGCTTTTGAGCCGTATCTGGTGTTCGAGACCGTTCTTGGCTTGCTGGAGCAGGGGCATCTCGACCCGAAGGCGACGGTGGATTGGGGGGGCGGGGGCGAGCCCACCTTCTACAAAGACTTTCCGCGGGTGCTGGCCTTGCTTTTGGAGTCTGGCACCTTTAATTACATTCACACCAACGGGACCCGGGACCCGGCGACGCTGACGATTGCGCATCCGGAGAATATTCACATTATCTGTTCGGTGGATGCGGGGACGGCGGAGACGTATGAGCGAATCAAGGCCCGTGATTACTTCGAGCGGGTGTGGCGCAACCTCAACGCATGGAAGGCGCTGGGTGCGAAGGTAAGCGTGAAGTACATCATGAAAGAAGAGAGCGCGGGGCCGGAGGACCGGGCCGGTTTTGCCGATCAGTGCCGGGCGCTGCAGCCTACGTCGGTGATTCTGGACATCGACTTCGACCATCCAAACGCTTCGCCCGAGGTGGTGGAAGCGATCGCCGAACTCCGCCACCGGTTGGAGGCGGACAACCACCAGGTTTCATACGGCCATACGGGCGATCGATTCACGCCGGAGCAGGAGGTGGGCAAGAGGGTGGAGCGAGCCTACCAGGTCGTTCGGGCACCCTTTCCGGAGTTGGTGCAGATTCAATCTTTACAACCGGCGCATGATATGGAATACCGGCAGGTTGGTCGGACGGCGGTGCGGGTATCGGCGGTGGGAATCGGGACGTGCCAGTTCCAGGTATTGCCGGAGCGGCAGGCGGTGGAGACGCTGCTGGCGGGATTCGAACGGGGCGTGAATCTGGTACATACCGCGCCAGACTACGGGCCGGCCGAGCGTTACATCGCCCGGGCGATGGCCGAGTGCGGACGGGATATCGTCGTGGCGTCGCAAGGCTTTGATGTGGCGGGGAATCGACTGGGCCGGGTGGACCATTTTGAACGGCTCTTTGAGCAGACCTGCAAGCGTCTGGGGACGGAGCGACTGGAGCTTTATGGGATCGCCTGCATCGACGACCGGGAGGCGTACGAGGAAAATGTATGGGGGCTCCATGGCATGGTGGAGTTCCTGCAAAAGAAGAAGCAGGAAGGGCGGTTGGGGGGGGTCTATTGTACGACGCACGGTTCGCCGGAGTACATCGCGGGTTTAGTGAAGAGCGGCGTTTTCGATGCGATCATGCTGGCTTACAATGCGCTGGGGTTTCACTTACTCACTTCGCCGCCGCCGCCTGACCGGAAGATCGAAGATTTAGTGCGGAACGGTCGGGAGATTGTGGACCTTTGCGTGGAGCACGAAGTTGGGGTGTTGGTGATGAAGCCACTGGCCGGCGGGTTGCTGACGCGCAGCGCGGCGCTGCCTCCGCGGCGAGTGCAACAGCGGGCCTTGGCAGACGTGAGTCCGGGAGAGATTCTCCGGAGTTTGTTAGCGGATACGCGGATTACGAGCGTGGTACCGGGGACGGCTTCAGCGGCGGAAGCGATGGAGAATGCGGCGAGCGGCTCTCGGAAGCGGGCATCGTACGGGTTTCCGTTGGAGGAGTTACTGCGGGAGACTCGCGAGACGGTGTGCAGCCGATGCGGTGAGTGCGAATCGTCGTGCAGCCAGCATCTGCCTTTAGCCAACATGTTTCGCGCGGCGCTGGTGAATCAGCACCCGTCGGCGACTTACGAGCTGCACAAGGATTGCGAGTACTTTGAAGTGTATCCCTACGCTGAGTTAGCTTGTGTAACTTGTGCCGATGTCAGTTGCCATTGTCCTTATAGTTTGCCGATTCCTTCGACGCTTCAGCGGCTGCACCAACAGATGCGGGAGTTGGAGGCTGCGGGCTTGATTCCGGCGGCACCAGCGCGCCAGGGGCGAGTTTTCGGGGGCGCCGACTTCGGAGCACGGTTATTGAACTGGGACATTCCGGGGCAACTGAGCATGGGGCAGACGATTTGTGGATCCGTACACGTGGAGAACATGGGGTGCCGGGGCTGGTATCCAGCGAAGGGTGAGCATCCGGCCGAGGTACGGCTGGTGATCGAAGCCGCAGGGCAACCGACGCAGGAAGCCGTATTGACGCGGGACATACAGCCGCATTGCCGGCATCGATTCGTTTTTGAATTGACGGCGCCGATGGTGGAGGGCGAGTGGCTGGTTACCCTGACGCTGGTGGCGCAGCAGGAGGAGTTTCGAATGGAGGCGGGTGTGGAGATGTTCCGTGGGCAGTTGAAGATTGGCGGTCGGCCGTTGGTGGGACAAGCGAACGCCGTGCCCGAGCGGGGAGTCTCGACGGCGGAGGGGCTTGCTCCATATGGGGTTGGTTGGCTCGATTCTGAACTGCCGTCGACGTTGCCGGCGGGCGAAGCGCATCCGGTGAGGATTGCGGTAGAGAATCGGGGCAGTCGGCGTTGGCCAGCGGCGCACCCGTCGGGCTATTCGGTTTGCTTGGTTGTCTATTGGAACGGTCGTCTGCACGATACGATCCGGCTGCCGCATGACGTGGAGCCGGGGGAGCGGGTGGAACTGCAGTTTGATTTGCGGATGCCTGCTGATGCGCTACGCGGGTTGCGGCTGCTGCGATTTACTTTGGTGGAGCAGAATACGGCTTGGTTTGAGCAGCACGGCGTGTTGCCGTTGTTGTTTACGATTCCGGCGACGGAGGCGGATCGACGGTCGGAGTATGGGGTGGAGTGGCTGGATGACAATATGCCGGAAGAGTGGCCGGCCGGGGCGGCATTTCAACTGTATTTGCGGTGTAGAAACACGGGCTCGCGGGTCTGGCGGAGTCAGGAGCAGGAGGGTCAGACGACCCGATTGGCGATCTTTTTGGATGGAGTTGTGGTTCGGCAGATTGTGGTGCCGCACGATGTGTTGCCGGATCAGGATGTTCTGTTCACGCATCGATTGGAGGTGCCCGAGGGCGGGGCTGTGGCGGATTGGCGATTTACTTTGGTGGAGCAAAACGTAGCGTGGTTTGAAGGGAGTGGCGCGAGGGCGCTGGATCGGCGGATGCGACTGGGGGCCCCTTTGACGGGTGCATTGGCGGAGGCGATGGCGATTTCGGTGCAGTCGAATTGGGCGTTTTGGCTGCCGGCCGAGTGCATCGTGCGGAGCCGCGGCGGGCGAGCGTATCCGAGTGTGATGCGGGAGGGTAAGGGCTGTCGGTTGACCGATGTCGAAGGGAATTCGTGGATTGATATGGCGATGACGGGCGGCTCGGCGCTGCTGGGCTATGCGCATCCGGCGGTGCAGGCGGCCATCGGAGCCGAGTTAGGTTCCAGCGCGATCCTGACGCTGCCGCACGTCGTAGAGATTGAAGTTTCGGCGTTGCTGCGGAAGCTGTTTCCGGGTGGAGAGATGGTGGTTTTCGGCAAGCATGGCTCGGATGCTTGCACGGTGGCGGTGCGTGCGGCGCGGTTGCATACGGGGCGGCGGAAGATCCTCTACAGCGGTTACCACGGGTGGCATGATTGGTTTGTCGCGGAAGGGAAACCGGAGTTGTATCGGTTTGACGCGAACGATGGGGAGGGCCTGACTCGTTTGTTTGCCGAGCACGCCGGGCAGGTGGCGGCGGTGATGATGGAGCCGGGGGCGCAGGCGATGGGGGTGCATGGGCCGATTGTGGATGCGGATGCCGAGTTTCTGCGGCGGGCGCAGCGGTTGTGCCGGGAGAATGGGGCGGTGCTGATTTTCGATGAGATCATCACGGGGTTTCGTTATCGGGCCGGGAGCGTGCAGCACGCGACGGGCGTGGTGCCGGATTTGACTTGTTTGGGCAAAGCGTTGAGCGGAGGGATGGCGCTTTCGGCGCTGGTGGGCAGCAAGGGGATTTTAGCGACGACGCTATCGAGGGCGCATTACTACCCGACGTTTCGCGGTGAGGTTTACTCGTTGGCGGCGGCGAAGGCGGCGCTGGGAGTTTACGGGACCATGGATGTGCCGGGCGCGGTGGAGCGGATCGGGCGCAGGCTATTTGACGGGATCGATGGGGCGAGCCGCGCGGTGGGGGCGAAGGGGCGGATGGTGGGATTGCCGATTCGGATGATCTACTGTTTTTCAGAGACGGATCCGCTGCAACGGCGGCTGCGGCGGACGCTGCGGCAGCAGGAGTTGCTGCAGCGCGGGGTGCTGACGTTTTTGGGTTTTATGTTGCCTTCGCTGGCGCATGGGGAGGCCGCGTTGGCAGAGGTGATCGCCGCCTACGGCGGGGCGTTGGCGCGGGTGGAGGAGGTGGCGGCGGAGAACTCGTTTGCGCGGTATTTGGAGATCCCGCTGCTTGATTAGGGCTTGACGCGGTATTCGGCGAGGGCCTCCGGAATGACGTCGAGGCCGAGGCCGGGGAGGTCGGAGGCGATGATTTCGCCGTTTTCGATTTTGTACATTTCCTTGTTGCGGAGGACCTTCAGGCCGGGGGCCCACTGCTGTTGCGGGAGGAGCGGCGGGGTGACGAGAGCGACCTCCTGCCATTCGGCTCCGATGGCAAACGTGGCCTGGAGCCAGCCGGCCAGCATCAGGGCCATGGTGCCGTGGAGGATGCAGGGGACCTGATAGGCATCCGCCATGAAGGCGACTTTGCGGCAGGTGAAGATGCCGCCGCTGCCGCGGCCTTCGGGTTGGAGAATGTCGTAGGTCCGGTTGGCGAGGCACTGCTGGAACTGGCTTGTGCCGATGTAGCCTTCGCCACCGGTGATGGGCATATCGACCATGGAGGCGAGGCGGGCGGGGGATTGGTAGTCGTCGCGGGCGAAGGGTTCTTCGAGCCAGTAGGCCCCGGCGCGTTCGAGGGCACGGGCGGTTTTCAGGCCGGTTTCGAAGCTCCAGACGGGCTGGCCGACGGACTGGGGAAGATGGGCGGTACGGTCGAACATGATGGCGAAATCGGGGCCGACGGCGGCGCGGATTTCGGTGCAGGCGTCGGCGTCGTCAAGGGGGTTGGGGCGCCAGGCGCGGATCTTCATGCCCTTATACCCAGCCTTCTGGAGGCGGAGCGCTTGTTCGGCTTGGTCGCGGTAGGAGACGTGCTGCTGGTCGAGGCGGCCGGGCCAGACGCAGGTGACGTAGGCTTTGACTTTTTCGCTACCGCCGCCCAGGAGACGGCGGACGGGCTGTTTGGCGATGCGGCCGATGGCGTCCCAGATGGCGTGCTCAACGCCGCCCCATTGAGAGAGGCCGTCGGCGAGGAGTTGTTCGACGGTGAAGAGGTCGCGACCGAGGAGGAGTTGGCGAATGGCGGGGAGTTGGGCGGTGGGCGGGGCGGCGAAGGAGTAGCCCTTGATGCCGGCGTCGGTGGAGACTTCGGCGACCTGGAAGAGGTGGTTGAGTCCGGCGGCGGCTTCGTCCTTCGAGACGGGGAGGCGGATGGGATAGATGTCGACGGCGGTGATTCTGACCTTGGCGACGGCGAAGGCGGCGAGGAAGTTGCGGCGGCTAAGCAAGACGATACTCCTTGATGGCGGCTTCGTCGAGGTCGAGTCCGAGGCCGGGAAATTCGGGTAGGTGGACGTAGCCGTTTTCGATACGGAACGCGGATTTGTTTTTCAAGAGGACTTCGCCGGGTTGCCACTCTTCGGTGGGCAGGTTCGGCCCAGCCCCGATCATCTCCTGCCATTCGCAGTTGGTCATCGAGCAGCCGGCTTGGATGTAGCCGGCGAGGGCGAAGCCGCCGGTGCCGTGTTGGACGCAGGGGACGCCGAAGGAGGCGGCGAGGGTGGAGATTTTTTTGGCGGCCCAGATGCCGCCGCAGATGCGGGTATCGGGTTGGACGATGTCGTAGGTTTTGTTGGTCAGGAAGGCGGCAAACTCGTGGATGTTACGGCCGAGTTCGCCGCCGGTGATGAGGATGTCGACTTCGGCGGCGAGGCGGGCGGGGCCCTGGAGGTCCATGCCGTCGAAGGGCTCCTCGAGCCAGTAGGAGTTGTGTTTTTCGAGGCCGCGAGCCACCTTGAGCGCCGTGGGGTAGTCCCAGACCCAGCCGGGGCGGACGGCGGTGCGGTCGAGCATGATTTTGAAAGTGGGGCCGACGGCGGCGCGGATGACTCCGACGGCGTCGACGTCGTCCATGGGGTTGGGGCGCCAGGCGCGGATTTTGATGGCGGTGTAGCCGTTGTTTTTGAGGTGGAGGGCGAACTTGGCTTGCCGGTCGTAGGGGACGTCGGATTGGTCCTGTTGGCCTTCGAAGACGGTGGTTCGGTAGACGCGGAGGCGGTCGCGGGCTTTGCCGAGGAGGTCGGCGACGGGGCGACCGGAGAGGCGGCCGATGGCGTCCCACAGGGCGTGTTCGACGCCGGACCAGCTTTGGGTGCGGGACTCGCCGGAGAACATTTGGAGGCGGCGCATGTGGCGGTCGATGGCGAAGAGATCCTCGCCGAGGAGGGTGGGTTTGACGGCACGTTCGAGGATGTCAGGGGCGACGGGGATGAAAGATGTGCCGGTGATGCCGGCGTCGGTGTGGACGCGGGTGACAGAGTAGCGGTAGAGGCGGAGGGGAATGGGGGCGCCGCCGTCGGGGACTTTGACGGTGAAGGATTCGATGGCGGTGATTTTGACGCGGGGTGCGGGGGCGGCCCAGGCGAGGGTGGAGGAGAGGAGGCCGGCGAGGGCGGTGCGGCGGGAGGGGTTGTCTTGTGGCATGAGCGCGACCAGTATATTCCGTACGGGAGGCAAGTACAATGACGGTATGGCGTTGCTGGATGAAATGCGGATGGACCGTACGGTGATTTCGGTAGTAACGACCGAGACGCCCTCTGGCGCGAAAGCTTATTGGCAGACGAAGAGTATGGAAGAGCGGCTCATTGCGTTAGAACTGACTAGGCAAGTGTTCCATGGCTATGACCCTGATGCCACCCGATTTCAAAGAGTTCTTGAGGTACTTGAAGGACCATGAGGTTCGTTTCCTCTTGATTGGAGGCTACGCGGTCAACGCCCACGGGTACGTTCGGAATACAGTGGATATTGACGTTTGGGTTGCTTCTGACCCAGAGAATCGACGCCGCGTGGTTCACGCCGTTCGGGAGTTTGGTTTCGCATCGACCGGATACGACGTGCTCGACGCCGAGCGGGCCATGCTTAGGATGGGAGCGCCGCCTCTACGGATCGCAGTGATGAGGGTGATCGACGGGGTGGAGTTTGAGGATTGCTGGAGTCGGCGTGTGCAAGTAGTCTTGGACGGGGTTGAACTTCCGTTGATTTCACTCCCAGACCTCAAGACCAATAAACTTGCGTCGGGACGCCCGAAGGATCTGGTCGATCTGAACGAGTTAGAAGTAGATTTTGAGGCCTAGCTGCATGACGCGGGCGGGGGCGGAACTGGAAATGACTCCGGCCAGGGCGTTGCCGATGCTGGAATTGGGCGTCGTGAAGTTGGCTCGGTTAAAGGCGTTGAACATCTCCCAGCGGAACTGAACGCGTTTGGATTCTCCGAAAGGGAACTCGCGTTGGAGACCGAAATCCACGTTGACGTTGCCAGGACCGACGAGGATGCCGCGGCCGGCGTTGCCGTAGCTAAATTGGGCGGGGCTGGCCCAGGCGGTTAGATCGAACCAACGGTCGATGGTCCGTTCGGCGTTAGGGAGGTTGCCGTTCTTGAGGCGGTTGGGGCGGTCTCCTCCGCCGCCGGCGGAGTTGGAAACGCCGGCGGCGGAGGTGGCGGTGAACTTTTCGCCGGTCGACATCGTCCAGATGCCGGTGATGTTCCAGTTCCCGATGATGTGGCTCCAGGGGCCGCTCGAAACGAACTGGCGTCCTTTCCCAAACGGGAGTTCCCAGTTGTGGTTGACGACGGCGATGTGGTTACGGTCTTCGGGCATGGGGCCCCATTCGCAAGCGGTGCAGCGGCTATCCTGCGGGGCACCGTTGCCGCCTCCGTTGATGTTCGTTCCGTTGGCCATGTATTTTGAATAAGTGTAGGCGAGAGACGCCGTGAAGCCCTTACTGAGTCGTTTTTCGACGCGCGCCTGGAGGGAGTGATACTTAGCGGAGGCGTAGTTAGTTCTGTAGGTTAGGTTGACTATGTTCGGATTGATGGAGAAGAAGGGGCGGCGGGGATTCTGGGCTCCGGCACCGGGGACGGATTGGTTGATATTGACGTTAGAGACTAGGCCAATGGTGCGGGTGCCGATGTAGGCGATGTCGATGAGGGTTTGGGCGAAGATTTCTCGCTGGACGCCGAGGCTCCACTGCATGACTTTGGTGGATTGGAGGTTGTAGTCCCAGACGTTGGGGCTGCCGGAAGAGAGTTGGACGGTGTCTTTGGGATCGAGCGGGACGGCGGCGGGGATGCCGTCGGAGAGGCGGCGGGGCGGGGCTCCGTTCTGGTCAGTCGCGATGACTTGGGAGAAGAAGAAGGGGAGGTTCTTATAAAGCTGTCCGCCGCCTTGGCCGGCTTCGACGAAGGAGATGCCGAAGCCGCTGCGGAGGACGGTTTTGCGGTCCTTCGTGAGCATGTAGGTGAGTCCGGTGCGGGGGGCGTAGTTGTTCCGATCAAGCTTGCGGAGGCGGCGTTGGGCTCCGCTGCCGGAAGCGATTTCCAGCTTGGCGGTATCGAGGTTGAAGTTTGACCAGCGGTTGTGGACTTCGTAGGGTGGAGCCTGGATATCGTAGCGGAGGCCGAGGCTAATCGTAAGGCGGGGGTTGACGCGCCAGGTGTCGTCGACGAAGGCGCCCATGTTCCAGAAACGCATGCCGAAGGTGCCGACGAGGATGTTGCGATTGATGGCGCTGGTGGCGCCGAGGGCGAAGTCGGAGAGGGCGGTGGCGGTGGTGGTTGCATTGACTTGGCGGGTGAATTGGCCGTTGAAGGAGAAGTCGCCGCGGGTGGGGAAGGCGGAGAAGCCGTTGAAGCGATGGCGGACATAGACGCCGCCGGCTTTGAGGGTGTGGTTGCCGCGGGTCCAGGTCATGACGTTTTCGTATTGAAACGAGGTAGTGCGACTGACTTCGGGGTAAGTGGAGTTATCGCCGAGGCCGGAGAAGCCGGTGATAGATATGGACGGGAGGCCTCCGGACTTATCGTTGGTATTGACGCCGGGGATACCGAGGGCGGTGGCTGTGGAGAAGGGGTTGCCTAGGGGTTCGATGTTTTGGTTCCAGCGGACGACGCCGAGGCGGGTTTCGTTGATGAGGGATGGGGTGAAGACTTTGACGTAGTTGAAAGTCCCGCTTTGGTTGCGGAGGGGGGTGTCGGTGGCGGTGTAGGTGCCGTCCGCGGCGAGGTAGGGGTTTTTGTCGACGCCGGAGCCGGAGCGGACGGGGATGAAGCCGGGGATGACGAGGCTGGTATTGTCCCAGGAGTATTTGAAGAAGAGGCGGTCGGAGGAGCCGATGTTCTGGTCGAGGCGGACGTCGAACTGGTCAGTGGATTGGCGTTGGGTGGGGTTGTAGGCGAAGTTGCGATTGGCGGCGGGGGAGGTGGGGTCGGGGAGTAGGGCGAAGAGTTTGGCGGAGGCGGGGTCGAGACGGGAGCGGGGAATTTGGTTGGCGGGGAAGGGGGTGCGGAGTGTGCCGGAGAGGGTGGTGGGGTCGAAGATCTGGGTGCCGAGGGCGGCGAAGTTGCCGGTCGAGACCATGTCGCGTTGGGGAAGAGTGGCGATGGTGGAGATGCTGGAGCGGGGTTGGGCGACGCGGATGCCTTGGTAGTCTGCGAAGAAGAACGTACGGTCTTTGCGGATGGGGCCGCCGATGGTGCCGCCGAACTCGTTGCGGCGGAAGGCGGGTTTGGCGACGCCGAGGCGGTTGTTGAAGAACTGGTTAGCGTCGAGGGCGGAGTTGCGGAGGAATTCGTAGGCGCTGGCGCGGTAGCGGTTGGAGCCGGAGCGGGTTTGGACGATGGTGACGGCGCCAGCGGCGATGCCGTATTCGGCGGAGTAGTTGGAGGTGAGGACGCGCATTTCCTGGATGGAGTCGACGGTGGGGACCATGATGAGGGTGCTGAGCCAGAGGTTCCGGTTGACCATGCCGTCAATGAAGTACGAATTGTTTTGGGGGCTGGAGCCGTTGACGGAGATGTTGGTGTCGCCGCGCATGGCGTAGGGCGATGTCGTGAGATTGCCGGCGGAGCCCGCGTAGGCACCGGGACCGAGGAGGACGAGGGAGGTGAAGGTCCGGTTTTTCAGGGGCATTTCGATCATCTGCTCGTTCGTGACGAGGGAGGAGACCATGGCGGTTTGAGACTGGAGGAGGGGGGCGGCTTCCGAGACCTCAATGGTTTGGCGGACGTCGCCGATGACGAGGCGGAGATCGACCGTGACGGCGTCGGCGGCGGTGAGTTCCACGGCGGAGCGGACGAGTTTTTGGAAGCCGGGTTGTTCGACGATAATTTTGTATTGGCCGGGGGGGAGGGCGTAGGCAACATATTGGCCGTTTCCGTTAGAGACGGCTTCGCGCTTGACGCCGGCGGCTTCGTTCTGGATGAAGACTTTTGCGTTGGCGACGGAGGCACCGGCTTGGTCGATGATCTGGCCGGCGATGGTGCCGTTCGTGCCTTGGGCGAAGAGAGGGAGACTGAGGGCGAGGAAGGCAAGGAGAGAGCGAGGCATGGCTGAGGCTGATGCTATCAGAATTCTGATGTTGAAAGTGATAGGATTTGGACACCGACCATGCGTTGGCTTATCTTAATTTCCCTACTCGATTGTTGTCTTTTGGGTGCTGATCCACGGGCGATTTCGGTGCACCCGTTTGTGGGGCAACGCGGGACGACGTTTACGGCGACCGTGCGGGGGACCAACCTGAAAGAGGCTCGGGCCGTGGTGGTGGACGGAGCGGGAGTGCGGATGGTGGTGGAAGGCTTGGGGAAGGAGAGTTCGCCGGCGCGGGATACGGTGAAAATTCGGGTGGAGACTGGGGCGGAGACGAAGGCGGGGCGGTACTCGTTTCGGATGGTGACGGCGAGCGGGGTATCCAATGCGCTGGTGTTGGGGATCGCCGAGGGCGCGGTTTTGGCGGAACCCGAAGGGCTGCACGAGACGACGGAGACGGCGGTGGTTGTGGCCGGCGTACCTGTGGTCTATGCGGGGCTGATCGGGAAGAAGGGGGAGACGGATCTGTATTCGTTTCAGGCCAAGGCGGGGGAGACGCTGACGTTTCAAGTTCGGTCAGGACTGCCGTCGTTGGGGGCGCCGGGAGGGAACGCGAACGGCTTCGATCCCGCGATTTCGATCTTCGAAGAGTCGGGGAGCTGGTTCGATGCGAAGCGGCTGAACCGAGTCGCATTCAACGATGAGCCGCTGTGGGTTTTGGGTCGGCTAACGGATGCGTATTTGGCTCATACGTTTGCGAAGGCGGGACGGTACTATTTGCGTTTGGAGGCATTTTCCGGGCAGGGAGGGCCGGACTACGGCTATCAACTACAGATATTGCCAGGAACGGTGGAGCAGGAGCGGGAGGCGGGGAAAACGAATTGGGAGGAGCGGACGTATGAACGACCGTTGACGGCGAACCGGTTGAACGAGTTGGCGGCGCGGGGCGGGCGGGCGGAAAAAGAGAAGGCGATCGAGACGTATCGGGCGATGGGGACAGTGGGTTTTCCGGCCACGATTGAAGGGGCGATTGGGCGGCCGGGGGAGATGCAGCGGGCGAAGTTTACAGTCGCCGGTCCGCAGGATATCGCGATTGAAGTGGAGACGCCGGATGGAGCGCCGCCGCTGTTTAATCCGGTGGTGAGGCTGCTGGACGGGGCCGGGGCGGAGGTGGTGACGAACGTGTTTGCGGGGCGCGGGGCGTGCACGGGGGCGATGAACAAGGGGTTGACGGCGAAGGTGATCTATCCGCTGCGGAACCCGGGAGAGTACACCGTGGAGGTGCGGGATTTGACGGCTGATTTGGGCGAGGCGGGGTTTCGGTATCGGGTGCAAGTGCGGCCGCAGGTGGGGCATGTGGGAAAGGTATTGATCGACGAAGACCATTTGAATTTGGCACCGGGAGGGGCGAAGACGGTGCGGGTGAAGTTTGATCGGGAAGAGGACTTTCGGGGGGCGGTGGCGGTGGTGGTGGAGAACCTGCCGGAAGGCGTGGTGGCTTTAGCGGCGGCGGACTACGAGCCGGACACGGATCCGCCACCGTTTCCGGGTAAGCGGGAGCGGTATGTGGCGCGGACCGAGCGAATGGTGATCGCGTTTTCGGCGGCGGAGGGGGC
>JAPKZA010000263.1 GCA_026394015.1 Acidobacteriota bacterium
GATGACTCCTTTTCCCCAGCCACCGTGACGCTTCATCGGCCCTGTACTGGCGCTTTGCGCGCGAACTCCCTACGGGATGTGCTTCACGGCCCACACTACCGAGGCGCGCGTCCCCCCCAGGCGATTCACTCGCAGGGGGCAATTGGCACTCTCGATAGCGTGGCTGGTTCGCTTATGATTTATCTCATTAACGAACTTGGTTCAAGGGTACAGGGGCGGGAGTAATCCACGCGGATAACGCCGCCGCGGAAGGTGTAGATGGTGGAGGCGCTTTGGACGCGGGTGAAATCGAGCACTCCGTTTTGGGTATGGGTGGCGCCGTCGCCGTCGGTGAAGCGGTTGGCGCCGGACCCTTTGAACGGGGGCGGGATGGAGCACGCGGCGGTCGAGGTGGCGTGGCGGATCGCCGAAGACGAGAAGTTATCGAAGGGCGTAAAGAAGGGCAAGGCCGTGGCGACGCCGAATTTGGGGCATTCGGTGCATGTGAAGGTGGAAGGGCTGCGGGCGGACCGGTGGTATTGGTACCAGTTCTAGGCGGGGAACGATACGAGCCCGGTGGGACGGACGCGGACAATGCCAGCGGCGGGGGCGATCGTCGCGAAGTTGAACTACGCGTTCGCTTCGTGTCAGCACGGGGAGGCGGGATGGTGGACGGCGTACCAGCATAGGGCCGAAGAGTCGCCTGCCATTGCCCGATCCAGCAGGCGCGAAAGCTGCGTCCTTGCCTCCTGAACGTTTACTTCCGCCATGACCAAATGGTGAACTAAGTCTGATTAGTGATCCAGCTACCTCAGCTCTCAACGAGAAGAATCCCGAGAAAAACCCCAAACATTACCTAGCCGGCTATGCTTGTCACGGCCCAAGTGGAAATATTTTTCGCTTGTTTTCTATCACTTACAGACACACCGGGCAAATTAGCCTTCTCCCATAGGGTAGGATTGTTTTCAGAAAAGCCCGTCTTTGCCGAACCCTCGGTGAAGCGGGCTTTTCCATTTCTAAACCCTGGAGAAGTCACCCATGTTTAACGAATTTTACGCTGCCAACCGCGAGGCGATCATCAACAAAATCGTCGCCGACAAAGAAGCCGAGATGGCCGCCGAAGCCGCTAAATGCCAAGCCGCGGCCCAAGCATTGGCCAACCGGCGCAACGCCATGAACTCAACCGGACCTCGCACCGCCGCGGGCAAAGCAGCGTCCAGCCCGAACCGTCTCGCCCACGGTCTCTGCTCTTCCACTTTGCTCATCCGCGGCGAATCACCAGCCGAATTTGACCTGCTCCTCGCCGAGGTACGAAACGCCTACCGCCCCGCCACGCCCGAAGACCAGATGCTCACCGACCAACTCGCCGAAGCCCAATGGCGGCTCAACCGCGCCCGCCGCGTCGAAGCGAAAACGATCAACATGCTCGTTGAAGATACATTCAACTACCTCAACGAAGAGAACGAGGCGAATGAACCCGCCACGTCTGACCCGGACCAACTCATCGCCGTATCGTTTGCGAGCATCCCGAACGACGTGATCTACCGGAACATGCAGCGTTACGTGACAGCCATCGAAAGAAGCCACCAACGCTGTCTCAAAAATCTTCACCACGCCCAGGAAAAGCGCCGAACCCTGCCGCCCCCGCCTGTGCAACCAGAACCGGAAGCCGTCAAAGTAGCCACCGCCAACTCCTCGCTCCCCGAAATTGGCTTCGAACCGCAATTCGCTCCCATGGTGCCCTGCAGCACCCCGGCCGATAACGACCGCTGCTGAACTGGCTTCCTTTCGTAGAACCCCGCCGCCTTCGAATCGTAACTCGCTCTTTGAAAAAGTAACTACCGAACCGGTACACTCGAACTCCGCCCGCTCATAATCAAATGTCGATACAATAACGGCACTGTGTCGAAACTGCTTCTTGTCTCCTGTCTCGCTGTTTCTCTGTTCGCTCAAGACCCCCGCGGAACCATCCTCGGACGCGTCACCGATGCCTCAGGTAGCCCCATCCCCAAAGTCGCCGTTAAAGTAATTAACGAAGCGACCGGCCTCACCACCACCACCTCCTCCGCCGAGGGCGGCGATTACCGCGCCCCCTACCTCAACCCCGGCTCCTACCGCGTCGAAGCCGAAGCCCAAGGCTTCTCCAAACTCCTCCGCCCCGGCGTCCAAGTCCGCACCACCGAAGTCGTCTCCCTCGACCTCGAACTCAAGGTCGGCCAAGTCACCGACTCCGTCGAAGTCCGCGCCGAAACCCCCCTCCTCAACGCCTCTGACGTCTCCCTCGGCCAGGTCATCGACCAACGCCGCATCGAAGAACTCCCCCTCTTCGCCGGCAACGCCATGGACCTCGTCCACCTCGCCCCCGGCACCGTCAACGGCACCAACCTCCGCCTCCGCAAGGCCCCCTTCAACTCCGCCCCCAGCTCCTTCGGCACCAACGGCACCGGCAATAACAACAACGATTTCACCATCGATGGCGTCGTCAACGTCTACTCCGACGGCACCGCCCCCCGCGTCGCCTTCTCCCCGCCCCAAACCTCCATCGCCGAATTCAAAGTCCAAACCGCCGCCTTCGACGCCTCCGCCGGCTTCTCCCTCGGCTCCAACGTCAACGTCACCACCAAGTCCGGTACCAACCAACTCCACGGCGAATTCCACGAATGGCTCCGCCACTCCAAACTCGACGCCCCCACCATCTTCCAGAATCGAGCCGGCCAAAAGCTCGCTCTCTATCAGGACAACCGCTTCGGTGCCTCCGTCGGCGGTCCTATCTCCATCCCCAAGCTCTACAACGGCAAGAACCGAACCTTCTTCTTCTACGCCTTCGAAGTCAACCTCTTCGGCGACCCCAACGGCGCCGCCGTCGTCACCGTCCCCACCGCCGAAATGCGCCGCGGCGACCTCTCCCCGCTGCTCCGCTTAAACGCCAATAACCAGGTCTACGATCCCCGCTCCACCGCCGCCGTCGCCGGTGGCCGCTTCCAGCGCCAGCCCATCCCCGGCAACATCATCCCCGCCTCCCTTCTCGACCCCGTGGCCCAGAAGATGCTCACCGCCTTTCCCGCCCCCAACCAGCCCGGAACTTCCGACTTCCGCCAGAACTTCTTCATCTCGAACAAGGCCCTCGAAACCTACTGGACCAACATCGGTCGCGTCGACCACACCTTCTCTGAAAACCATCGCATCTTCTTCCGCCTTCACCGTGACTACTGGCAGGAAGACAAATCCCGCTTCTTCGGCGCCCAAGCCCCCGCCGGCGTCATCCTGAACCGCATCAACCGCGGTGCCGCCTTCGACGACGTCTACGTCATCAACCCCTCCATCCTCTTGAACGTCCGCTACGGCCTCACCCAGCAGGAGTTCCCCGAAAAGCGCGTCTCTCAAGGCTTCGACCTCGCCAGCCTCGGCTTCGCCCCCAGCCTTGTCAACTCCATCGAGAAATCCGCCGCCACCTTCCCCCGCCTCAACGTCGCCCCCTGGTCGACTATGTCCAACTGGGAATCCGGCGACGGCACCACCGCCTCGTTGATCCACAACCTCAACGCCACCCTCACCTGGAACAAAAACAAGCACAACGTCCGCTTCGGTTTCGACTGGCGCAACCTCCGCGAAAACCGCAACCGTTATCCGAACGGCACTTCGCCCGACCTCACCTTCAACTCCACCTTCACCCGCGGACCCCTCGACACCGCCGCCCCCCAGCAAGTCGGTGGCGAAATCGCCTCCTTCCTCCTCGGCATTCCCGCCGGCAACATGGGCGTCAATGCCTCCTATGCCGAACAGAACTCGATTTACGGCTTCTACGTCCACGACGACTATAAAATCTCCCGCAAGCTAACGCTCAACCTCGGCCTCCGCTACGAAGTCGAATCCGCCACCACCGAACGCTACAACCGAGCCATTCGAAACTTCGACTCGACCACCCCGAGCCCCATCGAAGCCCTCGCCCGCTCGCAGTACGCGGCCGCCCCCATCCCCGAACTCCCCGCCAGCCAATTCCGTGTCCTCGGCGGCCTGACGTTCACGAATGCCAACGGCAACCCCCGCGGCTACTGGAACACCGCCAAAGCGAACTTCATGCCCCGCTTCGGCCTCGCCTACCAGTGGGATCCTAAAACCGTCTTCCGCGCCGGCTACGGCCTCTATACCGCTCCCCTCGGAACGCTCTATACCAATACTGAACCCGCCGGCTTCAGCCTCAATACCCCCATCCAGGCCTCCCTCGATAACGGCCTCACCTACATCGCTACCCTCGCCAACCCCTTCCCCACTGGCCTCGTCCAGCCCGCCGGCCCCGCCGGTGGGCTCCTCACCAACATCGGCCAAGGCGTCAACGCCTTCCCCGATTTGCGCAAAAACCCGTACGCGCAGCGCTGGAGCCTCGGCTTCCAACGCACCCTCTTCGGCGGCTTCCTTCTCGAAGCCTCCTACGTCGGCAACCGCACCACCCGGATCAACGTCCTGCGCAACCTCAACTTCCTCCCCGCGCAGTACCTTTCTACCAGCCCCACCCGCGACCAGACCACCATCAACTATCTGGCGCAAAACTTCCCTAACCCCCTCCGCGGCACCAACCCCATCTTCGGAGCCAACACCAACCGGGGCAGCCTCCTCCGTCCCTTCCCCCAATTCGGCAACGTCAACATCTATGAGCCCATCGGCTACGCTTGGTACCACTCCCTCCAGATGCGCCTCGAAAAGCGCTTCAGCAAGGGCTTTACCACGCAACTCTCCTACACCTGGTCCAAGAACATGCAGGCCACCGAAATGCTCAACGACCAGGACATCCGTCCCTCCGAAGTCGTCTCCAACCTCGACCGTACTCAGCGCCTCACCAGCTCCGGCATGTGGGAACTTCCCTTCGGCAAAGGCCGTCACTGGGGAGCCAACCTGAATCCCGTTCTCGAAGGCATCCTCGGCGGCTGGCAGTTGAGCGGCGCCATGCAGTACCAGTCCGGTGCCCCCCTCGGCTTCGGCAACGTCATCTTCAATGGCGACCTCAAAAACGTCCTCCTCCCGAAGGACCAGCGCAGCGTCGACCAATGGTTCAACGTCAATGCCGGTTTCGAGCGTAACAATGCCCTCCAACTCGCCAGCAACCTCCGCCGCTTCCCGCTCCGGTTCAACGGCATCCGTGGGCCCATCCAAGCTCGTTGGGACGCGGGCCTCATCAAGAACTTCGCCATCACCGAACGTTGGAAGCTCCAGTTCCGCGCCGAAACCTTCAACCTCGCCAACTACGCCAACCTCGCCGATCCGAACACCTCCGTCACCTCCGGAGCTTTCGGTACGATCACCGGCCAAGACCCGCCCCGCTCCTGGCAAGGCGCTCTGAAGCTGACCTTCTAGAGCCTACCTACGGAGCTGGTGCGCCAGCACCAGCTCCACCGATTCATCCAACTGCCCGTCCCCGCGAATCACCAAGTCGGCGTGCCGCTTGGTCGGCAAAATATACGTTTCCGCCATCGGCCGCACTGTCGTCTCGTACTGCCACTGTACTGACTCCGCCGTCCGTCCCCTCTCCCGCACGTCCCGCGCCAACCGCCGCGCAAAGCAAGTCTCGTCTTCCAAGTCCACGTACACCATCGTCTGGAACAGCCGCCGCAACTCCTCCCAATACAACGTAAACAACCCCTCCAGAATCACCACCTCGCCCGGCTCCAGCCGCTCGGTCGCTGCCGTCCGCGTATGCGCCGCAA
>JAPKZA010000230.1 GCA_026394015.1 Acidobacteriota bacterium
CACCACGCCCAATCCGCGTTACCCTAAGCCAATGCCCTCCCCCCGCGTCGCCATCATCGGCGGCGGCATCGTCGGCCTAGCCACCGCCCTCCGACTCCAACACCGCCTCCCCCACACCAAGATCACCGTCTTTGAGAAGGAACCCGCCGTCGGACGCCATCAAACCGGCAACAACTCCGGAGTCCTCCACGCTGGCCTCTATTACAAACCCGGCTCCGCCAAGGCCCGCCTCGCCGTCAACGGCATCCGCCAAATGCTCGCCTTCTGTCAGGAGCACTCCATCCGCCACGAAATCTGCGGCAAACTCGTCGTCGCCACCGACCCCGCCGAACTCCCCCGCCTCCACGACCTCCACGCCCGCGGCCAACAAAACGGCCTCAGCGGCCTCAGCCTCCTTCCCCCCGAACAGATCCGCGAAATCGAACCCCACGCCGCCGGCCTCCTCGCCCTCCGCGTCCCCGAAGAAGGCATCGTCGACTACCAGCACGTCTGCGACACCATGGTGGCCCTCCTCAGGGCCTCCGGGGGCCAAGTCCTCACCAGTACCCCCATCACCAAAATCGAGCCTGGTTGGGTCCTCAACGGCGAGCACCAAGCCGACTTCCTCATCAACTGCGCCGGCCTCCACTGCGACCGCGTCTCCGCCCTCGCCGGAGAACGCCGCGACGCCCGCATCATCCCCTTCCGCGGCGAATATTATCTCCTCAAACCCGCCCGCCAATTTCTCGTCAACCATCTCATTTACCCCGTCCCTGACCCCGCCTTCCCTTTCCTAGGCGTCCACTTCACCCGCCTCATCCACGGCGGCATCGAGGCCGGCCCCAACGCCGTCCTCGCCTTCGCCCGCGAAGGCTACCGCTGGTCGAACGTCTCCATCCCTGACCTGTGGGACTCCCTCTCGTTTCCCGGTCTCTGGCGCTTCCTCGTCCGCTACCCGTCCATGGCCAGCTACGAGATCCGCCGATCCCTCAGTCTCAAGCTCTTCTGCGCCTCGCTCCAACGCTTGGTCCCCGAAATCCAGCCCGCCGACATCTCCCGCGGCGGCGCCGGAGTCCGCGCCCAAGCCATGCTCCCCAACGGCGACCTCGTCCAGGACTTCCTCATCGTGGAGCGTGAAAAAGCGCTCCACCTCCTCAACGCCCCCAGCCCCGCCGCCACCGCGTCGCTCGCCATCGGCGACGAAATCGTCGACCGCATCGCCGCCCGGCTTACTTAACTACGCCCCCAAACCCGCTCTCGAGCGAACCCATCAACTGCAACACCGCCGGACCGAGCGTGACGAGCAAAACCGCCGGGAAAATCAGAAAGAACACTGGAAACACCAGCTTGACGCTCACCTTCCGGGCCTGCTCTTGCGCCGTCTGCCGCAAGTGCGTCCTCAGGTAACGCGTCTGGTTCCGCAACGCCCCCGCCAAACTCGTTCCGAACCGGTCACTGTCAATCAGAACCTGGGCAAACCGCTTCAGCTCCGCTTCCGTATTCCGTTCCATCAGCAAACGCAACTGGTCCTGCCGACTCCTCGTCGAAAGCACCCCCGTCGGAACCGTCGCCAATTCAGACGCCAACTCCGGATGCGGCACCCGTAACTCCCGAACCGTATCCATCAGTGCACTATCGAGCGACTGCCCACCCTCCAGGCCCAACACCAGTAACTCCAACGCCAAGGGTAAGCTCCGCTTCAGCGTCTCCGCGCGACGCCGAATCAGCCAGCTCAACACCTGGTCAGTCAGCAGATAGCCCATCCCGGCCCCCGCCAGTACCGCCGTTAGCCACCCCGCGCCGCCCTCCCCAAAAATCAAACAAAAGACGCCCGCCAACACCCCGAAAACCAACGTCGCCGCCACCTTCGCCCCAAAAAACATCGGGAGCGCCTCCGGACGACGATACCCGGCAAATAGCAACATCTTCCGATAGCGTTCGCTCTGAGAATCCCGCGCCGGAACCGCTTCTCCAAACGCCAGTAGCGTCCCGGCCAGCAAGCCCTCCGGAGCCATCTCCCCCTCCGCGTTCGCCTCCTTCCGCTGCAGGTACCAATACCCGACGCCGCCCACCACCGCCAGGATCAAGAGAAAAAAACCACCCAACAACGCAAACTCTGGCGTAATCATCAGATTCTTACCTTCACAATGCGTTGAATCACCAAGTGCCCGGTCACCACACACCCAATTCCTGCCCAAATCAGATACTTTCCGTTCGGGTGGAACAGCAGCACGCTGATGAACTCGGTGGCCGTCAGGTACAGCATGATCGCAATGCCCATCGGCAAAAGGGTAAGCACCATTCCCGTCATCCGCCCCTGCGCCGAAATCGCCCGCACCTCGCCCCGCAGCGCGGCGTTCTCCCGCAACGTCTCCGCCAATCGCTCCAGCACTTCCGTCAACCGGCCGCCCGCCCGCGCCTGCAGCATCGCCGCCGCCACGAACAGCCGCACCTCGTCCACCTTCACCCGATCCGAAAAACTGTTCATCACCTGGTCGAGCGGCGACCCTAAACGACGCTCCTCGGCCATCCGCCGAAACTCCGCTCCCAACGGAGCCGTCAACTCCGCCCCCAACACTTCAAACGCGCTGCCAATCGGATGCCCCGCCCGCATCATCCGGGCCAGGCTCTCCAGCGCATCCGGAAACTGAGCCTCAAACTTTTCAATCCGCTGCTGCCGCCTGTGCATGATGAACCAATACGGAAGCCACGCCCCAAACAAGAACGCGGCCAACGTCGACCCCGGCGGAAGCAACGTCGTGTCCTTCACGAGTGCCGCTAATAGGCCCCCCAACAGCAGCATCGCTGCCGTTACCCGACCCACGGACCAACGCAGATTCGCCTCGTCCATCCGCAGCTTCAACTTGTCGATCAAGTCCAGCCGCTGCAAAAAAGCATGCCAAATCGTTATCGTGCTCAAAGACTCTTCCCGCAAAAGAGCCGACAATTCAGCCCCACCCTCGCCCCCCTCGTTGCCCACTACAACCGCCGGGTCGCTCATTCGGTCCCGCACAAAAGCCGCCACAATCACCGCCACCGCGGCCAGCAGAAACGTCCCGATAAAAACGATTACGATCAGTTCCGCGCCCATAACCCTCCTACCGCACGCTTAGGCCAGCCCGCACTACCGGAGCCATCACCCGCGGCGTCACCAAAACCAGCAGGTCCCGGTTCGCCCCGCCGTTGATCCGCCCCCCAAACAGCTTCTCGAGCAGCCCCGTCGCCTCCGGGCCACTACCAAAACCCGATAGCGCCACCGTCTGTCCGTCTACTAAATCCACCTCGGCCATCACCCGCCGAATCGACGAGCCTTGTCCCAACGCCGTCGTCATCTCCGGCTCCACCCGCAATCGGATCGCCCCGTTCGCGCTCAGTCGAGGGACAAACTGAATCCGCAACCCGCAGGCGTTCCCATTCGCCGCCCTCCACGTCGCCCCCGCGCGAAACGTCACTTCCCGCTGGTCGTAGGCCGTTAACTTTTCGGTCGATAGCAACTCCTGTTGCCGCATCACACTCTCGCTATCCACCCCGCGCTGCAGCGCCGCAATCCGCACCGCCGCCGCTTGCGGAGCCCCCGTCAGTCGACTCTGGTTGTCTTCAAAAAAACTCGACCGGGCATTGACGATCTTCAAATCCAAAATCACCCGCCCTACTCCCTCCGGCGCCGCTGCCACGCTCGCCGCCGCCAACGCCCGCGGCGCTCCCCCCGCAAACGCTTGGCTAAACTCCACCGCTGGACGCGCGCCCTGCTCCTCGTCCAACTGATTCCGCAACAGCAACCGGATCTTCGCCGCCGAATCGGCCAATGCCACCCGATCCGCATCTTTCGGCGACACCAGCAAATTCACCACCGGAGTAGCCGCCGGACCGCTGCCCTCGCTCCCCTGAATACTTAAAATTTCCGCGTTCTGCAGCAAGGGACGCACCGCCGGTTCCGAGCCGCGGAGATTCACCACCTGCAAATCCACTCGGTGTCCCGCTCGCAAAAACGGCATCAGACCATTCGACTCCGATATCCGGACCGAAATCGCCCTCATCCCCTTCGCCACCCCACCCTTACTCCCCTGCGCCTGGTCGGAACCAGTCCGCGCTTCCGTGATCGGTTCATTCTCAATTGTCGGTTGAAACACCGTCTTACCAACAGCGTCCTCCACTTTGCGGTACGAACCCGGCGGCAACGCTCCCGCCCAATTCGACAGCCTCACGTCCCCGGCTTCCAATTGCCTACCCCGGTCCAATGCCTTCGCCGCTACCACGATCGTCTGCTTGGCCGCGTTGGCCTCTTCATCCCGCAGCTTGCCAACAAACAAGCCGTAGAAAATGCCCGTCGCCGCAATCGCGACCACAAAGGCTATGCCAAGTAAAGGGACCAGATTACGCTTCATAGGGACACGTTTAACTCCCCCAGTACATCACGGGAACCTGGTAAGGAAAATCAGCAAAAACGGCTAGAGGTAGAGGGGAAAGACCTTAGTTCGAACTAGGTACTTTGTCGTAGACGTACCGCTGCTCGATCTCCCCGTTCGGCCCATTGATCGTCCGATAGATCGTCATCGTCTTCCCGTCCCCCGCCAAACTATACTGGTCCGTCATCCCCAGCGCCGTCCCCTGCACCGTCATCTTCGCCTTCACTTGCAAGATCGGTCCCCGCCACTCCGCCACCGCCTTCACCTCATTCCCGCGAAGCCGGTTCACCGACTCCTTCCCATCCAACGTCCATCGGTACTCGCTCACCAACCCGTCCGTCGTCGACTCCGCCCGCAACGCCCCCCCCTGCTGCCGAATCTTCGTCACCACCGTGCCCGGTCTCGCCGCCCGGCCAAAGTCGCTCTTGTCATGGTTCAGTCGCCACGTCCCCGTCAAATCCGGATCCGCTCCCCACGCCCCCACCGCCAACCCAGCCAACAAGAAAAGCCGCATGCCTCGATCCTAGGACGCTACCGCCTTCGGCGCAAGGAAAATCTTGTAAGCAAAAGCACCGACCACCACGGTCCCCAGTGCCGCCGCCGAAACCCCCGGCCGCATCAAAAACCCAGACCCGGCCACCCAAGCCCCCACTAAAACGTAGAAGGCCGGCACCAGCGGCCACGCAAAATTCACCACCCCCACCCGCTGCCAACCCGCTCGCTTCCGAAACACAAACAACGAAGCCACCGCCAACACCGAAAACGCATTCAACAGAAAGCCCACGTAGAACATCAGGTCCCGGAACGACGCATCGCAATCGCCACGTACGGCGTCCGCCAACGCTCATGCACCCGCGCCGCCGCCGGGAAAAACGCCTTGTTCTGCGCCATCGCGTAGTACACCCGCGGCCCAATCGTCACCATCGCGTTCACCGTCGCGAGCAACGAAACCGCCATCAATCCACTGAACAAACTCGCCACCTCCGGCCCAAACAAGTTGGATGCCGAAAGCGAACCCACCGCCACCACCCCCTTCATCTGCTCCAACGGCTGCGCGTAGATGTAGGCGACATTCAGCCCCACAAACAACGCCGCCACCAGCGTCGTCCCCAGCGTCAACGCCAACGGCAAAGTTCGTTCCGGAGTCCGCAGCTCTTCCGCCACATAAGTCGCCGCATTCCAACCCGAATACGCGACGTAAATGAAAATCAAACTCGTCGCAAACTGCTCCCACAAAGGCGAAGTCGAGGTCCGTACCGCTACCTGGCTGAAGTTACCCCAGTCGCCCTTTCCGATCGCAAACGCAAACACCAGGAAGCCGACAATCACACTCAACTTCACCGCCGTCAGAACGTTCTGGACGCTCGCCGCCAGCCGAATCCCGAACAGGTTCAGAGCCGCAAAAGACAAGATCAAAACCGTCGCCACCACCTGCGCCCCGCCCACCGTGAACGGCCCAATCGCCGCCGAACTCGCCTGCTTCACCCCCGGGAAAAAATACCCGAGATAATCGGAAAACGCCAGCGCCGCCAACGCAATCGGAGCCGAAAAACCCGCCGTGAACGAGATCCCCCCCTCCATGAAACCCCACGTCGGGCCGTAGGCCTCCGTCAGGTAAACATACTCTCCCCCCGAACTCGGAAAGTTGATTCCCAACTCCGAGTAACAGAACGCCCCGGCGAGCGCCACAATCGCGCCCACCACCCAGATCCCCAAGACTATCGACGGGTCCCCCAGGTCACCGGCTAAAAAGCCGGTAGTCGTAAAGATCCCGGTTCCGACCATGTTCGAAATCACGAGCGCCGTAGCGCTGACCAGCCCAAGCTGGCGAAGAAGAGAAGTTTTCGATGGATTCAACTGGCTACTCGAAGGTTCGTGGGCAAATGCCCACATGCGGATTCGTAAACTTGGTATACGTCTTCAAACACTCTATCCCAGCTCATGCAGCAGGCCGATTCGCGCGCTTCGAGGCGCATGCGTTGTAACTCTACCGGATTCGCGATCAACTCGGCAACCCGGCGCACAAAATGTTGATCACTCTGGCACACATGCCCGTTCTCCCCCGACGTAATCAGATGCCGGGGCCCACCCTGGTTCATCACGATCGCCGGCACCCCGCTCGCTAACGCCTCATGCACACTGGTGCCGTAGGTATCCGTCAACGATGGGTTCAAAAACAGGTCCATGTTGGCGTAGGCGTCGGCCAACGCTTCCCCGTCAAGGAAATCGCAAAACTCCGCTCGCCGTAGACGCCGCTTCAACCAATCGCGCTCAAACCCCTCTCCAATAACCAAAAAACGATGACTGCCCGCCGGCAAAGCCTTCTGTACCTGCAAGAGCAAACGGACGTTCTTTTCCGGCTGCAAGCGACCCGCGAATCCCAGCGTGAAAGCCCCATCCTGTCGAAACCGGCGACCCGGATGAAACAGCCGCGAGTCTACCGCCCGAGGCATCAAGTGCACCGGTCGGCCCGTCTGCTCGGCAAGAAATCGAACCAAATCCGGATTCGGGGCAAACAAGCGCCGTGCCAGTTTGTAGAACAGGGTAACGCTCTCCAGCGCGCCCCGTTCTGTCAGCGCCGTCACAAACTCTGTATAAGCCCGCGGCAACAGCGCGAACACCGGATGGTCCAATAGAAAGCGAAGCCGCTTCCCCGCCAGTTCATGTAGATTGTTATGCCAGGACGCCACCAGCGGGATCCCGTAGTAGAACGAGAAGTAGGCTCCCATTAAGCCAATATCGCCCGGCCCAGTCACGTGGATAACATCCGGTCGGAACCGCCGCACCGCCGTTCGCAACCGGAGTAAGTGGCGAGGCAACAACGGGTCAAACGAGAGTTCGTTGTCAAGCGGAATCGACGTTGCCGCCCGATGCAATTTCACATGCATCTGGTTACCATCGGTCCAACTCCGCGTCTCTTCCCCCGGTCTCACCAGCAACATCGGCAATCCGTTCCGGCGAGTAAAAGCCGACATCTCGCGGCTCGTCCGCGCAAGCCCATTCACCTCATCGAAGGAGTCGGTGAAGTAGGCAACGCGAATGGAAGGACTGGCGGACATAGCAAGTAAGGAGACGCTGCCAACATTATAAACGTTTCCTCACTTGCCGCGAAAAAACCTAGTGGTTATGCGGTTCGGCGAACGCGGGAGCTAACCCATGCAAGGCCAATCGCGTATCGATGGCCGTCTCGACGACGTCCTTCTCCTCATCGTTCAACCCACCCGCCAAGTCTTCGATCTTCCGATACAACTTTTTGGCGTTCGACTTGGTCGTGTCTCCCGAGCAGCATAACGCAAACGAAAACAGCGCCCGCTCCCGCAGATCCGGGTCATCGAACATGTCTTCCAATTGTTTGGACTCGTAGTTCATCCCCAGGTAGCCGACGCCGGTAATGGCCTCGTTCTGCACCGGTCGAATCGGGTCCTGCAAATGCTTCGAAAAGATGGCGGCGAACGTTTTGTCGAAGGTGCGCCACATGCCGCGCATCGCCGCCGCCCGGGTCTCCAGGTCCTCGTACAAGGCACGCAGAACTTTCTCGACCACCGGGGTCATCTCGTTGGTCGCCACTGCGATTGCCGCTCCCGCCCGTTCCGCTCCCGGCGCGTTCTCGTCCGTCATCTTCGCCCGCAGCTTATCCGCTACGTCGGCTTCCGGCCAATATTCGGCGAGGCTCTGCCAAGCCGCCGCCCGCACGCCCGCATCGGAATCCGTCTCCGCCGCGCCCATCAGTACCCCCAGCAACTCCTCATCCGGCTCTTCGTCCACCAACGCTTCCGCCGCTTCCCGCCGAACGTTCGGGTCGGGGTGCTGCAAGAACTCGACGATCTCTTCGACGTCCAACACATCCCAGACCGGAGTCGAGACCTCGTCAAAATTCTCGTACACGTCGTATTCAGGATGCCCGTCATCGACCACCGGCGCTTCCAGATTCCGCACCGAGTACTCGAGCTCCCGCTTCTCGTCTTTCTCCTCTTCACCCATTCGTTCCATTCGCTCGACCATCGCCGGAATCAAATCCCGGTCTCCGTACAAGCTCAGGTTGATCGCCGCATCGGTCGGCTCGGTCTCCAGCCGCTCCAGCAGAATGGCTTTGATCCGATCGTCCTTCACGCCGAGACCAGCCAACAGGAACGCCAGGTTGGCCTTGCGATCGCCCTCCGCCGTCTCGCGCAACGCCAGCAACGGCTCCACTGCCGCTTCGCCCAACTCCCCTAGCGCTTCGTAGATGTGGTCCGGCGCTTCGCCGTCGTCCTGGTGCAGCAAGTCGAGGAAAAACGGAATCGCCGCCGGATGCCGAAGCGCACGCAACACGTGGAACAGGTCCACGGTCAGGTCCACCCGGTCTTCCTCTGGCTGGTCGAGCGCATAGGCCGCCACCTCTTCCGCCACCGAGGCCCCGCGATCGAGGATCGCTTTGACGAACGCGTGGTCGGTGGCGATGCGGCCCCGGCCCGCTTCGTGCAGAAGGTCGCGCAACGGCGCGGCAGCGTATTGAGAAGGCAAAAGTAGCATGGTATTCCGAAGGAACTTAGTAAGTAGCGCGCCCGCCCGAGGCGTCGTAGGTTTGGGCTGTTACAAAACTGCAATCCGGACTCGACAGGAAATGCACGACCGCGGCGATCTCTTCCGGCTCGCCCGTCCGGCGCATTGGAATCTTCTCCGTCATGTAGGCCACCTGCTGCGGCGTGAGCTGTTCGAGAATCGGAGTCCGCACGACAGCCGGGCTAACCGCGTTCACGCAAACGCCATCGGTCGCCACTTCTTTGGCAATCGACTTGGTGAACCCGATCACCGCCGCCTTCGTCGCCGAGTAGGCGGACATATTCGGATTGCCCTCTTTACCGGCAATCGAGGCAATGTTCACAATGCGACCGTACTTGTTCGCGCGCATGTGGGCGATCACGGCCTTGCAGCCGTTCCAAACCCCGTCCATGTTGATCGCGATGCATTTGTGCCAGTCGTCGATATCCTGCTCCCACAACGGGGCGGCTTTCCCGCCGATCCCGGCGTTGTTGACGAGGATGTGCACCTGCCCCGTCTGGGCGATCACACCGTCGACGGCCGCCTGCACCGACTCCGTGCTCGTCACGTCCATCTGGACCGACAACGCTCCCGAAATGGTCGCCGCGACTTCCGCCGCCGCCGCTCCGTTGATGTCGGCGATCACGACGGTCGCGCCCGCCTTTGCCAGCCGCCGCGCAATCGCAGCACCGATTCCAGACGCCGCCCCGGTGATAATTGCGGTGTGGCCGGTTAGATCGAAATAGCCCATGGACTTATCCTCCTAATGAAGATGGCCCGGAGTCAAGCATCTGCCCCCGGGCCATCGACGAATTGACACGAACGAAACTACTCTTCCCGCTTGACGATCACTTTCACATCCACCGTGACCTGTTTATGCAGTTTCACGGGAACCAGGAACTCGCCCAGGGTCTTGATGGCCTCGGGGAGTACGATCTTCTTGCGGTCGATGTGGAAGCCCTTGGCCTCAAGCTGATCAGCGATGTCTTTCAAAGTCACCGAACCAAACAGGTGGTCATTCTCACCAGCCTTCATGCTGATCTCGACCACGGTCGGTTCGAGCAGCTTAGCCAGTTCTTGCGCGGCACCGGCTTCGACGGCTTCCCGCCGCAAACCCGCTTGACGCTCTTGTTCCACAATCTTTTTGTTCGATTCCGTAGCCGGCACGGCTAGCCGTTTCGGCAGCAGAAAATTGCGGGCGAAGCCCGGAGCGACGTTCACTAATTGACCGCGCGTGCCGAGCTTGTCGATATCCTCTCGTAAAATGACTTGCATGTGGGGATTCTCCTCGGGTTAAAGCGACGTCGTGAACGGCAGCAGGGCGATGTTGCGGCTCTGCTTGATCGCCATGGCGAGCAAGCGCTGATGCACGCAGCACACACCGGAAATCCGGCGCGGGGTAATTTTGCCCCGTTCGGAGATAAAGGCGGAAAGCAACTTCACGTCTTTGTAGTCGATGTGGTCGATCTTCTCGACGCAGAACCGGCATACCTTCTTCCGGCGGAAAAACTGCTTCTTATTTCCGGCCAGGGCTTTGTCGCCACCGGTCGGACGCTGGCTGGCCGCAATCGGGCGGCCTCCACTCTTGGTTTCTGCCATTGTCGTATTCTCCTACTCGTTAGTTCTCAGCTGCCGGTTCAACGGCGGCTTCGGCAGTTACCGGCGCTTCCTCTAACGGGAGCGGCGCGGCGGGCATCGGCATATCGGGAGCACCCGGCATCTCAGGGCGAACGCCCGGAGCGGCCGGCGCGAGCGGGGCGGCAATTTGCGGCTTCCGCGCGGCGCGTTTCTCACGACGCTTCTTCCGCTTCTCGACGCGACGCATTCTCTCGTCCATCCGCACAGTGATGAACTTGATAACGGCATCGGTCACTCGTAGACGGCGTTCTACTTCTTTGGCCGTCTCGGCGCTTTCGGTTGAGAATTCGAGCAGAATGTAGACGCCTTCGGTCTGCCGGTTCACCCGGTAGGCGAGTTTGCGTATACCCCACTTTTCCACCTTGTCGAGAGTTCCGCCGCCGGTGGTGATAACACCCCGGAGCATCTCGACAATCGCGTCCTGTTCTTCTTCGGTCGCGTTGGCGTTGACGATAAAGAGTTCTTCGTAAGTCCTCATGTTTCCTCTTTGGCACCGGGAGCGCGACGCGCATTAAAACGCGCCATGGCCTTTTCGACGCCCTCGGTGATGATGGATTCCACTGCCTTGACAACTTCGTCCAGCAGCGGGTCCAACGTTTCTAGCTGTGCCCGCCGGATTTTGGCGAGTACGTATGACTTCATTTCTTTCACGGGCCGTTCTGGGCGAATGCCCAGTCGAATCCGTGCAATCTGTTCTGTTCCCACGCTGCGGATAATCGAGCTAACACCGTTGTGTCCGCCCGCTGAGCCTTTCGGCCGAATCCGCATCGAGCCCCAGTCGAGGGCGAGTTCATCGTAGATCAACAACAACCGATCGACTGGAAGCATGTATTTCGCCAGCAGCTCTTTGACGGAGCCGCCACTCAAATTCATGTAGGTTTGGGGTTTCGCGAGCACAACATCGGTGCCCGCGATTCGCCCGACTCCGGTGACCGCCTTGCCTTCGGCCCGCGTAACGCGGATGCCGTGGGCGACAGCGAGCCGATCTATGGCTAGGAATCCCAGGTTGTGGTACGTGTTGTCGTACTCTTCGCCAGGATTGCCCAAGCCAACGATCAGCATGGAGGGTTACTTCTTTTTGGCCTTGGCGTCAGCGGCGGGAGCGGCCGTTTTGGCGGCGGTCTTGGTGGCAGCCTTGTCGTCTTTCTTACCCTTCTTGATTACTTCGGGTTCGGCAGCGGCGGCGGCAGCGGCTTCGGCGTCGATCTTCGGCGCGACGATGTGGACGATGATTGTGTCCGGCGCAACGGCCAGTTTCATCGAGCCAACCATCACGAGGTCTTGCGCGCGAATCGCTTGGTTGATTTCGAGGTCCTGCAGAGCGAGGCTGAAGTCGGCGGGGACATCGTCCGGGAGACATTCGATCTCCACTTCGCGGGCGACGATTTCGAGGATGCCGCCTTGCTGTTTGACGCCCTTCGGTTCGCCGTGCACGTGCACTTTGACTTTGACGAAGACGGGCTTGGTGAGGTCGATCCGTAGCATGTCGATGTGCAACATGGCGTTGGTAACGGGATCGAACAACCAGTCAACAATCATGACGGGTTCGGGCGCGCCACCATCGACGGTGAGGTCGAAGATGGTGTTGTGACCGGTGGAAGAGAGGAGAATTTTGCTCACTTCCTTCGGAATAATGGCACAGGCGACGGGATCTCTGCCGGTGCCGTAGATGATCGCGGGTGCGCGTCCGGAGACGCGCAGCCGCCGAGCTTCGTTTTTACCGCGTGAAGTGCGGCCCTCGGCGGCGATCGTGATGTCCTTTCTCATACTGGCTCCTAAAACTCGACTAACAACTAGACGAAGAGACCGCTGACGCTGGTCTCTTCATGAATGGACTGAATGGCTTGGGCGAGCAGCGGGGCTACAGAGAGCTGCTTGATCCGACCCGATACCAACGCGGCTTCCCGAAGGGGGATGGAGTTCGAGAACACCACCTCTTCGAGATTCGAATTTCGAATGCGCTCAATCGCCGGCCCCGACAGAACGGCGTGGGTGGCGCAGGCGCGGACACTTTTGGCTCCGCTGTTCAGGAGCGCTTCGGCCCCTTTCACAAGGGTGCCGGCGGTATCGATGATATCGTCCACGAGCAGGCAAGCCTTGCCGCGGACGTCGCCGATGACGTGCATGATCTCGGCGATATTGACGTCTTCCCGGCGCTTGTCGACGATGGCCAACGGGGCGTTTAATCGCTTGGCGAAAGCGCGGGCGCGCTCGACGCCGCCGGCGTCGGGGGAGACGACCATCAAATCGGGGATATCGACTTCGCGGTAATACTCGATCATCACCGGAGCGGCGAACAGATGGTCGACGGGGATATCGAAGAAGCCTTGAATCGGGGCGGCGTGCAGATCGAGAGCGAGGACGCGGTCGGCACCGGCGCGTTCAATCAGACTGGCCACCAATTTGGCCGAGATGGGAACGCGGGGTTTATCTTTGCGATCCTGCCGGGCATAGCCGTAGTAGGGCAGGACGGCGGTGATGCGATCGGCCGAAGCGCGCTTGAGGGCGTCGATCATCAGGAGGAGTTCCATGATGTTGGTATCGACGGGGCTGCAGGTGGGCTGGACGACGAAGACGTCGGCGCCGCGGACGTTTTCTTTGATCTGGAGGTAAATCTCACCGTCGGCGAAGGAGCGTACCGGGGCGACACCGAGTTCAGTGTCGAGGCACTCGCAAATTTCCGTCGCAAGGGCGGGGTGGGAGTTGCCGGTGAATATCTTGAGTTTGTCGAATCTCATCGCGCGTACCGGCTTCGAGGCGGCCACTGTTTTAGTTCTGTATGTTCTTGGAGAGCTTTCGCCCAGGAGGCTTGGTACTGGCGGCGCGACAAAGTGGTCGCGGCGTAAACGCGCGCCGAGCCGAAATGGCTCATGGCTGCCCGTACCTCCTCCGCGGTGCGGAAGAATCCAAAGAGAGCCGCGCCACTTCCCGACATCCGGGCTGGGGCTGCTCCCAATTTCTTGAGTTTTTTGAGGGTAAGATCGAGCTGAGGGTGCTGGGGGAAGACTACCCGTTCGAAATCGTTTTCAGACAGGGCTTTCCCCTGCTCCCAAGCACGTGCCTGGAAACTACCAATGTAGCGGGCTACCTGCTCTTCTGTCAATTTCCCGTTACCGTCGCGGTCGAAGGCGCGATAGGCGTCGGGGGTGGAAATGTGGATATTGTTGGCCACCACGAGCAGGTGTTGTTTGGGCGATTCCGGCAGGGGATAGAGTTCGGTGCCGCGGCCGAGGCCGAGCGCTTGTCCGCCATACAAAAAGAACGGCACGTCGCTACCGAGGATGGCGGCGAGTTCGTGAGCTTGACCGGGACGGAGTGGTTTGCCGGTCAACACGGGAAGGGCGAGCAGAACGGCGGCCGCGTCGGTGGAGCCGCCGCCAAGACCGCCGCCCATCGGAATGCGTTTGATGAGCTTGCAGTGAAGGTGGCCTTTGGCTCCGGAAGCGGCGAGCACAGCGCGGGCGGCGCGGAGGACGAGATTGTCGGGGACGTCAAAATCGGCTTCAAGCGACGGCTCCGAGGCCCGACCGGGCGTAAAGTACAGTTCGAGCGAGTCGGCGAGCGAGATGGTCTCGAAGACGGTGCGGAGTTCGTGAAAACCATCGGCTCCGCGGTTCAGGACCGTGAGGAGCCGATTGATTTTGGCGTAGCAGGGGACGCGGACGTAACGGGTCTCAGCCACAGGTAGAGCTAGTAATGGAGCAAGGAGTGGACGGGACGTCCGCCCAGCTTCGATTGGCCGTTCAAGAAGTCGAGTTCGATGACGAACGAGAGGCCGACGACGACCCCGCCGAGGCGTTCGACGAGGGCGGCGACGGCGGCGGCGGTGCCGCCGGTGGCGAGCACGTCATCGACGATCAGAACGCGTTGCCCAGGGGTGATGGCATCGCGATGGATTTCGAGGGAGTCGGTGCCGTATTCGAGGGCGTACTCGACGGCCTCGACGGCAGCGGGCAATTTCTTTGGTTTCCGAACGGGGACGAAGCCTTTGCCGAGCGCCTTGGCGACGGTGGGGGCGAAGAAGAAGCCACGGGCTTCGATGCCGATGACGACGTCAACGTCGGCGGGTTGGACGGTGGCGACGAGGCCGTCGATGACTTGGGCAAAGCCGGGGCCGTCCTTCATCAGGGTGGTGATGTCGTAGAAGAGGATGCCGGGTTTGGGCCAGTCCGGGATCTCGCGGATGAGTTGCTTGAGGTCGCTCATGTGTTCAGAAGCCAATTGTAGCAACCGGAGTTGCCGACGGCCTCCGCGGCGCACAACTTTCGGAGGACAATTGGGTTCAATGCTCTCGATGCCCGTACGCGCCTTTTGGATCCTCCTGTTCGTGTGCCTTGCGGCAGGAACTGCGTTCCCCCAATGCACTAGCGTTGCCCTGAACAACAATGCGGCGTTTGCCGCGGTGGGAGGGGGCAACGGAACGTTCAATGCGACGGGTACGCCCGCGGGCTGTAACAAGACGGTGGCGTCGAACGCGGAGTGGATCTCGATCTCGTTCGGCGGGGGGACGGCGAATCCTTCGACGATTGGCTACAACGTGCAGGCGAATACCAGCGTGCAGCAGCGGGTGGGGACGATATCAGTGAACGGCGGTTTGGCGACGTTTACGGTGACCCAGCCTGGGATTACGTGTACGAACAGCTTGAGCCCGAACAACGCGACGGTGGCGAACACGGGCGGGTCCGGGTCGATCGCGATGACGACACAGAATGGCTGTTCCTGGACGGCGGTGGCGAACGAGAGCTGGATCCAGGTGAACCCGACGGCGGGGCAGAACAGCGGGACGCTGAACTATAGTGTGCTGCCGAACCCCGATGCGACTTCGCGGACCGGGAGCATTACGGTTGGGTCGGCGACGTTTTCGATCACCCAGGGAGCGGCTTGCAGCTTTACGCTGGGCCCGATTTTTGCGAGCGTGCGGTCAGCGGGCGACGTGGGGACGATCACCGTAACGGCGACGAACTCGGCCTGTACGCGGAACGCTTTGAGCGATGCGAGTTGGCTGACGATCTCTTCGGGCGCCAGCGGGACAGGAAACGGAACGGTGGGTTGGACGGCGGCGGTGAATCCGACGGCGGAGCGGCGGACGGGGAACATCACGATTGGCAACGCCGTGTTTTCGGTGACCCAAGAGGGCGGGACGTGCAATTACCAGATCTCGCCGACGAGCACGACGGTGCTTGCGATTGGGGGGACCGGAACCTTTAACTTGGTGACGAACTGCGCTTGGCTGGCGGTGAGCACGGCGGAGTGGTTGACGATGAGTTCGTCGGCGAGCGGGACGGGGAACGGATCGGTTTCGTGGGTGGCGGCACCGAACATCCTGACCCAGGCGCGGTCGGCCTCGATCACGATTGGCAACGTGGCGTTTACGGTGCAGCAGGCGGCGATTGCCTGCAGCATCAGCCTGAGCGTTTCGAGCTATGAGCCGGCGGCGAGCGGGGGCGATTCCTCGGTGAACGTATTGGCGGCCAGCGGCTGTAGCTGGCAGGCTTCCTCGAATGTCCCGTGGATTTCGTTTACCTCCGCCGCGTCGGGGAGTGCGGACGGTACGATTTCGTTCCGGGTGTCTGCGAACACGACGCCGGGGAGCCGACAAGGGACGATCACGATTGGGAACCGGCAGTTGGTGGTGACGCAGGTAGGGGCGAACTGTGAGTTGGGGATCAGCCCGACGAGTGTGCAGGTAGCTTCCAACGCTTCGGCCGGATCGATCGCGGTGACGACGACATGCGTCTGGGCGGCGCAGTCGTCGACGGGCTGGATTGGGATTGTGAACGGAGCGAGCGGTGTAGGGAACGGAACCGTGGACTACACAGTGGGAGCGAACGGGACGGCGGGGACGAGGACGGGGACGATTCGGATCGGCAACCTGACCTTTACGGTGACGCAGACGGGCGGGACGTGCGCGGTGACCTTAGCGCCGACGAATCTGACTCTGCCGGCGGGGACCCGATCGGGTCGATTTGCCGTGAACGGCACACCGGGTTGCTCCTGGGAGCCGACTTCAGCCCAACCGTGGCTGACGGTGGAGGCATGGTCGGCGGTGAATGGGTCGGGGTCGGTGGATTTCCGCGCGATGCCGAATCTGACGGGGAGTGCGCGCACGGGGACGCTGAAGGTATTGGACCAGACGTACACGGTGACGCAGGCGGCGGAACGACCGGCGCTGGCGGCGAATGGGATTTTGAATGCGGCGAGCTTCCGGGGTGGGCCGATTGCGGCCGGGGAGATCATCACGATCTACGGGACGTTGTTGGGCCCGGAGGTATTGAAGACTTTGGAGTTGAACGCGGCGGGCAATGGGATTTCGAATAGCTTGGCAGGTACGCGGGTTTTGGTTAACGGGACGGCGGCACCGCTGATCTATACGAGCGACCGGCAGTTGAGCGCGATTGTGCCCTACGGCGTGGGGACGACAGGCGAGGCCCGAGTTCGGGTGGAGTACCAGGGTCAACAGAGCGACGAGACGACGGTCGCGGTGGCGGCGACGGCGGCGGCGATCTTTACGCAGAACGCGAGCGGGTCGGGTCCTTCGGCGATCTTGAACGAGAATGGGGAGCTGAACACGGCGACGACGGCGGCGGCGCGGGGTTCGATTCTGCAGATCTTCCTGACGGGAACGGGCTTATTGACTCCGGTGCAGCCGGACGGTGGATTAGCGCCGAGGGTGGCCCCGTTTCCACGGCCGGTGGTGGTGCCGACGGTACGAATTGGGACGCTGGATGCACCGGTGCTGTTTGTGGGACCGGCACCCGGTTTGGTGAACGGTTTGGTGCAGATCAACGCTCGCATCCCGGCGAATGCGCCGGTGGGACAGGCCGTTCCGATTGCGATTCGAGTGGGGACAACCGACAGCGCGGCCGGGCCGACAGTTTCGATCCGTTAGATTGGACCGAGCGGATACACGTATGGTGAACCGGTTGGATTCTTGATTCGCCCCGCGCTTGCGGAAGGGTAATTTCATTCGGGCTACGGGTGACTTTTCCGCATCGCAGGGCTGCTAAGCCGCTTTGGGCACCCTGGTACGGCCGAACCGGGCCAGGAGTTCCTCACATTCGTAGTTGGGAGCAACAATCGCCATAACGTATTCATTCTCAAGGAAGTTAAGTACGTAAGCGGGCAGGGCGAACTCCGGTTCGTTTTTGGCCTGGTCGGCCATATCGAGCATTTCGGCCACCGCTTCGGGGCTAGGAATGATCGGCTCGATCATATTGCTGTCGGCGGAGATATCGATGGGCTCCGGCGGCTGCATCGGGAAATTCTTGCGGAGTTGGATCAGATTTCTCTGAAGCGAATTGTAGGCGCTGAGGTGCCCTTTCTTTTTGCGTTCGA
>JAPKZA010000437.1 GCA_026394015.1 Acidobacteriota bacterium
CGGCGGTGGCGAGGGTGGCGGCGAGGAGGCCTTCGACCGTAAATTGGGCGAGGATTTGGAGGGTGGAGGCTCCGAGGGCGGTGCGCGTGGCGACCTCTCGACGGCGGACGAAGGAGCGGGAGAGGAAGAGATTGCTGGCGCTGACGCAGGCCGAGAGCAGGAGCAGGACAGAAGCGATGAGAGCAAGGAGGAGTTGGGGCCGGGAGGAGCCGGTAAGGTACTCGGCGAGAGGGGTGACGACGGCGTGTTGCGAGCGGGAGTACTCTTTGAGATGGTCGGCGACTTGCAGTTGAAAGGTGCGTTCGGCGGCGGCGTGGAGAGCTTGGCGAGAGACGCCGGGTGGCGTGCGGACGACGGCGAGCAGCCAGGTGGTGCCGCGACGGGCATCGGCCCGCAGGGGCAGCCAGAGGCCGGTGCCGCGGGGGAAATCGACGGTGGGCGGCATGACTCCGATGACGGTGTGGCCGACTCCGTTCAGGCGGATCGCCTGGCCGATGACTTGGGGGTTGGCGTTGAAATGCTCGCGCCAGACGGCGTGAGAAAGGATGACGACCGGGGCGGCACCGGCGGCTTCGTCGGAGGGAACGAAATCGCGGCCCAACGCGGGGGCGATGCCGAGGACCTGGAACAGGTCGGCGGTGGTGGGGCAGGCTTCGATCTGGACGGGGTCCTGGGTGCCGGTTTGGATGACGCGGCCGTTGCCATAGAGGGCGGCGGGAATGAGGGCGACCTTGGCGATTTCGTTCGCATTGGCGCGGAGGTCGGCGAGTTCGGGATAGGCGAGTTCGCCGACGACGTGAGCCGCGGTTTGGGTGTCGTACTTCCAGACGAGGTGGATATTCTGCTGCTGTGGGTAGGGGAGCGGCGCGAAGACGACGGCTTCGACAAGCGAGAACATCGCGACGCTGAGCCCGATGCCGAGCGCGAGAAGGGCGGTCGCCAGGAGGTAGGAGCCGCCGTGGCGGAGAAAGGAACGGCTGGCGAAACGGACGTGGCGGAGAAGGGTTTCGAGCGTGGCGAGGGGATGGACGGCGCGGACTTCCTCCTGGATGCAGAGGGTGTTGCCGAGGCGACGGCGGGCGTAGGCTTCGGCGTCGGCGGGAGAATCGCCTTGGGCGAGCCGCTCGTGCTTGAGCTGCTCGCGATGGTGGGCGAGTTCATCGTCGAGGGGATCTGGCGGGAGCATGGGCTAGGCGGGCCTCATGACGCGGGTGACGGCGAGGACGGCGGCGCGCCAGCGGGTGTGTTCGATGTCGACCTGCTTGCGACCGGCGGGGGTGAGTTCGTAGTACCGGGCTTTGCGGTTGGTGGCCGAGAGTTCCCAGGCGGCGGTGAGCCAGCCGTTTTGCTCGAGGCGGCGGAGGGCCGGATAGAGCGAACCGTGATCGACTTGGAGCGCTTCAGCGGACCGGGTTTCGATGAGCTTGGCGATTTCGTAGCCGTTGGCTTTGCCGCGGGAGAGCACTTGCAAGATGAGCATATTCAGCGTGCCCTGCAAGAGGTCGGCGGGCGGAGAAGGGCGGGACATCCGAGGCTAAGTGTACCACTCTACCGGTAGATTAACTACCTTTGGAGATGGCGGCGATGCCTGGCCAGATGGTGGCGACGAGTTCGCGGGGGAAATCGGGTGGGACGGTGGAGGTGGCCAGGTAGCGGGCGTAGAAGGCACCGACGAGCATGTTGACGACGCAATCGAGGTTCACGGCGCGACGGAGCTCTTTTCGCTTTTTGGCGCGGAGGAGGATAGCGTGGAGCATGCCCCGGCGGGTGGCAACCAGACGGGCGCGGAAGAGGGTGAGCAGTTCCGGGGTATGCGCCTCTTCGGCCAACACCGTGCCGATCAGCGACATGCCATTGGGGCGGAGGAGGGAGCGGGAGAAGTTTTCGAGGGTGCCGGTGAGGTCGCCAACCGTGGAGCCGGTATCGACGGGGGGTTCGGCGAATTGAATGGTGTTGAGGGCGGCGGTGGCGAGGTCGGCCTTGGAACTCCAGCGGCGGTAGATGGTCGGTTTGCTCGTGCCGGATTCGGCGGCGACCGCATCGAGGGACATGCGGGAGTAGCCCTGTTCGGCAAGGAGGCGGAGCGCGACTTGCAGAATGCGGGCCTCGGTTTCGGCGTCGCGGGGGCGGCCGGGGGCACGGGGGGTGAAGATAGTTGCATCCAAGGTTCTATCTTGGCAATCTGAATGGATACGATACAGTATCGTAATCACGAAGGAGACTTATGAAGATTGGGATCATCGGTTCGGGAAATGTAGGCGGAGCGCTCGGTTCGCGGTGGGCGATGGGGGGACACAAGATTGTGTTCGCCTCGCGCAATCCGGAGTCGGCGGAGATGAAGGCGCTGGTGGAGCGGGCGGGGCCGAATGCGCGGGCGGGTTCGGCGGAGGAGGCGGTGGCGGCGAGCGAAGTGCTGCTGTTGGCGACGCCGTGGCCGGCGACACAGGCGGTCGTCCAAGGCTTGGGGCCGCTGTCAGGGAAGATTTTGATTGATGCGACGAATCCGATTTTGCCGCGGTTGGCGGGTTTGGAGTTTGCCAATACGACTTCCGGGGCCGAACAGGTGGCCGAGTGGGCGACGGGGGCGAGGGTGGTGAAGGCGTTCAACACGGTGGGCTTCAACGTGATGGAGGCGCCCGATTTTGGCGGGACGGCGGCGACGATGTTTTACTGCGGGGATGACGGGGGCGCTAAGGAAGTGGCCAAGCAGCTAGCGACCGAGTTGGGATTTTCGGCTGAGGACGCGGGTCCGCTGACGCGGGCGCGGATATTGGAGCCATTCGCGATGCTGTGGATCACGCTGGCGATGGTGCAAGGCTACGGCCGTGAGATTGGTTTCTCTCTGCTGCGCCGCTAGGCGGACCTTAGGGCGGGGTGCAACCGTCGAGGACCCCGGGTTCGACGCGGTTGCGGCCTTGATGTTTGGCTCGATAGAGCGCTTCGTCGGCCGCGCGGAGGAGTGTTTCGGCGTCGACTTTCGGACAATAAGACGCATAGCCGAGGCTGGCGGTAACGGTAAGGAGAGCGGCGCCGGAGGGGACGGGTTCAGCCGCAATCGCGGCTCGAGCCCGTTCGGCCAAGGCCGCCAAATCGTCTGGTGCTTTGGGGGCGACAATCAGGAACTCTTCTCCGCCATAACGCCCGACCGCGTCACTTTCGTCCAACACGTTTTGAACGCGTTGGGAGGCGGCGATGAGAACCAAGTCGCCAGCGGCGTGTCCGTGCACATCGTTGACCTGTTTAAACTTATCGAGGTCGAGCATGATGACCCCGAGCGGAGAACCGGCCTGTTGGGCGGTTTTCATTTGGTCGGCTAGGATTTCTCTGATCCGCGCCCGATTCTTGAGGCCGGTCAAAGCATCGTGCGTCGCCTGCTTGAGCAGCGCTTCCCGGGCAGAGAGCAGTTCGTCCTGGAGCTCGACGATGCGGCGTCCGGCTCGAAGGCGGACCTTGAGTTCCTGTTGATCGAAGGGTTTGACGACGTAATCATCGGCACCTGCCGTCATGCCTTCGATGACGTCTTCTCTTTGGGTCCGACCGGTGAGCAAAAGAATGTAGATATAGGCGTCGCCGCCCTTCTGCCGCACCATTTCGCAGACTTGGGGACCGGTCAACCCCGGCATCATCCAATCCAGGACCGCCAAACGAGGGGCATCGGGTTGACGCAGTACTTCCCAAGCTTGAGTACCATCAGAGGCGGAGACCACATCGTAGCCCCATTTCTTCACCATGCTACTCAGGAGGTGGCGAGAAACGTTACTGTCGTCGGCAACAAGGATTTTCATGCGAAGGGGAATAAGAACATGGAATCGAACGAAGGTCTTATCGGCAAAAAAAAGGAATTCTTAGCCTGAGGTGCTTCGGACTTCCGACAAAGCTGAGGCAGGTTGGTGTCGCTGCTTTATGATAACCGACAATCCGGTGGTTGCTCAGGACGGTCGCCCGTTTCCCCTTCTGGGCGCGCCCATTGATTAAAGGATGCCCCTCGATGGGTATCGGCCAAATCGTGGTTCCGCTTTAGCGTTTCGGACGCAAAAACGATTCCATATTTACCTTTTCCATTAGAGGAGAACACACGATCAAGTGTTTCACGAAAGCGCACTTTTCGATTCGGCCAAGTAGGCATGGTATCTTGAAAAAGACGGCGGCTGGGTCTCGGATCGAGCCACCGGCAAGAGGAAGGATTCAAGAAAGCCCATGCAGAACTCCGTTTTAATCCCGATGGTGGTGGAGCAGAACTCGCGCGGCGAACGTGCCTACGATATCTATTCGCGCCTGCTCAAAGAAAACATCATTTTCCTCGGGACGCCAATCGACGACAACGTCGCCAACCTGATCATCGCCCAGATTTTATTCCTGGCCGCCGAGGATCCGGAACGGGACATATCGATCTACATTAACTCCCCGGGAGGATCGATCACCGCCGGTTTGGCCATTCTCGACACGATGAACCTGGTTCAACCGGACATCGTTACGTATTGCGTGGGACAAGCCGCGTCGATGGCGGCGGTATTATTGGCTTGCGGAGCAAAGGGGAAACGGTATTCCCTGCCCAATTCCCGGATTTTGATCCATCAACCGTCGATGCACGGCTTGGCTGGGCAAGCGACGGACATCGACATCTACGCTCGCGAAATTTTGAAGATGCGCGAGTCGCTCAATCAGATTTTGGCGAACGCTACCGGTCAGACCGCAGAGAAGATTTCCCGTGACGTGGACCGTGACTACATCATGCGTCCGGAAGAAGCGATCACCTACGGGATGATCGACCGTGTGATCTCGAACAGCAAGGACATGGCGAAGTAAATGCAGGCGGGTGGCGACCTGCGCAGGTCCCTAGGGCCGGCGCAGGTGGTCGCCGCGGGCGTTTCGTGCATTGTTGGCGCCGGAATTTATCTTTCGCTCGGCGATTTAGTGGCCCCCTTGGGGCCCCTTGTCGTTTGGGCGTTTGTTTTGGCCGGGCTGGCTTGTGGGCTCACCGCTTTGAGTTATGCCCGTTTCGCGGCGCGGTTCCCCGAAGCGGGCAGCGCGTTTTCATATGTCCTTAAGGCGTACGGCCCGAAGGCAGGCTGGATGACCGGGTGGACGCTGGTGCTGGAATACACCGTCGGCGCCGGAGCGGTGGTGGGGCTTTGGAGCTATCTGATCGAGAAAGAGTTCGGCTGGCCGCAACCAGTGGTGATCGTGATCTCGATGACGGTAGTGACGGGGTTGGTGATCGCGGGGATTGAATTGTGGAGTTGGGTGACGGTCTCGCTGGTGGTGATGAAAGTAGGTACGCTGCTGCTGTTTTGTACTCTGGCGGCAGCGGGCGCGCCGGCCCCCGGGGCAGTCGAGCTAGCCGTCCCGCCGGGCGAATTCCTCCGCGTGGCCGGCATGGCGGTTTTTTCGTTTTTGGGTTTTGAGAGTGTGTCGACACTCGCCCAGGAGACGCGGAACCCGAAGCGGGACATGCCGGTTGGCATACTAGGATCTCTGTTGGTGGCGACGGTGCTCTACGTCGCCGTAGCGGGCCTTTACGCAAGGGTGACGCCGCAAGCCGAATGGGGAGCCGCCAACCCGCTGGCGGGTGCTCTGGTCCGGCTTGGGTATGGCTGGCTTCGCCCTCTGGTGACGGGAAGTGTGGTGATTGGGCTATCCACGGTGGCGATGGCGATGCTGGTTGGACAGGCCCGCATCCTTTACGCGATGGCGAGGGCCGGTCTGGGGCCGGCGGCGTTTGGCGAGATTCACCCGCGGTTCGGGACTCCTTGGAAAGGCACGCTGGCTGTGGCCGCGGTCGTGACCGGACTTGCGTTGGGGGCCCCGGGGAACGTGCTTTATGGGGTAGCGATTGTTGGAACGCTAGTCGTGTTCACCGCGGTGGGGCTGGCGGGGGCGAACCGTTGGCTGGCTTGGCCGGCGGCGGCGATTAACGTAGCCCTGATGGCCGGTCTGGGATGGGAAGCCTGGGCGGTAACGGCCGGGTGGATGAGTATCGGGTGGTTCAGTTACAAGGAAAAACAATGAAGATTACTCGCATTTTGACTAAGGTCGTCCATGCGCGGATGCGGAACTGGATTTTCGTTAAAGTAGAAACCGATCAAGCCGGGCTGTACGGGTGGGGCGAAGCTACGCTGGAATGGAAAACGAAGAGTGTCGTGGGTGCCGTCGAGGACTTGTCGGTGCTCTTGATCGGGCAGGATCCGCGTCGGATTGAGCACCTTTGGCAAATCATGCATCGGCAGTATTTCTGGCGTGGCGGGATTATCAACTACACCGCCATCAGCGGGATCGATCAGGCGTTGTGGGACATCAAGGGAAAGGAGTTGGGCCGACCGGTTCACGAGTTACTCGGCGGCCCGGTCCGCGACACGTTGCGTTTCTATGATCACTTAGGCGGCGGAAAGATGGAGGATATCTACGGAGCGTCCGACCCGGGTTACTTCGCCGAGCGCATCCTGATGTCGATGGAGGAAGGATTTACGGCGGTAAAATCGATGCCGATCCCGATTTCCGACCCGATCGAACGAGCCGGTACGCTGAAGCGCGCCGCCCAGTGCGTGGAGGCGATGCGCCGGGCCGCCGGCGACGACGTCGACATCATGCTCGATCTGCACGCCCGTACGACCCCCGCCGCCGCCATTCAGTTCGGTAGAATGCTGGTGGATTACAACCTTTACTGGTACGAGGAGCCGTGCTGGCCGGAATCGATTGACGGGCTGGCCGAAGTTGCCCGGGCACTTCCCTTCCCGATCGCGACCGGAGAACGGCTGGTGGGCCGCTGGGAGTATCGGGAGTTGTTTGAGAAGCGCGCCTGCGCCATCGTGCAGCCGGACTGTTCTCACTGCGGCGGCATCAGCGAGGTGCGAAAAATTGCGGCGATGGCCGAAACCTACCTGATGTCCGTGGCTTGCCACAACCCCCAAGGACCAATTTCGACCGCGGCGTGCACCCACGTGGCGTTTGCCACGCCCAACTACCTGATTCAGGAGGTGGTGCGGAAAGACGTGCCATGGCGGGCCGACGTCGTGACCGGGCAAATCCCTATTGTGAACGGACAAGCGGTGCCGCCGACCGCACCCGGGTTAGGTATTGATATCAACGAAGCCGCAGCCGATCAGCACCCCTGGCAGCCGGAGGTAACGATGGACTTCTTCCGCCGGGACGGCAGCGTCGCAGACTGGTAAGCAATACGGTAACGGCCCCGAAAACTCGGGGCCGTTACCGTTGCTGACTAGAGCCTACAAACTACCAGCGACCGCCGCCACCGCCGCCGCCTTTTCCACCACGGCCGCCGCCACCGCCGGCGCGACCACCACCACCACCACCGCCAAAGCCGCCGCCACCGCCCTTACCGCGACCGCCGCCACCACCACCGAACCCACCACCACCACCACCGGACGGACGGAAACCACCGCCGCCGCCGCCAGGGCCACGCTCTTCGCGAGGACGGGCTTCTTCTACTTTCATCGGACGACCGCCGAGATCATAGTTATTCAGGGCCATCACCGCAGCGTCGCCTTCCGCATCATTCGGCATTTCCACAAAGCCAATACCACGCATCTGCCCGGTATCACGATCCCGCAACAAGTGAACGCGATCCACGGCGCCATACTGGCCAAACATCTGCAGCAACTCGTCATCGCGAACGTCGTAGGGCAGGTTGCCTACAAAAATATTCTTCATCGATCAGGTCTCCTTACCTAGCAAATCCAATATTCCGCGCAAGAAAGACCCACTACCAATGAAGAACGCAAGACTGACTCCGCGCGAACCGGCTGCCCTTATAGCATAACCCGAACCGGACTAGAAGAAAAGTTTAATTCCCAGTTGCAAATGCCGCGGGGGCTGGGCCGAGAGTATCCGTCCATAGGTGCCGGAACCGAAAACCGCATCCGGTAAGTCAAAGTTGGCCCGGTTAGCTACGTTAAAAGCCTCCGCTCGAAATTGTAAATTCACACGGTCGGACAGCGGAGTATTCTTGATCAGCGAAACATCAAGACTGGCAAGGCCGGGACCGTTGAGGATGTTGCGGCCCGAGGTGCCAAAGGTTCCAAATGGCTGCAGGGCAAAAGCCGAGGTATCAAACCAGCGTTCCGGAGTTGGGTTGGACAATGTTCCGTTGGCGAGGCGATTGGGACGATCGTTAGCGCCAAACCCGAAGCTGGTCCGGCCGGTATTGGAGCGGTCCAGATCCGATAGGAGCGATACGCCGAAAGGGCGACCGGCTTGGAACGTCCAAATCCCATTGGTCTGCCAACCGCCAAGCCAGCGGTTCCCCCGACCGAACGGTAAGTCATACACATAGGCCAGGGACAGGCGGTGACGAACATCGAAGCTCGACCGCGCCCGTTCCAGCCGCCAGTTGTTGGAGTCCATCGGGAAGTTCGGATCCGCGGCGGTGGAAAAAAAGTTCGAAGCATCATCGATCGATTTGGCGAGCGCATAGCTGCCCAGCAGGCTGAAGCCCCGCGAAACGCGCTGCTCGAAACGCGCCTGCAGCGAATGATAACTGGAGTTACTCCGGGACTCGATCGCCGTGATGTCGCCGTAGAAAGGATTCGGACGGAGATTCTGGGGATTCGCGCTGGCTCCGGCTTGGTTGATATCTCGTCCGGAATGCAGCTTGGTTCCCTTCGTACCCACGTAGCCGACCTCAAGGATGCGGCCGGTACCGAGTTGGCGTTGCAGATTCAGGCTCCAGTTCTGCATGTAAGCGGTGCGCAAATTGCGCTGGTAAGTAACAGCCGAAGGGGGGAGAGCGAGCGGGAAGTTTGCCGGGAACGGATCGTGGAGCAGGAGACTGTACTGCTCGAAGGTAAAGTAAGTGCTCACGTTGTAATAAGGCGGATTGAAATAGATCCCTTCGCCAGGAGCGAGCGGCGCTTGATCGTAGTACAGTCCGTAACCAGCCCGTAACACCGTTTTGTCATTCAGCGAGTAAGCGAGGCCCACCCGGGGGGCGACGTTATTCCGATCGGCGAGGAAGGCCCCCCGCGGTATTCCATTGGTGCCGAGTTGGTTGAGTTGGCCGTTGGTCGGGTTGTAGATCGAAGCGCGATCGGCCGCGTCAACTGGCGGGGTGGAAAACTCATAGCGGACGCCAAGGTTGAGTGTAAGCTTGGGGCTGAGTTTCCAGGTATCCTGGGCGAAAAAGGACGAAGACTTCGAACGCAATCGCTGGTTGTTGGTGCCGCGGGCCACACCCGAAACGCTCACGAGCCCCTGCATCATCTCGGCCAGCGCATTGCCGGTGAAGCCGACAAAGGACAAAAGGCCCCGGGAAAGCACGTTGCGATAAGCGTTCTGCTGCTGGATGCGGTAGTCAAATCCGAATTTGAACAGGTGCCGATTGCGCGTCCAGGTGACTTGATCGAGCACCTGATAGGAGTTGGTCACGCCACGCTGAGGATTGTTGTACTCATCGCCGATGGAACCAAAACCGGCGATAGAGATGAAGCTGAGCCCGGTGTTGATGGGGTTAGAAGACACCACAGGTAGGCCGACGCGCTGGTTCAGGTTGGCGGTCTGCTGCTCCTGTACGACGCCGAGGGCGACGCGGTTGAAGCCTAGGCGAAGTTCGTTCAAAAGGTTGGGCCGAAAAGCGTGGACCTCGGAGATCATGAAGTTCTGACCGCGGCGGGCGTTGCGGGATCCGTACCCCGGCAGCGGGGAAAACGTCGCGCCGGCGAACGGCTCGAGAAAGTCCCGGTCGGAGAACGAGTAGCGCGCGGAGAGGTCCGAGTTCCGGGCGAGGCGATGATCGAGTTTGACGTCGAAGGATTGGTTGGAATCGCGAGCGATGGGAGCGGAGGCGAAATTCTGGCTGGGATCGGCCCGGTTCGGCAGCGGGTAGAGCGCCGCGATGCCCCGAGCGATCGGGTGCTGGCGTTCGAGCGGAATCCGGTTGCCGGGGAAGGGTCGCTGGGTGAAGAGGTCGATGGGCGGGGTGCGAGGATCGGACTGTGAAAAGTCACCGACACGTTCGAGCGCGGTGGGAACGCGGGTGGAACGCGAGATGCCCTCGCGCCCGAGACGCGATTCGAAGTCAGCAAAGAGAAAGGTTTTGTCCTTCGCCAACGGCCCGCCGAGCGACCCGCCGAACTGGTTGCGCTGATAGCGCGGGTCCTTACCCGCGGGGGCGAAGAAATTCCGGGCGTCCATCGCTTGGTTGCGGAAAAACTCATAGCCGGAGCCGTGCAGGGCGTTCGTGCCGGATTTCAGGACCACGTTGACTTGGCCGCCGGCGTTGCGGGCGAAGGCGGCATCGTAGTTGCCGGTGAGCACCTCGAACTCGCGAATGGCATCGACCGATGGCGTTACGCCGACGCCATTCAGCTTGGGATCGCCATTGTAGACGCCGTCGAGCGTGAAGCCGTTGGCCGAATCCCGGGAACCGTTGGCGTTAAAGGTGAAGTCGCCGCGCACCGAACCGGACGAGCCCTGCGCCGGTAGGGTGACGCCAGGAACAAGCAGGGCGAGCGATTGGAAATTTCGCCCGTCGAGGGGCAACGCCACGATCTGCCGATTCTCAATCGAAGCGCCTAAGGACTGGGTATCGGTCTTCAGCGATTCGGCCGGGGCGTTGACTTCGACCACCTCGGCCCGGTCGCCGGGCTGGATCAACATTTCCAGACGCTGCTCCTGGTTGACCCGCAGCGTAACGGTGGACGAGGTGCGACGGAAACCGGGGGAATCGATCGTGACCTTGTAGTCGCCGGGCGAGAGAAGAGCGAAGGAGAAGGCGCCGGCGGAATCAGTGCGCGCGGTCCAAGTTCGACCAGTGGCGATTTGCGTCACCACGAGGTTGGCATCGCGGACGATCGCCTTGGAACCGTCGCGAACAGTGACGCTCAAAAGGCCGCGTAGAGTCTGGCCCGGGAGGAGGGAGAGGAAGAAAAAAAGCAACACCACGAAGCGGATCATCTTCATAGGATACTGGAACCCGATGACACGATTCCTCTTCTTCGGTGCACTTTTCTGTTTACACGGGGCAGACTGGCCGCAACACCTCGGTCCGAACCGGAACGGCGTGGCCAATGAGACCGATTTCACCCCGAGCGGGAAGGTACTTTGGACCCGCGACGTGGGGGCCGGATTCGCCGCTCCTGTCGTAAGCGATGGGAAACTCTACCTCTATCATCGGGTTGGGAACGAAGAACTTTGCGAAGTGATGGATGCCAGCACGGGGAAGACTCAGTGGAAGACCGCCGTGCCGACGAACTACCGGGACGACTTCGGCTTCGACGAAGGGCCGCGGGCAGCACCGGTGGTGGCCGATGGACGCGTATTTCTGCACGGTGCCCACGGGGTACTTACCGCTCTGGACGCCGGGACGGGCAAAACGCTTTGGCAGATTTCCACGATGACCGTGTTCGGGGTTGAGAAGCAGTTCTTCGGCCAGGCGTCGTCTCCGCTAGTGATGGGCGACAAGGTGATGTTGCAGATCGGGGGGAAGGCTGGAATTGCCGCGTTTGCCGCCGCCAGCGGCAAGCAACTTTGGACGGCTACGACGGACGAGGCCGGGCATGCCAGCCCGGTTCCGTACAAGAACAGTGAGGCGGTATTCTTCACCCGGGTCGGCCTAGTGGTGCTCGACACGGCGACGGGCAAGGTGCGTGGGCAGATGCGTTGGCGGGCGCGGTCGAACACTACGGTGAACGCGGCGACGCCGGTGGTGGTGGGGGACCAAGTATTTTTGACGTCGAGCTACGATGTGGGCGCGGCGCTGGTGGACCTGACGAAGCTACCGTTTAAACCGATTTGGAGCGGCGATGAATCGCTGAGCGCGCACTATGCGACGCCGGTGTTGAAAGACGGATTCCTGTACGGCTTCCATGGCCGTCAGGAGATGGGGCCAGAGCTTCGCTGCATCGAGATGAAGAACGGAAAAGTGAAATGGGCAGAAGCCCGGTTCGGCGCGGGGACGGTGCTGCTGGTGGGAGCCAAGCTGGTGGTGATGCGGGAGAAGGGCGACCTGCTGATCGCCGAGGCGAGCCCGAAGGGCTACAAGAAGTTGAACGAGTTCAAGATTCTTGATGGGACCGTGCGAGCGGCTCCAGCCTTTGCGAACGGGACGTTGTTTGTCAGAAACGAACGGAAGCTAGTGGCTGTGCGGTGATTCTGCCCCAGAGGAGGGAGCGGTTCTGCGCCGCCAGGGGCGTCGAAGGTTCGGCGAAGCTGCGGACGACGACGCCCGCGCCTGGAGAGGCAGCCCGCGCCATGGCGGCGTAGAGTTGGTCGGCGTAGGTTTCCGTTGCGCCATCGAGAACGTTCGAAATCGTGAAGCCATCGAACGAGTGGGGCGGCGCTTGGGCGATGAAGGCGACCGCATCCGCCACGTGCCAGATGATGGGTTCGTTCGGTTCGGGTGGAGGGCGAAGCCGCGTTCGAGCCTGTGGCGGAGCACCTGGCCGAAGTTGCCCGGGAGTTGGGCGAGCAAGGCGGAATCGTAGAACCGCGCCAGGGTCCGTGTCTGGAGAAGCGCATCGAGGGTGCAGCGGAATCGAGCGGTGTTCAAGTGCTGCCGCCAATGGTCGAGTTGCTGGGCGGGATCAACCAAATCGAGGAACGGGTTCAGGCGGCTGGCCGTCCATCCGGCCAAGGGCGCGAGGCGCCGCAGATAGGCCAGCCCCCGGTCGGCCGCGCCATCTTGAACGGGGCCGCGCGACCGGGCGTAGGCGAGTTGAGCGGGGTTGATGTACACGGCAGTAACCCGGCAGCCGTAGGCGGAAAGTGCCCGGGCGGTGCACCCCGCCGAGGCGATGGCGAAGATGCGGGCGCCCGGTGGGAAGACGGCTAGTTCGAGGGCCGGGTCCTCCCACATCTGCTCGAAAAGCACTTGGGGGGCACGGGTTCCGCGAAAGCGGCCTCGGAGCCAACCGGTCATTTCGCGATCCGCCAGGCCAGCGCGAGCAACACCCCGTTTGGGGTGACCATCGCCAGGGGGTCGGGGATCATCGCACTGGCAAAGGCAAGACCGCCGACGTTCATGGTGACGAGCAGGATCGTCTGCGCCCAGGCGCACGGGCGGGTGTGGCGGCCGCTGAGAAGCCACAGCGCGAGCGCGCATTCGGCAATTCCCAACGTGGGCAGAAAGAACGGCCCGCCGAAGGGAACTTGAGCGGTGATTTCCGCATGGCGCCCCGCATGGAGCAGCTTGTGTCATAGGCCCTGATAGAGCCAGACGGCGGCCAGCGCGGCGCGGGCGATCACCAACGTCTCGAAGGGTTTGCCGCGCCAGAGCGTCCGACTGTAGACAAAGAACTGAGTTACCGCGCGGGCCAGCCAGAAGAGGAGCAGGCCGATGGTGACGAGGCGAGCCAGGGGCGTGCGGTCGAGCAATGTCTGGGGAAAGAAGAGCAGCATCCGCATCAAGGCGACGGCAAGCGCGATGAAGAACGTATGGACCCAGAAAATTTGTCGATTCAGCAGACGGAGGCGCGCCAACTCTTCGGACCAGGCGAAGCGTTTCGGCATCGCCGCGTGGAGCAGGCTGAGTCCGAGCAGCACCGCGCCTCCGATCGGCAGGGCCAGGATCAGCATGGCTTCTCCAAGATGAAGAGCCGGGTAAACGCAGTCAGTCGACGCTCTTCGCCCAAAACGAACCCAGGCCATGCCGCGAGCCACGTTGGTCGGCTGAAAACATGAAAGGCGCCGGAGCCGTAGACGAGGAGATTCGGCAGATCCCGCAGGTGTTCCAGAACAAAGAGTCGGCCACCGGGGCGAAGGGTGCGGAGGGCTTCGGCAAAGAGCGCTTGACGGCCGTTGGGGTGGCGGATTTCGTGAGCGGCGAACAGAAACGAAGCGGCATCCAAAGAGGCATCGGGGTAGGGCCAATGGCGATAGTCGAGCGGGTCCGCGCCAACGGTGCGAGCGCGGGCAATGGAGGCCTCCGTCATCTCGGCGGCGTTGTAAAAATCGGCTGTTCGCCAAGCGGTGGCCGGGTAGCGGGCTTGGAGCAGGGTTGTGAATTCGTCGAGGCCGGCATGCAGGTTGACGGCTTGGTGGCAGGGCGTTGGCAAGGCATCGTCAAGCGAACGGAGGGTATAGAGATCACTGTGGTCGTAGACCCAGTACGAGGCGGCCAGAGAGGCGACGGTGAGGTAAGCGGTGCCGAGGGCGACGATCGTAAAGAGCCCGCCCAGCCAGGCCGTGACCCCGATGACGACGACCGATACGGCGTAGAAGGGCCAGTTGAAGCGGATGATCTGGAGGACGCCTTGCATGGGAGTTCTCATAGGGCGACGACGACTCCTTTTTCCCAACGTATTCGATATCGTGGACGTAGAAGGCGTTGGCGAGACGAGCGTCGGGATAGGCGTCGAGACGCTGCGCGGAGTGGACTTCGACGGCGACGGGTTGCGGATCCCAGTGGTCCCGCACGCCCCGAATGTGAACGAGCGAATGCGTCTGGCGTTCATAGTCGAAGGTGTAGGGCATGGGCCCGGCGAAGCGGCGGGCGGTGGCTATATCGGGAAACGGACTGGAGGCGGGCAGTTCGGGCCGATCGAGATACGCGGTCACGACGAGATCGGATTGCGGCGCGGAGACGACGGTTCGCATAGCTCCGGAGGATGCGAAGACCGCGCAACGATTCGCCGCAGCGAGTGAAGACCCGATACCCGGCCAAAAAGAAATCCGCGCCGCAGAAGGCGGGCAGAAACGCTGGGCGCAGGCCCTCCGTCGCGACCAAGGCGATGGCGAGGAAACCGAGGCCATTCCATTCGTCAAGGCGTAGGCCGGGCGGCAACAAGGGCTGGAGGCAAGCGGCGGGAAGGGCGTAGGTCAGCACGAGCGAGTGGCGGAACGTGGCGTTGACGGGGAATGGATGACGCTGTAGCCGGTAGAGCATAATGCGCTGCTGTTCCGAGACTACTCTCTTTGTTGAACATGTTCGACTCTTGAGTTCGCCGCGCTTCGTTTCGAAAATTTGGATAGGATAGGGGCGCTATGCGACTGTGCCTTGGATTCGTATTGACGCTTGCTTTGCGGGCGGAGACTTTGCCGATCGTCGAACGGGTGGAACGCCAGCCCTTGGCGGCGCAGGTGGAACGGGTGGCGCAAGCGCTGGAGTTGACCGGGGAGCCGCTGGCCGCCGCAGAACGAGCCGAGTTGGCGACCGCTTCGGTGGCGAGGATCCAAATGATCCTGGATCGGCATTGCCTGGTGGGATTGGAAATTAACCCGGAAGCCCGCGTGAAGGTGCAGCAGGGGGAGGCGAAGGCGGAATTGATTGAGCAGGGCTGGCGGACGTTTCTCGTAAAGGTGCATAACCAGGCCGGGCTGACCGCGGCGGTCGGCGTGGATTCGCCGAATGCGGGACCGATGCAGAACCAGTCGGCCTCGACCGGCGCACGCCGATGGATGGAGATCCAGAGCTACACGCGGCAGCCGATCAAGATGCATCTGTCGGGCTTGGAGGTCGAGTATCGGTTGGTCCAGATTTACGCGCGCGAGGCTGGTCAGCGGGAGGGCAAGCTGGTCTTCGATGTCGGCCAGGGGACGCAGGATCTCGGTTTCCGGAGTGAAGTCGACGTGCTGTTTCGGATCACGCCGGCGGCGAAGTTGACGCTTCGCGTGAAAGATTTCGACGGTCGCCCGACGACCGCTTCGTTCCTTGTTCGCGATGAAAAAGGGCGCGTTTATCCATCGCAGGCCAAGCGCAAGGCGCCGGATTTTTTCTTCCATCCGCAGGTCTACCGGGCGGACGGCGAGACGCTGGCGCTGCCGCCGGGCCGCTACACGATTGAGTGTTCGCGCGGGCCGGAGTACAAGAAAATCCTTCGCACGGTGACAATGGATCGGGTGGATAGGACCGAAGCGTTCGGGCTGGAACGCTGGATCGACCCGGCCAAACTCGGCTGGATTTCCGGCGACCACCATATCCACGCGGCGGGGTGTTCGCACTATGAGCGCCCGACCGAGGGCGTTTATCCGCAGGACATGATGCGGCACGTTTTGGGCGAGGACTTGAAGATCGGCAGCGTGCTGACCTGGGGCCCCGGTTGGTACTTCCAAAAGACGTTCTTCGAAGGCAAGGACAACAAGTTGTCGACGGCGGAAAATCGGATTCGTTACGACGTCGAGATCTCCGGGCATCCGTCGAGCCACACGGGTCATCTGGTGCTGCTCGGCGTGAAGGAGCAGGACTATCCGGGCACGCAGAGGCTGGAGGATTGGCCGACGTGGGGATTGCCGATTTTGAAATGGGCGAAGCAGCAAGGGGCGGTGACGGGGTTCGCGCACAGCGGCTGGGGACTCGAGATGCCGAAGGACGAGTTGCTGTCGTATGACCACCCGCGCTTCGATGGCATCGGCGCCAACGAGTACGTCGTGAGCGTGACTCATGACGCAGTTGATTTCCTTTCGACCGTCGATACGCCGTGGCCGTGGGAGTTGAACATTTGGTACCACACGCTGAACGCGGGGTACCGGACGAGGATCAGCGGAGAGACCGATTTCCCTTGCATTTACGATACGAAAGTTGGTCTTGGGCGAAGCTACGTCCGCCAGCCGAAGCCCGACTACGACGACTGGATCGCGGGCATCAAGGAGGGCCGGAACTACGTCTCCGACGGCAAGAGCCACTTGATCGATTTCCGGGTGAACGGCGTCGAGATGGGCAAGGGCGACGTGAAGTTAGCTAAGGCGGGAACGGTGGTGGTGACGGTGCAGGTGGCGGCCTTGCTGGGCGATGTGCCCGAACCGAAGCGGGTGGCGAACAAGAAGCCGTATTGGGACGTGGAACAGGCGCGCGTCGGAACGACACGGAAAGTACCGGTGGAGTTGATCGTGAACGGAGTGGCGGTCGAGAGGCAGGAGATCGAAGCCGACGGCACTATGCGCGAAGTGAAGTTCCGTGCGGCCATCGATCGGAGCTCGTGGGTAGCGGTGAGGGTGTTGCCGAGTTCTCATACAAACCCCGTTTGGGTCACCGTCGGCGAGGCGCCCGTCCGGGAGCGGCGCAGCATCGAATGGTGCCTGAAGGCCGTCGACATTTGCGAACAACAGAAGACGGGCCGGGTGAAATTGGAAGAACGCGGAGAGATGGCAAGGGCCTACGAGTACGCCCGTCAGCAGTATCGGCAACGCCTGCGCTAGAGCACGGTGAGCACGTCGGCAATCGATTTTTTCGTCAAGACGGGCACCTGGGCGGCGGCGGCGGGGTAGCCCACGGGAATCAACAGGAACGGACGTTCGTTCGCTGGCCGGTTCAAGATTCGGGCCAGGAAGCCCATCGGACTGGGAGTATGCGTTAGGGTGGCGAGGCCGGCGATATGCAGCGCCGCCAGCAGAAACCCTGTGGCGATGCCGACGGACTCCTGCACGTAGTAGTGCTTGATTTTGCGATCGTCGGCGAGTCCGTAGTTGACGCTGAAGACGACGATCAAATAGGGCACGGTTTCGAGAAATGGTTTCTGCCAATCGGTGCCGAAGGGCTGCAGCGCGGCAAGCCATTCGTCCGGAAAGCGGCCGGCATAGTTTTCTTTTTCCTCGGCTTCGGCCGCGCCGCGGATCTGCCGTTTCAGCGCCGGATCAGCGACGACGACAAAATGCCACGGCTGTTGGTTGGCGCCGCTGGGAGCGGTTGCGGCAACGCGGATGGCGGCCTCGATCAACGCGAGCGGAACCGGTTCGTCGGAGAAGTCGCGGACCGTTCGGCGCGACTTCATCCGTTCCAGAAAGGCGCCCGCGGAAGAAGCCTGTTCTTCGGCAGAGAGGCGAGGGAGGAAGAGGAGTTCAAAGGGAGGCAAAGCAGTAAAAGTGATTGCGCGTGCGCAGATAGATTCGGCCGTCAACCAGGGCCGGCGTGGCGAAAACGTCTTCTTCCATGTCGTTCATGCCGACGATCTCCCATTCGCCCGCCCCCTTCAAAACCACCACCTTCCCTGCCCCGCTGATGACGTACACCTTACCATCACCCGCCACTGGCGAGGCCCAATACTGCTCCAACGCCCCGGTCAAACGCCCTTGCTTCACGACTTCCCCGGACTTCGGGTTGATCGTCGTCAACACCCCGCCGTCCTTGACGATCCAAAGCACCCCGCCATAGTGCATCGGAGCCGCAGTATTGGGCAGCGACTTGGAATAGCTCCACGACACGTGAGTTTTCGAAACGTCGCCCCGACCGCCTGGTCGCACGGCTACCAACGCGTTCCGGGTCTGTTTCAACATCCGGTAGAAGCCCCATTCCCGGGCGTCCATAAAGCCATCGTGGTCCAGATCAGCGGCGGTAAATCCGCCTTGCTTGAGCCCGATCGTCAGCGCTTCGGCCGCATCGAGCTTGCCGTTGTTGTCCTTGTCGCTCGACGATTGCACCTGGTCAAACTCGGGGACTTCCGGCATCGGTCCATCGCCGCCAGTCTCCCAGGAGCTTTGATAAATCATGCCGTCGACGACGATCGCCGGGCTCTTCGATTGCCACGACATGCCGCCGAACCACCAGAGTTTTTCGCCGGTCGCGAAGTTGTAGGCGACTGTCAGATAAGAGCCGGGAATGATCATTTCGACCGGACCCTTCTTCGGCCGATAGAATGTCGGAATGGCATAGCCTCGGGTGACTTCGGGGCGTTCGACTTTGTATTTGACCTTCCCGGTTTTGGCGTCGGCGGCGACCACAAACGAGTTCGTATCCTGATCGCAAATCAACACGACAGTTCCATCCGAAACGACTGGAGACGAGCCGTGGCCGTTCGGATTGTTGAACGGGCCGAGCGGCATCTGCCAGAGGGGCTTGCCTTCGACGGTATAGGCGAGTAGGCCGAAATCTCCGAAAAACGCGAATACTCGTTGGCCGTCCGACGCGGGCGAAGGGGAGGCGGCCGTGTTCGTCTTTTGAAAGCTTTCCTTGCGTGGCCGCGGTGCTTCCTGCCGCCACAGTTCCTTGCCGGTGTCCCTGGCGAGGGCGATCGTTAACAGCTTTTCGCCCTCGACCGCGGTGACGAAAATTCGGTTATCGACGACGATCGGGGACGAGTGCCCCGGAGCCAACGGCACATGCCAGACCACGTTTTTCTTCGGCCCAAACTCGGCGGGAAGCTTGTGCCCTTCGCTGATCCCGAGCGCCTCCGGACCGCGAAATTGGGGCCATCCGGCTAAAGCCAGCAGCAGAAGCCAACTCATTTGGACTCCTTGGCGAAGCAGTAAAGATGCTCGTGGGTACGGAGAAAGATGCGCCTATCGACGAACGCCGGCGTTGCGTTGACGGCCTCGTTCATCGTGTTGATGCGTAGCACCTGCCAATCCGCGCCGGTCTGCACGACCGCCACTTTTCCTTCGTGCGAGATCGCGTAGAGTTTGTCTCCCGCGATGACCGGCGAAGCGTAGTAGTCACCAGGGGCGCCGGTCAGACGACCCTGCTTCAAAACCGCCCCGGTTTTGGCGTCGAGCGCCGTAAGAATCCCACTTTCCTTCACCAGATAGAGAATGCCATTGTGGAGCACCGGCGAAGGAACATTTGGCAGCGACTTGTAATAACGCCACAAAAGGTTCGATTGCGTCATATCGCCCTTCCCACCGAGCTTGATGGCCGAAACTGAGTTCACGGCCTGACGCCGCGTCTGATACATTCGCCAATCCCGATCTTCCATGAAGCCGGTCCGATCGAGGTCCATCGCCGTCCACTCTTTCGTCAGCCGGGGGTCGGTGATTTCGGCTTGCGAAAGCTTGCCGTCTTTGTTGGTATCCCACTTCGCCAGCGCATCGGCGAAGGGCGGGACCTCCTCCTGCTGACCGGTGTCGGAGTTTCCGGCCCAGCCCAAAACGTAGACGACCCCGTCGCCAATCACCGGCGTAGGCTTCAGCTGCCAGGTTAGTCCACCCACCCACCAGATCGGCTCCCCGGTCGCGACGGAGTAAGAGACCAACTGGTAGCTGCCGGCGACGAGTACTTCTTTCGTCCCGCTCAGGACGGGGGTTGCGAAACCACGAGCGACGTCCGGTCGCTCGCGCCGCCATTTCTGTTTGCCCGTGTCCTTGTGCAAGCCGAGGAAAAACGAACCGCTTTCGGCATCGCACAGCATCAGCAGCGTATCGCCGGAGAGCACCGGCGAGGCCCCCATGCCGAACGGATTATTGAACGGGCCCAGCGGCAGCCGCCACCTCTCTTTGCCTGCCGCATCGTAAGAGACCAGCCCGAACTCGGTGAAAAACGCGTAGACATTAGTGCCATCGGTAACGGCGCTGGGGCTGGCTGCCGAGTTCTGCTTATGGTATTCGGCCTGCGGAGAGCGCGGCAAAGCGCGACGCCATTGCTCCATGCCGGACTTGCGGTCCAGCGAAATGATATATAGCGATTTCTCATCGAAGCCGGTGAGGAAGATCTGAGTCTTCGAGAACACCGGCGAGCTATGACCCAGCGGCAGCGAAGTTTTCCAGGCCATATTCTTTCCGGGGCCGAATTCGAGCGGTAGGTTCGCTTCGTTCGACAGCCCGGTGGAGTTTACTCCGCGAAACTGGGGCCACTCTTCGGCGAAGACGCCCGGGACTAAGCTACAGAGAAAAAACGCAATACGCCGCATATGCTGGACATGATATCGAAGTCAGAACGTTAGCCGGGCACCGAGCGACGCATTCAATCCAGGTGCATCAATGCCGGACCCATGAATCCGGAAGTTCCTATCGGCTAAGTTCGACAGCCCGCCATAGACGGTCCACCGCTCTCCCACCGGCAGCATCCCGCGCAGTTCCACGGTCGCCCAGCCCGGGGTATTGCTATATAGCGGTACGCGAACCGAGTCGGCTACGCCGGGGAGCACGCGGTTCTGAATCTGCAGTAATGTTTCGCCGAGTCGAGGCGCCCGTGCGCCGTTGAAGAAGTCGGCGATATCGCTTCTGCGACGAGAGGCCCCGATCCGTTCGTCGTCGATGTCGCCGCCGCTCAACCGTTCCTGCGCACCGCTGGCCCGCACGACGCCTTCGACCCACCACCGGCGGCCATAGCGAAGCGCCAATTCCCCTTGCTGCGGCGGAAGCCGCCGGATGTTTCGGTTGGGATAGAGGTCCCGGCCGAGGAGGTATGAGTAGTTGGCGGTCAGGCGCCAGCGTGAACTGAAGTCGGTCCGCCATAAGCTTTCGACGCCCCAGTAGCGCGACGCACCGTCATTGACGAATGCTTTGACGGCTCGAGGATCAAAGCTCGTGGCCACCGTGACGACGCCTTGCGCTCGCTGAGCGGCCGTGGGAGCAATCGGCGAAACAGGGATGCCGGCCAGAGCGGTCGGCACGGCGTTGGCCGGAAACAATAGCGTCCGACGGGCGATCGGATCGGACAAGGCGGCGTCGAAAAACTGCACCCGGCCGCTGTGTCGGGTTGAGCGCCATTGTACCCCCGCCTCCAGGTTCCGAAGCGTTTCCATGCCCAATGCGCGAGCCGCTGTTCCCTTCGAGAGCGCACCCTCACCGGCTGAATCGGCCAGTAACGGACGTGCCGCGAGCGCCTCGACAACCGGTATCTCGTAGCCCAGGTCGTTCAATCCGATCGATCCGAGATCGTTCAAATTCGGGGCCCGAAAGCCGCGACTGGCCGTTACGTGCAGGCCCAAAGAAGGTGTAAGGCGGTAGGACAGCGACCCGTGTCCGGTCCAATCCGCGAAGGTCAGGGTCGTGTAGTTGATCCGCGTGTACCGCAGCCCGTAACCCAGGCGAAGGCGAGCCGGAAGCTCGGTCGTTCCCTGCATAAAGGCCCCTCCGCTCCGATAGGAGGCGTTGTCGGGGTAAAGTGGCCGTACCGCGAGATTGTTCACCGTGCGTCGTGAACGAACCGTTTCGTCGTAGAGTTCACCGCCGAAGGTGACCAGGGTATGGGAACCAAAGTGCGTCACCCCTTGGCCCGAGTAGCCGTAGGCGTTCACCCGGTTGAACTCGCGCGTCACCGCATCCGTCAACCGTAGATTTTGGCGCACCCCTCCGTCACGCTGCGAGTTGATCGAAAATCGCGCCGTAAGCGAATCGAAGGGGCCAGCCTGGACCTTCTCATAGCGGAGGTAGGCCAAGTCCATCAGCTGCGGCGTCAGTTCGCTTGTCAACCGTCCGAGGCCACCCCAAAGGTCCTTGTAATTGCGGACGCCCCATAGCTCGCCGCGCTGATACCAACCGGTTAGCGATTGCGTCGCCGAAGGGCGAAGCGCGAGCTTACCGTGAGCGCCCGCTTGGCTGTAGCCGGTTTCGGGCAAACGGCTGCCCAGCAGACTTTTCACCTGCTCGCGATCGAAACCATAAAGTCGAGTCAGGACATTGTGCGAGTCAAAGCCGCCGCCCCCTCGCAGGTTGTTGTGGCGGCTGCCTGCGCCGCCCAGCAAAACGAACAACTTGGCCGAGCTGTGCGAAACCTCGCCGGCCACCCCGGCGCTGAGGTCCGCCGAATGGCCATCCAGATTCAGTCGCCCCGCCCAACGCGGAACTTCCGTAAACCGACTGGGACGCGAAAGCACTTGAATCGTTCCGCCTAGGCCATCGGACCCGTACTGGGTCCCGCTCGGGCCCAACATCGCCTCTACATGGTCAGCCTGGCTCGGTTCCAAATAGGCGAGGTACTGGTTCGGACCGCTCCGAAATGTCGCATTATTGAAGCGAACGCCGTCTACCAGATTCAGCACCTGATACCCGGTCAACCCGCGCAGGAAGGGGGAAACTTGGCCGGGCCCCGTCTGTTGCAAATGAACGTTCGGTTGCGCCTCGAGCGCGTGCGCCACCGTCGGTCCACTTCGTTCCCCCGCCAGATTCAGCTGCGCCGAATCGGCCGCATCTACCGCCGCCCCGCGGATAGCCGTCACGGTGACTCGCGAAGCCGGAACCGGCCGTGCATCGGCCGGGGCGTTCGCGAAGAAGTATTCACCCGCCGCGTTCGTCGTAGTCTCGGCCAGGATCGCGCCCGTTGGCGAAGTGAGAAGCACTCGCGTGAACGGCGCATCCTCCAACTTCCCACGAAGCTCTCCGGCCAGCAGAGGCACCGCGATGCCCAGCAACAACAAAAGACGCATAACCGTCATTATCACCCACCAATGTTGCAGCACCGTTACGGTACGGAAAGCTGAAATGCGGCCATTTCCCTCGTATTTCGCACAAAAAGGCGGCCGTCGGCGATGGCCGGCACATTCCAGGTTTTCCCGTCCAGCGCCGTGAACCGTGCCAGTTCTTGATGGGCCGTCGGCGTCGCCTTGACGAGCGCAATATCGCCCTGCTCGGTGGTCACGATCAGATGTCCATCGGCCAACAGCAACTGGCCGTAACCGTACCGTCCACCCTTCCATTTTTGTTCGCCGGTCTTGGCGTCCAGGCAGGCGAGAATTGCCTCGTCCAGGCCATAGAGATAGCCCTCATGGAGCACCGCCGTTGAGAACTTTGTCTTGAGTTTTTTGTTCAGCCAGATCGTCTTGGTCGACCCGTCCGCCGCCACCTCCACCAGAGCTGTCCCATGGTCGTAGCCGGAAGCGATCATGAACTGATTCGGCCCCGTCACAACCGGGGAAGAGCTATTGATGTCGTACTGGGTCTTCCACTCGTACTCCCAAAGCAACTTGCCATCGGCCGGATTCAGCCCGACGACCCGAGTCCCCGTCGAGGTCATCACTTGGCGCTGCCCATTGAGCGTGGCCAGAATCGGCGAAGCGTACGCAGCCTTCTCGCTGAGCGCCCCCCAAACCTTGGCCCCCGTCAATTTGTTGTAGGCGACGATGCTTTTGCCCTGCGGCCCGCCCGGCTGCACAATCACCAAATCATCGACGATCAGGGGAGAGGCCGACATCGCCCAGGGGAGGTTCTCGGCATTGTTGTCGGTCAGAATGTTCTTCGTCCAAATCACTTTTCCGGACTTTGCATCGAGCACGAACAAGTGCCCTTCGGCTCCGAGCGAATACACCTTCCCGTCATGCCAGGTTGGCGTCGCCCGCGGACCCGGCCCTCCCAGCGACTCCTGAAAATCAGCATCGTAGCGGTGGGTCCAAATCTCTCGTCCGGTGGTCACGTCGTAGGCCGCCACGACCTCTTGCGCCTTCCGCTGTTCGATCGTATAGGCCAGCCCGTTGGCGATGACGAAACTCGCCCACCCCCCACCAATTGGCTGCTTCCACAACTGCTTTAGCTTCCCGCCCGGCCACGCCGTAAGGATTTTCGTTTGCGCATAGATGCCATCCCGCAGCGGGCCGCGGAAGTCCGTCCAGTAGGGAGCCTTGACCTCGGCGGCAACCTCCACGACGGGGGCAGGGGCCGGCACCGGCACCGCGGCCCGACTCTCTTCAACCTTCTTGTAATGGGTTTCTGGCTCGTCGAACTTCACTCGCGCGGGCACCCCGCTACCGTCCATATCCACTCGGGCACCGAACACGCCGAACAAAATAGCCGCCACGCCAGCCACCCCGGCTAGTGCAAAAAGTATCGGTCGAAAAATCCGCGTCATCCGTGAGACCATCTCATCAGAATAAGATATATGGCAATGAGTACCGCGACCCAACCCGATCTTTTTGCAAGAGTGAATGCGAACAAGGAACGCCTCGACGCCCATGTCCGCGAAATCGTCCAATGGCATTTCAACCCTGAAACCGGTTGCCCGTTCTGGCTGAACTGGTCCCAGGAGGCCGGCTGGGATCCCCGCACTGCAGTCAACTGCTACGAGGACCTCGAGAAATTCGGCAACTTCTCCGACGATGAACTCCGTGGCGGACCCGTTAGCCGTTGGATCCCCAAGGGCCTGGCCCAGCGGCCCGCGTATGTTTTTGAAACCGGCGGATCGACGGGTCTGCCGAAGTCCCGCGTGCAAATGGACGACTTCCGGATCGACTACGAAAATTTCTCCGAGACGCTTCCGGACGAGTCTTTCCCCAAAGGTTCGGACTGGCTGATGCTTGGACCGAGCGGGCCGCGCCGCCTTCGCCTGGCCGTCGAGCACCTCGCGCAGCATCGCGGCGGCATCGCTTTCTCCGTCGACCTTGACCCCCGTTGGGTGATCAAGCTGATCAAGCGGGGCCAGTTGCAAGAGGCTGAGCTTTACAAGCAGCATTGTATTAACCAAGCGCTGACGATCCTTCGTTCGCACGAAGTGAAGTGCATGTTCACCACGCCGAAACTCCTCGAAGCTCTCTGCGAAAAGATCAATCTGGAGAAAGCCGGCATCAAAGGCGTTTTCTGCGGCGGTACCGAAATGACGCCGCAATTCCACCGCTTCGCCGTCGAGGAGTTGCTAGGACCGAACGTGTACTTCGCGCCAACCTACGGCAACACGCTGATGGGCCTCGCCACGCACCGCGCCCCCGAGCCCGAGGATAACTGGGCGATCATCTACTACCCGCCCTGCCCCCGCGCCATGCTGGAAGTTGTCGATTTCGACGACGCGACCAAGATCGTTGGCTACGGTGAAACTGGCCGTGTCCGCCTCACCACGCTCACGAAAGAAACGTTCATTCCGCGCTTCCTGGAACGCGACGAGTGCGAACGAGAAGCGCCTTGCGACCAGTATCCGTGGGACGGTGTCCGCAACGTTCGGCCGTTTTCTCGCTTCCAGAAGTCGGTCGTTGAGGGGGTGTATTAACCCATGCTCCACCTCCCCATCCTGCGCTACGGCAAGCCCTATCGCAGCGTCGACGTCTCCACCGCAGTTCACTACCGCACCCGGCAGCCGTTCGTCGAGATCAGCCAAGCCAACGTCGGTCTGATTCGCCGTGACCTGCTCCAGCAGCACGAGGCCGCGGCAATTCTGCAAGGCTTCACGACCCGCGAACTTATCGCGATGGCCGGCAAGGCCAGCGGCTACTTCCTGAACGACGACCTGCCGCAATCGCCGCAGGAGTTCGTTGAATCCGTCTCCGCTACGACCGGCCTGCCCTGGGTAATGGTCCGCCGCAACATGGACAAAATCGCGGGCGTGCTCGCTTCCATGGAAACGGTGCTCATGGGCCTCACCCGACTCCCCGATCTCGACATGCTCGATACGGGTCGCGGTGAAATGGACGGGCGCGCGCTTAGCTTCTTCCCGCGTGGCGATTCGATGGGCGTGATCCTCCCGTCGAACTCCCCCGGCGTGCATTCGCTCTGGGCACCCGCCATCGCTCTGAAGACGCCGCTGTTCCTCAAGCCCGGCAGCTCCGAACCCTGGACGCCTTACCGCATCATCCAGGCCTATGTGAAAGCCGGAGTGCCCGCTGAAGTCTTCGGCTACTATCCAACCAGCCACGCGGGCGGGGCGGAAGTTCTCCGCGGTACCGGTCGCGGGATGCTGTTCGGCGACGTCGCCGCGGCCAAAGCTTGGGGTGGCGATCCCCGCATCGAAATCCACGGCCCCGGCTATTCGAAAATCATTCTTGCGGACGACGGCGCGGCGAGCTGGGAGAAGTATCTCGACCTGATGGTTGACTCAGTCGCCAACAACTCCGGCCGCTCCTGCGTCAACTGCTCCAGCATCTGGACGACAGGCGACGCGCGCGAACTGGCCCAGGCTCTCGCCGAGCGCTTGGCCAAAATTAAGCCCACGTCCGAGGACGATCCCCACGCGGCCGTCGCCCCACTTGCCAACCCGGATGTCGCCAAACGCATCAGCGCGATGGTCGATAGCGAACTCGATGGCGACGCGGTCGACCTCTGCGCCAAGGTGCGCGGCAGCGAACGGGTGGCCGTTTATGAGGGCTGTACTTACCTGCTCCCGTCGGTCATCCATGTCTCCTCGAAGGAGCATTCCATGGCCAACCGTGAGTTCGGCTACCCTCACGTCAGTGTTGTGCAAGTCGAACCGAGCGACCTACCCCATTGCCTCGGGCCGACGCTAGTCTGCACGGCTCTGACCAACGACACCAAACTCCACCAGCGCTTGCTTGCCAACCCGCACATCGGCCGGCTGAACCTGGGGGCCATTTCGACGATGAAGATTTCGTGGGATCAACCCCACGAAGGCAACCTGTTCGACCACCTGTACTCGCGCCGAGCCTTCCAAGCGGTGCCCGAACTGGTGGGCTAGTTGAAGATCGTTTATATCACCGCGGGAGCCGCCAATATGTATTGCGGCTCCTGCATGCGGGACAACGCCTTGGCCGGCTCGCTGAAAGCCGCTGGCCACGACGTGGTCCTGGTTCCCGTCTATACTCCCACTCTTACCGACGAAGCCAACCACAGTCTCAACCGCGTGTTCTTCGGCGGGGTCAGCGTTTATCTCCAGCAAAAATCCGCCCTCTTTCGGCATACCCCCAAGTTCCTCGATAAGCTTTGGGACTCCAACACCGCCCTTCGCCTAGCCTCCCAACGGTCGGTCGGGGTGGACCCCAAGTTCCTGGGGGAGATGACCGTTTCCATGCTCGAAGGCGAGCATGGACCGATCCAGAAGGAGTTCGAAAAACTTTGCGATTGGCTCGTTACGGAGCCGCAGCCAGACGTGATCAGTCTCCCGTTTGCGCTTCTCATTTCTTTTGCCGAACCGATGAAGCGAGTGACCGGAGCCCCCGTCGTACTGACGCTGCAGGGCGAAGATCTGTTCCTGGACGGCCTCGCCGAACCTTGGCGCTCCCGCAGCATGGAACTCATCCGTGCGAACGTGAAACACGTCGACGCGTTCATCGCGACTTCGGAGTACTACGCCGGCTACATGACCGAATATTTCGGCATCCCCGCGGAGAAAGTTCACGTGGTTCCCCTCGGCATTAACTTCGAAGGTCTGGCCCCGGCCGAGAAAACGCACGCGGGTTTCCGCGTCGGTTTCTTCGCGCGGATCGCTCCCGAGAAGGGCCTCCACAATCTGGTGGAAGCAGTTCAAAAGCTCGATGGCGTTGAACTCCACGCCGCCGGCTACAACCTGCCCGAACACCGCGAATACCTCGCAAAGTACGCCCCGTTCATCCACTATCACGGCTCCCCGGACCGCGACGGCAAGGCCCGATTCCTCCAAAGCGTCGACGTCCTTTCGGTGCCCACTGACTATGTTGAACCGAAGGGCTTCTCCGTTCTCGAAGCCTGGGCCTGCGGACTTCCGGTGATCCAACCGGCCCACGGAGCCTTCCCGGAGATGATCACCAAAACGGGCGGCGGGCTGCTTGTCCCGCCCGGCAACGTCGACGAATTGGCAGCCGCGATTGCGAAGTTACGCGACGATCCCGCCCTTCGCCAAGACCTCGCCACGCGGGGCGTGGCCGGAGTCCATCAGCACTATTCGATGGAAGCCATGACGCAGGCCGCGCTCTCCGTTTACCATAGAGTCGCGTGATCAATCTCAAGCAAATCGCCAAGGTGTACTCCACGGCCGCCGGTCAGTTGCCGGTCCTTGAAGCTGTCGACCTGATGATCGTCCCTGACGATCGCGTCTCGATCGTCGGTCCATCGGGCAGCGGCAAGAGCACCCTGCTTCACATCCTCGGGCTGCTCGATACGCCGACGTCCGGCACGCTGGAATTCGACGGGCAGTGGCCGCTCGAACTCGACGAAGCCGCCCAGGCCCGCTTCCGCAACGAGAAGATCGGATTCATTTTCCAAGACCACTGTTTGCTGCCGCAGTGCACCGTGCTCGAAAACGTCCTGGCTCCGACGTTGGTCGGCAAATCCGATCCCGCCGCTAAAGATCGCGCGCAGGAACTCCTCCGTCGCGTCGGACTCACCTCTCGCCTTCAGCACCGTCCGGCCGAACTCTCCGGCGGAGAAAAGCAGCGCGTCGCGATCGCCCGGGCCCTGATCCGCCAGCCCAAGCTTCTGCTTTGCGATGAACCCACCGGCAACCTGGACGAACGCACCGCCGCCGAAGTCACGGACCTTCTTCTCGAGCTCCAACACGAAGCGGGCAACATCATCGTCGTCGTTACCCACAGCAAGACCCTCGCGCAGCGCATGGACCGGCAGTTCGCGATGGTCAACCGCCGCCTCGAAGAAGCCCAGTGATGATCCGTAATCTCCAATGGTTTTGGCGAACGAACCTCGCGGTTGTCTTCGGCGTGGCGGTAGCGGTCGCGGTGATGATCGGCTCGCAAATCGTCGGCGACTCGGTTCAGGCCTCTCTTCGCGAACTCGCCCTGGCCCGCCTCGGACGTGTGGATTCCGCCGTCGTCGCGGCGTTGCCATTCACGGACGCACTGCCTGACCGCTTGGCCAAAAAGTCCCGCACGATGGCCCCGGTCCAGCACTTCGCCGGCATCGTGAAGCACCAGGGCTCGAATAAGTCCGCCGCTAAGGTGCTTATCTACGGCGTCGACGAGCGCTACTGGCGCTTGCAAGGAGCGGCCGCCGAACCCCTGGGCGAACGCGACGCCATCATCAGCGAGTCCCTGGCCAGCGAGTTCGGGGCGAAGCCCAACGATGGGATTCTGGTCCGCATGGAGAAGCCCAGCGAGATTCCGCAGGAATCGCTCCACGGCCGTCGCGAAGGCTCGGTTCGCACCGTTCGTTTCCGCGTGAAGAAAACGCTCCCGGGCGGCTTCGCCCTGGAACCGCAACAAGGGGAACTCCGCGTGGTTTATGTGGCGCTCTCGACGTTGCAAAAGGAGCTCGACCAAGCGGGCAAGGCGAACGTGCTCCTTGTCGCGGGCACGGCCATCACCATCGAAGAGCTGCGCGACGGCCTCCGCATGGAGGACCTCGGCATGAAGCTCCGGCCCGTTTCCGGCGGAATGCAACTCGAAAGCGGGGCGGGCCTCCTGCGCGATGACCAGGTCGCCCGCGTCACCGAGACCGCCGCGAAACTGGGCCTTCGCTCGGAGCCCTTGCTCACGTATCTCGCCAACAGCATGAAGGTTGGCAACCGGGAGGTCCCCTATTCACTCGTGACCGCCACTCCGGAAGTGACCGAGGGGATCCGCCTCAACGCCTGGACGATGCAGCAGACCGGCGCCAAGCCGGGCGATAAACTGCAGATGGAGTACTACCTTTGGCGGCAGGAGGGCAAGCTGGATACGGCTTCGGCGCTGTTCACCGTCGCGGGCGCAACCGCCATCGGCGACCGCATGATGGCCCCGGACTACCCCGGCATCAGCGACGCCGACAACGTCAGTGATTGGGATCCGCCGTTCCCAATGAACCTCGATAAGATTCGCCCCATCGACGAGAAGTATTGGGCGGATTACCGCACCACCCCCAAGGCGTTCATTTCGATCGCCGACGGCCAGCGCATCTGGGGTTCCCGCTTCGGCAAGGTCTCTTCGGTCCGCCTGTATCCGGCAGGGAAGGAGCAAGAATGGATCGCGGCTTTCCTGCCTAGCGTTGACTTCGCCAAAGACGGTTTAACGCTGCTGCCGCTGCGCGATCAGGCTCTTGCCGCCTCGTCCGGGAGTACCGATTTCGGAATGTATTTCGGCATGTTTAGCAGTTTCGTGATGGGCTCCGCCTTTCTGCTAACGGTGTTATTCTTCCGCCTGGGGATTGAGCAACGGCTGCGCGAGATCGGCCTCTATCTCGCCATCGGCTACTCCCGCCGCGACGTCCGCCATATGTTCGTTCGCGAAGGCCTGGCGCTCAGCGTGGTCGGCACCGTTGTCGGTTGTTTCGGTGCCTGGCTTTATGCGAGCGGCCTGCTTTACGGTCTCCGCCACTGGTGGAACGACGCGGTTGGAACCCAAGCGCTGCAACTTCATCTCTCGGCAGCCGCCCTGCGCGGCGCTTTCTTCCCCAGCGTTCTGGGCAGTGTCCTCGTCGTCGTCATCACCCTCCGCCGCCTCCGTGGGCTCTCGCCGTGGGACCTCCTCGCCGGCCGCCAGGTCGACGATCTGCCGCGGACCGCGGTCCGACTCCGCTGGTTTGCGATCGGCTTCCTCGCGGCGGGCCTGGCTCTCGCGGGAGCCTCCGCCGCTGGCCGGATCGCGCCCGAAGGCGGCTTTTTCGGTGCTGGCTTTTTGCTGCTCGCCGGTGGTTCTTTGGGTAGCCGCGCGCTGCTCGAAGCCGGGCTGGGCGGTGAGTTCAATTCGCTGGCCCGCCTCGCCTGGGCCAACGCCGGCCAGCGGCCCACCCGATCGATGATGACCATCGCCCTGATCGCCTTCGCCACGTTCCTGCTCATCTCCCTCGAAGCCTTCCGCCACCCGCCTGCGTCCGCCCTCGCGTTCGGCAAATACGGCTTCATCGGCGAGAGCCAATCGCCGCTCTACGAGAAACTGGACGGTGCCGTGATGCTCCGCGTCCGTCCCGGCGAAGACGCCAGTTGCCTTAACCTTTACGCCCCGACCCGACCGAAAATCGTCGCCCTTCCGCCCGGACTCGTCCCGGCGCTGGACGCCCCGGTCGCCGACGGGGTTATCCCGGCGGCCGCCGATGCGAACTCGCTTCAGTACATCCTCCACAAAGCCATCGGCGACGAAATGACCCTCGACGGCGGAGCGCGCATTCGCTTCGTTGCGACGCTCCCCGGCAGCGTTTTCCAAAGCGAAGTGCTCATCGGCGAAGCATCGTTCCTCCGCGCGTACCCCGCCGAACAAGGTTTCCGCATGATGCTGTTTGAAAAGGCGCCGAACGAAAACGTCGAAGAGCTATTCTCCGACTCCGGCCTCGACGTCATGACCGTGGCCGAAAAGCTGGCTCAGTTCCTTCGTGTGGAGCACGCCTACCTGTCAACCTTTCAGGCCCTTGGTGCTCTCGGGCTCATTCTTGGCACGTTCGGGCTGGGCGCGGTCCTCTTGCGCAACGTTCTCGAACGCCGCAAGGAACTCGCGCTGCTGCGCGCGGTCGGCTTCACGGGCGGCGAAGTCGCTCAAGTCATCGTCCTGGAGAACCTGCTCCTGCTTGGGTTTGGCCTCGCGGTCGGCACCCTCTGCGCACTGGTGGCGGTGGCGCCGTCTCTGCTTGAGCGCGGTCAGGCACCCCCATTACTTCCGATGCTCGGACTGGTCGCCGCCGTTGCCCTTACCGGCCTCCTGGCCTCAGTCCTCGCTACCCGCGCCGCCCTCCGCGCGCCCCTGCTTGCCTCTTTGCGATCGGAGTAAGCTGGTTCTATGCGCACACTCGTCCTTCTCGCCGCCTCCCTTCTTCCCGCTTTTGCCGCGGACCCCAAACTCATCGAACGTGGCCGCTACCTCGTCGAGGATGTCGGAATGTGCGCCGACTGCCACACCCCCAAAACCGAGAAAGGTGAACTCGATCGGTCCAAATGGATGAAGGGAGCCGTGCTTGATTTCATGCCCATCGGCACACCGCCCCCGGGCTGGCACAAGACGTCCCCCGACCTCACCTCCACCAGCCGACTGTGGGCCAAATGGGGCGAACTGAGCATGTTGAAGTATCTCTCCACCGGCCTCGGCCCCAAGGGAACCCCGGCCGGGCCACCCATGCCGATGTACAAATTCAACAAGGCCGACGCCGAAGCCATCCTTGAGTATTTGAAGTCTCTCAAGTAAGCGCGATAGACTCGTGCGGATGATCGCACGATTTCTAGCATTGGCCGCCGTCGCATTCGCGCTCCAGGCGCAGTCGCCGCACGCCGCCCCGATCGCCCGCGGTGGGGAACTGTTCGACAAGAACTGCACGGCGTGCCATGGAGCCCGCGCGCTGGGCGGACGCGCCCCCAATCTTACCCGCGGCGACTGGAAATCGGGCGGCAGCGACGAAGCCATTTTGCGCAATATCGTCAAAGGCATCGCCGGGACCCAAATGCCCGCCTTCCCCATGCCCGTCGAAGACGCGAAGGCCATCGTTGCCTATCTGCGTTCTCTCGAAGGGGCCAAGGCAGAAGCGGCATTCACCGGCAACCCCCTGGCTGGCGCGGCGATCTTCTTCGGCCAGGGACGTTGCGGCAACTGCCACATGGTGCAAGGCCGCGGTGGACGACTGGGCCCCGACCTGACGACCAGCGCGAAGGAACGGCGTCAGGACGACCTGCGCACCTCT
>JAPKZA010000430.1 GCA_026394015.1 Acidobacteriota bacterium
CCGGCCATCGTAACCACGCCCTTACGCGGAAACGCCGTCTCCTTCCATTCCCCGGAGAGCGCCCGCCACTCCTCCACCTTCGGCTGCGCCGCCAATCCCCCCGCCACCAAAAGCATTAGCAAACTAAGTCGTCTCACGCCCCGAAGTCTATCACCCGTCTACGATCAGAAACAATCATCTCGAAATGCGCCGAGCCATCTACACCTCGAACGCCACCCCGGTGTAAACCTCGCCCAACGGCACCGCGCACCCAATACTCCCCAACTCCGCCACCGCCTCCATCCCGCTCCACTCCCGCAGCGACCAAGTCCCGCCTTCAGCCCGCGTATAGACCTCTACCCGGGCCTCATCACTCGCAACCAACACATACTGCTGAAGAGTCCGGTTCTTCCGATACTGGGTCGCTTTCCTTCCACGGTCCCGCCCTTCCGTTGACGGCGAAAGCACCTCGACCACCAGCACCGGATTCGAAACCACCAACCGCTTCGGCCCCACAAACCGAGGCTCCCCACAAATCACGATCACATCAGGATAAGTGAGGAGCCCGTCTTCCGCCGCCTCGACGAGCAGATCCGAGCCGATTACACGACAGGGCTGCCCCCGCAGTCGCTCCCGAAGCACCCCCATCACATTAGACGCGATCAGAGCGTGGTCGTATGTCCCCCCCGCCATCGCGAACACCTGCCCATCCCAATACTCGCTTTTATGCGTAGCGTTGGACTCCAACTCCAAAAACTCGTCCAAACTGATCCGAGGAATATGCTGCGCCGACATGCCCCCATCATACCCTACAGGGCCCGCTTTACCCCGCCCGCAAACCGCTCCAGCAGCCCCTCCAATTCCACCGATTTCGCCTGCCCTGTATTCAACCCATTCAGCGGCCGAAGCGCCATCCCCCGCACCCACCACGACCGCGACCACACCAAAAGAGTCCTCTTCCCGGAATCCCAACTCCAGCCCTCCAATTCGCTCCAGTACATTGCCGTCATTCCGAACACGATCCCCTCTTCATGCACCGAAAATCCGCGACTAAACCATCCGAAGAAACCCGTCGCGCTAAACATCCCTAGCCGAAGAAGCACCGACCCTATCGACTCACCGCTCCCATATCCAACAACCGTACTTAAACTTAGCAGCAGCGACATCCCAGCCAACAACCAGCGAGAACTATCTGTGTAAGTCAACAGCGCCTGTCCCATTCGACGCCGCCGACTAAACCACAGCGAACCGACGGTTACGGAAATCACGACGAACAGGCCGAGTAGATAAGGAAACACCGCACCAAACGTCGACATCCATCCCTCCCCGCCTCGATATTAGTTCCCAGTCTACACCCTGCCAAAATCCACCACGGAATATGATGAAAGACTGATGACCTCTCCCTTCCGTCCCCTCCCTGCTGTCGCCCTCGCCATCTTCGCCGCCGCCTCGCCCGCCTCCACTCCGCCATGCAGCGCCTCGTCGACGAAAAACAAGTCGCCGGCCTCGTCACCCTCATCGCCCGCCACGGCAAAATCGCCAGCCTCCAAACCCACGGCCCCCTCAAAACCGATTCCATCTTCCGCATCTACTCCATGACCAAACCCATCACCGGCGTCGCCATGATGATGCTCTATGAAGAAGGAAAATGGCAGCTCAACGACCCCGTCTCCCGCTACATCCCCGCCTTCGCCCGCCTCAAAGTCTACTCCGGTAAAAACCCCGACGGCACCCCCAAACTCGAAGATCCCCCCCGCCCCATGACCATGCGCGAGCTCATGACCCACTCGGGCGGCCTCGGCTACGTCCTCAACCCCGCCTCCCCCGTCGACGAGATGATCATCGATGCCAACCTGCTCAACGCCAACGCCCCCCCCCCAACCATGATCGACGGCCTCTCCCAGGTCCCCCTCCTCGCCCCACCCGGCACCCGTTGGTCCTACAGCATCGCCGTCGACGTCCAGGGTTACCTCGTCGAAAAACTCTCCGGCCAACCCCTCGCCGACTTCTTCCGCCAGCGCATCTTCGCCCCCCTCGGCATGCACGACACCGCCTTCTACGTCCCCCAAGAAAAGCTCCCCCGCCTCGCCCCGGTCTACAAGGGCGCCGGCCCCACCCTCACCGTCGACGAGAACCGCCCCGACCCCACCCTCATCCCCCTCGGCCCCTCCGGCGGCGGAGGCCTCTACTCCACCGCCCTCGACTACGCCCGTTTCTGCGAAATGCGCCTCCGCGGTGGCCAATTCAACGGAACCCGTCTGCTCGCCCCCCGCACCGTCGAGATGATGCGAACCAACCACGTCAACCCCGAACCTCTCAAGACGATGCCCCCCGGCACCGGATGGGGCCTGGATTTCCAGGTCATCACCAACGCCGCCGCCGCCGGCACCCCCGTCCCCAACGGTACCTACAGTTGGTGGGGCATCGCCGGAACCTGGTTCTGGATCGACCCCGCGAGCGATCTCTTCTTCGTCGGCATGGTCCAGCACCAGAATCTTGACACTTCCCGAGCCATCCACGCCCTATCCCGAAGCCTCGTCTATCAAGCCATCATCGAGTAACATCCGCCCGCCCCGGCAAACAACATTCCAAGAACTGCGCTAACCTCGAAATATGAAATTGCTCATCACTTTAGAACGGGACGAGACGGGCATGATCATCGCTGAATGCCCAACCCTTCCAGGGTGTGTTTCCCAGGGCTCTACCGAGGCCGCGGCGATCGAAAACGTTCGAGAGGCCATAAAGGGTTGTCTCTCCGCGCGACGGGCCAACAGCCTGCCCCTGTATCTTGAGGTTCGGGAAATCGAAGTAGAAGTCGCCTAGTGTCGTTGCCCGTAGTCTCTGGCGAACAAGCAGTCAGAGCGTTCGTCCGTGCAGGCTGGACTCGGGACCGGCAGGTCGGCAGTCACCTGATCCTCATCAAGCTCCGCCATCCGGCAGTCTTGTCAGTGCCCCTTCACCGCGAACTGGCACCTGGGACACTCCGCTCCCTGATTCGCGCATCCGGCATGTCGATCCAACAGTTTCAAGACCTACTCTAAGTAAGCCCCCTCAAAGCGATCGTCGACTAGCGCTAGACTATGGAGCGATGGGGATCACTGATCAAGAAGTTTCCCAGGAATTTCGAATCGACCGATCCCAACTACGCGATTTCCTACTGGCTCACCCGCCCGCCCGTTGAGCGCCTCCAAGCCCTCGAACTTCTCCGCCGAACATTCTATGGCGATACCAGCGCTACCGAGCGACTGCAACGAGTTCTTGAAGTCGCTCAACTCAAACCGCGTTGAACACCTGCTGAGCGGCGGCTTCGCGGTCGGCCTCCACCGCCACATCCGAACGACGAACGACTTCCTAGCGGCCATCGAAATCTCGATCGCCGCCAGTATAGCGAACACCGCGTGCTCCGGTCCTTAACTCTTCAATTGAAAGTAAGAGTGAATATGCGGCACCCCGCGAAAGTACCAAACCATATCCGGACCCTCAATCTGCCACGTATCCCAAACCTCGTCCGAACCGATGTCGTATTTCCCCCCGTACCAGGAAACCGAAAGCCGATCGACGATATTCTTCTTCTGAATAGTCTGGATCGTCGCGTTAACATCGTCCTCGCGGAACATCGCCAACATGCCCCGCATCGTTTCAACCAATAACTTCTTCTGGTCGGCACTCAATTCGGATCCCTGCAACCCGCGCTTCTCCGCCGTGATCTGCACGACCACATCGGATTTCTCACTCCGAGGCTCGGCTGTCACCAAACCCATCTTCCGTTGACGCCCATCCAGCGCCTCCACAAACCGATTGAACGTCGTCCCCTGATACCAGTAAGGATTGCCGACGTGATCCTTGGTCTCGTTGAAGTTCTCCCGCATCTCCTTTGCCGGGTGCGGGTAGTGCCCATAAAAAATCGGCGCCCCGCCAAATCCTTGCCCCTTGTCGAAGTGCGCATTGCAACGCCGGGTCACATGGTGCCCCGTATAGATGAACTCAAAGTTCTCATCTGCCGGGGTACCGAAGAACCCTGCCGAGGGAGCGTTCTTTTCCTCGCCATACTGGTCGATCAGTACCTGCCGGTTCACCGCATCCCGCAGCCCCGGACTATGCATCGAATTGAAAATCTGCCGAATCAGGTCTTGTTGTTCCGCACTGAAGGAATTCGGGATCCGGTGTTCCGGGTGGATGTACCACCAATTGTTGATGTATTGCCGCTTCGGGTCATCCACGGCCAGCACGAGCTTTTGCCTCTGTGCCTCCGTCAGGCTCTTATAAAGCTGCATCGGCAAGGAGTCCCGCTTGCCTTTTCCTGCGGCGCTTTGCCCGAAAAGCCGTTCCGCCGGGTCGATTGTGAAAAGTCCGGCAGTCGCACCTGCCGCTTGGATCCAACTACGACGAGTCAACGTGTTCATAGCTCACCGTCCCATAGAAACCAGAATGCATACGTTGGCTCCCGGCTTCGCACGAACAGTATCATGAACCGCGAAGTCGAGCAACCGGTCTCACCCCTCCACCAAGACCCAACATTTCACGTTCTTGCCTTGAGTCGAAACCCCGGGGTTTTACGCCCTATGTTTCGATAGTGCCCATTGCAGGAGGAAAGCATTGATGGTGACGAAGGCCTTTGGGGCGCTCGTAATTCTCGACGGGATCGCGGCGGTTGTTCTATGGAAGCTCTTCGAGAGAGGGACGAACGGGCTTCTGCTCGTTGCTTACCTAATCGTCCTCGCCCCGATTGTCCTGACCTCGGCCGCCTTTCCCTTTCTTCGCTCTGACGGCATGCGGATTGCCGCCCTGATGGTCCTGCTGATTCCCTCGGTCCCCTTACTGTTTTCGTCGGTCGCCGCCTCCGTCAGAGCGGTTCAGGATCAGCGCCAATTCAGCGGCAGCGCCTATTTTCCAGGGCCGGCCCTGGACCTCGCGCAGGCCATGGTCAAGCATGACGTCGGCTTGGTCCAGCAGTTGATCCCCGCCGCCGGCAAGTTGCACCAGCCTCACAACGGGGGCACGACACTTTGGCAATTCGCCGTCTTGCAGGCCGACAACACGGAGGAATCCATCGACCTCCCCCGTAGACTCCTCGCCGCCGGGGCCGACCCCAAGCGCGACACCTCTGCCGACACGCTCTTGCACGCCACGGCTATGGGTCCCGAGTTGACCCGGTTCCTTCTCGCAGCGGGTGCCAATCCCAACGTGCTGGACGAAGAACACCGCCCGCTCTGGTGGCGGAGCATGGCACCGGACGGCGACGAAAAGGCTCCCGAACTCTTGGCGCTGATGCTCGATCACGGCGCGGATTTGACCTGGCGAGTGCCAGACGGACCCGGCCCCGTTGGACACGCGGCGGCCATGGGTTACTGGTTCGTCGCCTGCCTCCTGATCGAACGAGGTGCCGACTGGAAGCACGAGAAGTTGCCCGAAGGCACCCTGCCCGACTTGCTGACTTGCTGGAGGGTGAGATTATTCGCCGGGAGGAGTATCCGATTCCGGTTCCAGAAAAGCTGAGGAAGGTACTCGCGAAGATGAAAGGAGAACCCATGGTGGTGCCGGTCGCGCGTGCTCACGGAGCCGACGACACGTCCATCCCGGATCTATTGCGCAGAACCAGTTTCGAGCAGTTGGACCAGACGCGCGCCGCGCTTTCCCGTCTCGCGCAGCAGCCGGACTGGGTCCGCCGAGTCGCGGCGTTTTTCGACGATGGCGACCCCGCCAAGCGCGGTCAAGTCGCGTTGCTGCTCAGCCTGAAGCCCGAAGCGTTACCGGAGAAGGTGCAGGAACGATGTTGGACGGTGCTCCGCGAACAGGTGCTTGGTTTGATGATCGCAGCACCGGTTCGACGAAGGAACCCAAGGGTTGGCTATTGAAGGAGACGGCGGTCATAGCGGTCGGGCTCGCGTCCATCCCCGGTCCGGTGCGCGAACACCACAGGGCCGACTTCGTCGCCTTGCGCGATCGTATCGAGCAGTGCCGAAAGGCAAACGACCCTGATGCTGCGAAACTCGCAGACTTGCAGAAGGCAGACTTGCAGAAGGCAGATTGGATGCCCGGCCAAGCAACACCCTAGAACCTGGGCTCAACCTTCAGACGGACCTCGCACGGCGGAATCGGTCAACTCAGTATGAATACGGCAGCGAGCCCCGGTCCGGGATCCGGACCGCGTAGACAGAAGTGCGCGCTGTAACGTAAAGGGTCTGTAGGTCATCGCCGCCAAAGGCGCAGTTGGCCGGCGTCTCGGGAAACTCGATCAGTCGAAGCAACTTACCCGCGGGCGAGTAAACGCAAATCCCTCGGCAAGAGGTGTAGATGTTGCCATTGGCCGCTACCCTCAGTCCATCCGGAGCGCCATCCACCGCGCTGACCAACTCCCGCTGGTTGGACGCTTGGCCGGCTCTGTCCAGATCGAATGCAAAAATCTTGCGTTTCTCGGAGTCGGCGACATACAGCGTCTTCCCGTCGGGCGCGAGCGTAATCCCATTAGGCCGCGCTAAGCCTGCCGTGATTAGCGAAATGGTACCGGCGGGCGTCACATGGTAAACGCCGTTAAACCCCAATTCCTGCCGCTCCAGCACCGCTTTTGACGCCGGGTCCGTGAAATACACATGTCCATCCCGCCGCACGACCACATCGTTCGGGGAATTGAGACGTTTTCCCTCCCACTTGACGGCCACTTCGTTCAGCTTCCCGTCCACATCCATGCGCACCACGCGCCGGCCGTCCCGCTCCGCCGTGTACACCCGCCCTTGGACGTCCATTGCGTTTCCGTTGGCCGCCGAGCTGTGGTTGCGCAGAATCTCGACTGGGTGCCCCGGCATTAGTTTATGAATTCGCGAGTTGTAGATGTCGCTGAATACCAGATAGCCCTTCGGCGACCATACGGGACCCTCCACGAATCCGAAGCCGCCCGCCACTTTCTCCACGCCCGAGGTGACTGCGGTAATCGGCTCCTCGGCCCGCAGCTCCAGGCGCCACTTCCACGTGTCGCCCGGCGCAACAAGCACGCGCCCCCTCTCCGTATTCAGCGAATTCTGCGTCCCAAACCACGGTTCCGGACTCAGATAGCCCACCTTCGGTCCGCCAAACACGTTGAACCGGACGAGCGGCTCCGCGGCCGTTGTGCTCGCCTGCTGCGCAATCCGGAGTGAAAGGCCCTGCGGGTCGGCTAAAATTGCGTACGGCTGGCTCTTATAGCCGGCTAGCGGTATTGCCACGAGGGCATCGAAGTCAGCCAAGCGGGTGGGCAGGTCGAAGCTTCGGGGCTTTGACTGTCCGCTTAACACCCCTCGTTCGTTCCGCAACAGTTGCACGGTGCTAGGGGTGACAAAGGTCATATCGCCCGCCGGGGTTCCGTCCACAAAGGGGATCTTAAAGGCAATGTGGTTGCCAATGGCAAACGGCATCGGCCCAGCGTTGCCCTCCCCGGAACTCACGGCGTAGTCGATCGTGATTTGCCCGGCCGCCAACTCATAGGAAGCGCGGACCGAGAAGGCGAAGGGATAGAACTTACGGGTCGTTTCGCTATCGGCCAGCTCCACCGTAACCCGCGCCCCGTTGCCAGTGGCCCCGCTGGCAACGACCTTCCATGGAAGCCCCTTTGCAAAACCGTGGCAAGGCATCGGATATTCTTTCCCGCGAAGCGGATAGGTTCCGTCTCCGCAGCTTGCCTTCGGGATGGTGCCCACTGGATACTGCGCCCCCACGGCGGGCCAGAGCAGCGGAGCCTTACCTTTGAAGCCCGGCCCGGGTGTATAGTTCCGCGCGTGGAACAGCAACTCTATCCACTGCCCGCGGAATCGAACCCTATAGCTGCTTAGCTCGCCGCCTTCGCTTGGCGCAATAGCAGCCTCTACGCCAACCGTATTGTCGCGCAGTATGATCACCTCCGGAGATCCTGCCCCGTTCGCCGGCTCCCGGGAGACCGTATACCGTTCCTGAGCCAGTCCAGCCGCCACGGTCAGCGCAACCACACAAATCCGGTGAATCCTCATTTTGCCTCCAGCAGCCCAAACGCAATCACATCGCCTCCGGCGGCAATTGCCACATCCTGTTTGCCCGCGACGGTATACGTGACCGGCTGCGCTGTAATGGGCTGCCCAGTGTTAAAGTGCCAAACAGTCTTGCCCGTTTTCGCGTCAAGCGCAACAAATTGGCCGTTCACCTCGCCAGAGAAAATCAGGCCGCCCGCGGTCGAAAGCAGCCCCCCTCCGAAACTGGTGGAACCCACCCTCTCGGACTCCCACTTCAGCTTCCCTGTCGTGAGGTCGAGGGCCCGCACGTAGATTTTCCACGAGTCGTCCTTCATGTTTACGTCTCCCGTGGCCCGGTACTGAAACCCGCCCGGGCGAAACGTCTCCGTGGATTTGTACGCCATTCCGCAGCCCTCCTGGGCGACGACATAAAACAGCTCCGTGTCGGGGCTATAGGCCGGTGACATCCAGTTGGCGGCGCCACTCGCGGCCGGACAGACCTTTGTTCCTTTAAGGCTCGGCTCCATTCCTGGAACCAGAACGGGCCTCCCCTCGGCTGTCAATCCGGTCGCCCAGTTCAGCTGTTTCACGAAGGGTGTCCCCGTAAGGAATTTCCCCGTCACCCGATCCAACAGATAGTAGAATCCGTTGCGGTCGGCGTGTGCCATCAGCTTCCGCATTTCCCCCTTGTAGCGTGCGTCCACGAGTACCGGAATTTCAACCGCGTCCCAGTCCATTGTGTCGTGAGGGGTGAACTGGAAATGCCACTTGAGTTTCCCGGTGTCCAGGTCCAGGGCGACTACGCATTCCGTGTACAGGTTATCTCCCATCCGCACGTCGCCATTAAAATCCGGAGCGGGATTCCCGATCCCCCAGTAGAGCAAGTTGAGTTCGGGATCGTAGCTTCCTGTGAGCCAGGTGTTCCCCCCAGCATGTTTCCATGAGTCTCCGGCCCAAGTCTTGTTGCCGGGCTCACCTGGCTTGGGAATGGAGTGGAACCGCCACAGCCGCTCCCCCGTCACGGCGTCGTAGGCATCCAGGAAACCGTTCAACCCGTGGTCCCCTGGCGCAATCCCCGCAATCACTTTGCCTTTTACAACCATCGGCGCAGCCGGGGACCAATAACCATCGCTGGCCTCGGCGATCTTCGACTCCCAGACGACGTTGCCGGTGGCTGCGTTCAGCGCCACCAAATATGCGTCTGGCGTCGTAAAGTACACTTTGTCTCCCCAGATTGCAACGCCGCGGTTCGGGCCCTTTTCCCGCCGTGGGACGCGGGCATATTCCCATATCTTTCGCCCCGTTCTCGCGTCGAGGGCGTAGATTTCATTGGGCTGGGTTACATACATCACCCCGCCGGAGACAATTGGCACCGACTGCAGCCGCGATGCGTTCGGCACCCGAAAGATCCATTTGGGCGTCAGCCGGTTGATCGTTCCCAGATTCACTTGATCCAATCGGCTATGCCGTCGGCTGTCGTAACTTCCGTTGTAGTGCAGCCAAGTGGAGGCATCGGCCTCCAGCAGTTGCTTATCGGTCACCTGCCCAGGCAGTGCGCAGGCTAGATACAGCCCGGCCAGCCATTTTCCCGTTCTCATCGCCCCACCTCGTTTTCACCCTGCTGTTCCATCCGCATCTTGCTTCGTGCCTGGCGACTCAGCATCGCGATTAAGTCTTGAAAGTTTTTTTCGCTGAGCCTTTTATCGATGTTGCGCGGCATTGGAGACCGTTTCCCGTACTCGATCGCCCGCAACTCCTGTCGATCAAACAAGTGCAGCTTTCCATTCCGGTCCAGAAGCTGGAGGGAGAAGGCGTCTTCGTTCCGCAAGACGCCCTGCACCGTAAGCCCCGCGGCGGTTATAACCGTAACCGGGCGGAAACCGTTGCTGGGTGGCAACTCCGTGGTTAGGGCATCCCGCAGCTTTTGCAGTGTTAACTGCGCTCCAACGCTGGACAGGTCTGGACCAAGCGTTCCGCCCTGCCCTCGAATCATGTGGCAGGCGCGGCACCCTCCTTCCTGCATGAAAACCTTCATCCCATTTTCCACGTCGCCCGAAACATGATTGTCGGATGCCGTAGCGCGGATATTGCGAATAAACGCCACAATCTTCCAGACTTCCATCTCTGGCAGAGGAGAGCTTGGCATGGGGCTACCGGGGATGCCGTTCTTCACCGCATCGAAGATAGCGGCCTCGCTGAGACGGAAGTAGCGGCGCGCCGCGTTCAGGGACGGGGCCCGGTCGCCATCGGAACCGTCCGGTCCGTGGCACCCGGTACAGGTCTTGTTATAGAGAGCGCGGCCGGCCGCAACGACCTCTGCGGCTTCGCCCAAGGGGTTCTTGGGCTTGGCGGGCGGAGCGGGAAAGAGGGCGCCCGCGGCGGCGATGCTGATCCATGTGGTCAGGAATAGTTGTCTTGGGTTGTTCATACCAATTGCCCGCCTGAACTAAAAAGTGAGGCGCGCGTTGAGTTGAATGATACGTGCTCCGCGCGTGCTCGTAAAGCGGCCAAAGTTCGCGGCGTTGATGTTCGTTGCGAGCCCTGAAAAGTTTGTGTGATTGGCTAAGTTGAACGAATCGAAACGGAGCTGCAGCTTCGCCTTTTCCTTAAGATCGAAATTCTTACTCAGGCTGAAGTCCACACGCACTTGGCCGGGAGCTCGCAACATGCCGTTGCCCGCCGTGCCAGGCCGCGCCGTGGCGGCTGAAGCGGAGATAATCGGCACGGGAGCGAACGCCGCGCGATTCAGATAGATCAGCGTTTCGCGGTTGTTCGAATTAATGGGATTTCCGCCAATGTAATCCGGTCGACTGCCCTGCAGCGCGGAACCTTGGCTGATGGTCAGCGGCTCGCCGCTATTGGAGCGGAAAATGCCCGTCGCCTGCCATCCGCCAAAAGCATGGCGCAACGCCGCAGTTCTCGAACCGCGTAACTGCGGCAGGTCGTAGACAGCATCGGTTGTGAAATAGTGGGCGATGTCCCCCGAGGAAGGGCCGCGGTCCGCCCGCGGATTGAAAAAGTCCTGCGTCCGCACGTCCTGGTCGCCTTGGTAATAGGCACCAATATCGCCACCGCCGGTGGAAAGTCCCTTTCCCCAAGTGTAGTGCATGGCTCCGACTAGGTTCTTTGCGTAGCGCTTGCGGAGCGAAGATTGCCAGGACGAATACACCGTGTTCTGGGAGTTGTCGATATAGTAACCGTCGTTCAGGTTTTGGTTTGGCCGCAGCCCCGTCACCCGGTCGACCGCGTTAAACACCCGATGCAAAGGGAACTTCACTCCGCGATTCGCCACAAAAGCGGTTTCCAGCACCAGCGTCGAACTCAGCTCTCGCTGGATGCCGAAATACAGATTCATCGAATAGGGGTTTTGGAGTTTTGGGTCAAATGCCGCAAAGAGGTTCAACCGACCGGTTCGAATTGCTTCCGTTTCCACAAACACTCGCGCGTCGTCGTTGAATGTGGGATACCGGAAGTTCGCCCTCGCGGCGTCCTGCTTGCTCAGAATAGTCCGGAACGGAACTGTCTTTGTTGCCACCGACTGCTTCACCAGACCCTGCATATGCGGGCTGAAAAGAATGCCGAAGCCGCCGCGGAACACCGTCTTGCTCTTCCCGTCCGGGTTGTAGCTGAAGCCAAGCCGCGGCCCCATGTTCACCCACTTGTCGCTCTCGTAAGCGTTATCCGGGTCTCGCCATCCACCGAACTGGAACTTGTCGTTCAGCAATCCGTCAAGGTTATTGAATGATGCCGGAGCGTTACTGTCCATCGGCCTCGCCACTACGTGGCTGAAATAATCATAGCGGAGACCCAAATTGATGACCAACTTCGGCGTGATTCTCCAGTCGTCCTGCAGGAATGCCCCGATATCGTGGCTATTACCGTTAAAGAAGTTCGGTCCGAAGGTAACGTTGATCGTGGAGGGGATGTCGGCCAGAAGGTCTGGCTTACCTATATAGGAGATCGTCGGGTTTGCCACTTTGACCCTTCCGCCCGTTCTGTGTATGAAGTTACCCCCCACCTTGAGAGAGTGCTTGCCAATGTTACGCGACACTTTTTGATCGAGGGTCCAACTGGGTCCATATTGAGACCATATCTGGCTTGATGCGGTAGTGAAACCGAGGCTGCTTGAAATAGCAGGAATGCGCAGACCGTACTGGCTCTTCTCGGTCCCTGGGCCTTTCTGCGCCAGGAAGCCGTCGAACGTCTCCAGGTCCTGCAGGTTATAGCCGAAACGGGATTCCGCCGTCCATGACGCGCGTCCGGTAACAAAGCTTGCCGTGCCCCGCTCCTGAAAACCGCGGAACTCCGTATCGTTATTGATGTAATACATTGGCTCCAGTCGGTACGGACGCCCGTGGGTCCACGTAAGAGCCAAGTTGCTGTAGTCAGAGAGCCGGATATCGCCCTTGGTCACAATGTGGTTGTCGTGAGCTCGTGCTGTCCGCGCATCCTGAAAAAAGCCGACGTCGGCCGTGGCCGAATAGGCTTGGTTCGGCAGGGGAATCGTGTCGAGGGACCTCTTGAAGGCAGGGTTAGCGCGGACCATTTCGGCCCTCAGTAGCGGCGTCGGCGAGTTACCGCTCACGGGAGGCGAACTGACCTCCCGGTATGCCTCATAAGTCGTGAAGAAGAATATCTTGTCGCGCTTAATCGCTCCCCCGGCCGAGGCGCCAAACTGGTTGTACGTCAGCGGGGCCTTTCTTAATAGAAATTGGTTGCGGGCGTTCAGCGTGCGGCTTTGGAAGTTTTCAAACAACGAACCGTGAAAGGCGTTCGTTCCGGACTTGGTAATCAGATTCACGTTCCCCGCCAAGGCGCTGCTGTACTCGGCTGGGATGATGCCCTTGACCACCTGGACTTCCTGAATAGCCTCGATACTGATCATGTCGATATAGTTGAAATTCGTAAATAGTGCGCCGCCGCGGCCTTCGGAATTGCCATTAGCATCTGTCCCGTCCACCGTAAACGTCGTCCCAGACCGGCCCAAACCGTTCAGCCGAACGCCGCCGTCGCGATTCCCGTGTCCCGGTCCGCCCCCGGAGTTACTAACGGTAATCCCTGTTCCAAGGCTCAGCAGGTTGGTGTAATTCCGCCTTGCGAGCGGCAGTCCCGCCACTTGAGTGCTGCTCATGCTCTCCCGCTGCTCAGCACTGACAGCGTTCACGAGTGGCGCCAAGCTCTCCACGTTGACAGTCTCTCCCACGGAACCCACAGTGAGCTCAAAAGTGCGTCTCACCGTTTGGCCCGCCGTAAGTGCGGTCTCACTCGCCACCGTAGTCTTGAAACCTGCCGCTTCGATGCGGATGGTGTAGCTGCCCACCCGAAGAAAATCAACCGTGAATTCCCCGGAGGCATCGACTGGCTTCCTGGTTGCGGCCGAGGTACCTTCGTGCACAAAGGTCACGCTGGCGCCGGGAATCCGGGCTCCCGAGCTGTCGGTAACTATCCCATGAAAGGTAGCAGTGGTGACCTGGGCCAACGACGGGAGATTGGCGAACAGGCAAAGAAGGCACGACAGAGTGGACTTCATGATTTGGACCTCAAAGTGTATTTATCAAACGGAGGCCAACATGCACCAGCGGCCCACCTTCAACACTGTTCAGTATGGAGGAACAGGGCCAAAATGATATGCCCGAACGGCTCGCGAACAGCTCAAAAGAATGGATCAAAGGCTAAAACGCTCTCGGATGGGTGGCTTTTAGGATGGATGCGGCCACGGAGTTGGCCATCGGTGCAGCAGGTTCGGGCGGAGAACCGAATCGATCACCGAGTGCCGGCTGAGCAGTTTCTGCATCAGCCTTTCGTCGCTGCATGGCCACGCAAAACCTTCTCCGAACTGCTCAAAGTCCACCTCCATCAGGAGACCTGGCGTTCCTCCGCGAGCACACTCCTCGGCCAGACCTTTATTCAAGGCACTGCGAAGTGATCTCAGGCCCGTTGAAGGCACACCGCCGTAGTACGCGGCTGGCGCCAACACGATGAGGCGGACCCGATGCGCCGCCAGCAGATCAGTCTCGCCCCAAACATAACCGAGTTCGCGCGCATTCCGGCGCGCGAACAGATAGGCTATGCCATATAGGATGACCTCCATCGCGGCAAATAGGGCGTGCCCGCTTTGGGTTAACATCTTGAGTTCGATGAGATCAAAGTCGCCAGCGTCATTCCGATGACTGAGGTCAACCGCGGTCTTCTTGTCTGCCGTGCTGTTGAGCACGCCGGAGGCTACCGGGATCTGATTCGCCCATTGATCGCGACCAAGGAGACCCTCCACGGCTAAGTGAGCGATGCGCTTCTCGATGCTGGGGTTGTCGTAGCGGATCTCGGGGTTCAATGTGAACCGCCAGTTCTGGCTTGACGCCCGCCGCGGACTATCGCCGTTTACTTCACGCCAGCGCGCTTCCACGGCTTCGCTGAGTTCGCGGAGAAGGCCAGCACCGTCCACGGCCACGAGGGAAGCCCAAGCTTTGGCCTGGCCGTACCGAACGGGACTTGTTCCCAAAAGGTAACGATTGATAATGATTTCCACTACTGTCCAAAACAGCACTTACTCTCTCCTAGAATCTGATTTCGGCGAGCCCGACGGGGTCGAGCGGTAGAGTAAGCGCCACTTTGATCGGCACCCTGGTTTCCGGCGATAGGATGGCAAGGCCCTCCTGTGTGAAG
>JAPKZA010000342.1 GCA_026394015.1 Acidobacteriota bacterium
CCGCAGCCTGCAGCCCATTAACAAAGGCAAGTTCGCCCAGGCCCATGGCGTCGCCCTCGACACCCGCGGCCCGGAGCCGCTGATTGTCTGTACCGAACGCATTCGGAACGAGTTCCAGTGGTTCACCCTGACCGGCGAGCATGTCCGCACCGTCTACCTCCCAGGTGCCTTTGTCAGCCGCCCGGTGATCTCCGGACAGCACCTTTATTCCGGCGTCTGCTTCGGGATGTTCGCCGAGGACTACCGGATGTGGCAAGGCCGCGGCTTCGTCGTGATCCTGGACCAGAACGACCGCGTGGTGGCCGCTCCGGGGGCTGAACCGCCGGTCTATAAGGATGGGCGACTGCAGCTTCTGCTCCAAGCCCAACCGGCCCTGTTTAAGAATGTCCACGACGTTTGCGTCGACCGCGATCAGAACCTCTACGTCTGCCAGTGGAACAGCGGCAAGGTCTACCCGTACAAGCTCCACCGCGAAGGATAACCCGATGAATCGCCGCTTTCTCCTGTCTCAATCCCTCGGCGCCATCGCCCTTTCCACTCTGGAAGCGGCCACCGACAAAATGCCGCACTTCGCCCCGAAAGCCAAGCGGGTGATCTTCCTGACGCAGTCCGGCGGCCCTTCGCAGCTCGAACTGTTCGACCACAAACCCGGCCTGCTCAAATGGGCCGGCCAGGAGTTGCCGGACTCGGTCCGCCAAGGCCAGCGCGTCACGACGATGACGGCGAACCAGAAGCAGTTGATCATGCCGCCGATCGCCAAGTTCATCCGGCATGGCAAGTCCGGCACCGAACTCGGGGAATGGCTCCCCCATCTCGGGAAGGTCGTCGATGATATCTGTCTCGTGAAATCGATGCACACCGACCAGATCAACCATGCGCCGGCGATGACCCAATTCCTGACGGGGAACCAGCTTCCGGGTCGACCCAGCGTCGGGGCGTGGGCCAGCTACGGCCTGGGATCGGTGAACCAGAATCTGCCGGACTACCTTGTTCTGCTATCGAAAATGCAGCGCCCGAGCGACCAGCCGCTCTACGACCATTACTGGGGCAGCGGCTTCCTGCCGTCCCGCTACCAGGGTGTGAAGCTGCGGAACGCGAAGGATCCGGTGCTGTACCTGCGGGACCCGGAGGGGCTTCCCCGCCCTCTTCGCCGCAACATGCTCGACGGTCTGGCGGAGCTGAATCAACGTCGGCTGGACGAGACCGGCGACCCCGAGATCGCGACCCGCATTCGGCAGTACGAGATGGCGTATCGCATGCAGACCAGCGTGCCCGACCTTACCGACCTGAAGGACGAAACCGAGGAGACGTTCAACCTTTACGGCCCCGATTCGCGCCGTCCGGGCAGCTATGCGGCTAACTGCATTCTGGCCCGTCGGCTGGCCGAACGCGGCGTCCGGTTCATCCAACTTTTCCATCCCGACTGGGATCATCACAGCCGCTTGCCGTCCTGGTGTACGGCCCGTTGCCGGGACACCGACCAGCCGAGCGCGGCGCTGGTGACCGACTTGAAACGGCGGGGGCTGCTGGACGATACGCTCGTCATTTGGGGCGGCGAGTTCGGGCGCAGCGTCGCCGGCCAGGGCCAGTGGGACAGCATCGAAGCGGGTCGCGATCACCATCCGCGCTGCTTCACGATTTGGATGGCCGGGGCCGGGGTGAAGCCTGGGTTGAGCTACGGTGCGACCGATGAGTATAGCTACAACATTGCCGAGAACGGGGTCCACGTGCGCGACCTGCACGCGACGATTCTTCATTTGCTGGGCATCGACCACAGCCGGTTCACGTACCGCTTCCAGGGGCTCGACTTCCGGCTCACCGGGGTGGAGCCGTCGCGCGTCGTGCGAGATATTCTGACGTAGCCCGGTAGGCTGCGATCCCGACGGCGTAGGCGGCCAGGTCGAGGAGGCTGAAGTGGGTCCCCAGGGCGCGGGCCAGCAGGCGGAGCAGTAGCGAATCGCTCGCCAGCAGGCCCGCGGGGATGCCTGTGAGTTGGAAGCATTCGATGGCCACCATGACGAGCGCGGCCACCCAGGTTGGCCGCACGAGGGTACAGACCATGGCAGCATACAGCGCGTCCCCCAGGTATTTGTCCCAGAGGATGTTGCCCAGCGGGACGAGGCGCGTCAGCAGGCCGACGGCGACGATCACCAGGAAGCGCACGAGCATGCTAGAACACGCGTTTGGTTAGCTTTTCGATCGAGAACTTGGCCGTATCGGCGATAGCCATCACGGTCATCACCCCGGCTTGCACGGGGTCGGTGACGACTAAGTCCGCCGCGTCCGGCACGGAGCCGGCCATGTTCAAACTGACGACGAGGAGGCCCTTGGCCCGGACTTCCCGGACGGCCGTTTCGATTTCGCCGCCCATCAGCGAGCCCGCCAGCACGATCGCTCGCGCGCGCGGCAAACGGGCGACCGCGCGGACTGCGGCGGCCAACGCCTGCTCGCCGACCAGCGGAATCGTATCGACCGAGATGTGCTCGCCGCGAATATTGTGCCGGTCGGCTTCCATGATGGCCCCGATGGCGACCTGCCCGACTTGGGCGCCGCCGCCCATGATGATGATCCGCTTGCCGTAGACCTTCTGCAGCGTCTCGACCAGTTCGACGTCCCGGACGCAATCGAGCGCCCGCAGATCGCACAACATGGCCTCCGGGTCGCCAGGAAGTTCGACTTCGAGATAGGTGCGGGAGTTGACCACGCTTTCGATGATTTCGACCGAAGCGATGTCGCCCTGATGGGCCGCGATGACTCCGGTCAGTTGATGTAGGAACCCGGGCCCGGCATCGCCGAGGGCTTCGAGGCCGACGCGCTGCCTCATAGCTCGTACTTCTTCACGATCTCGGGCCAATGTCCTTGCGCGGTCAAAATGAGTTGCACGACGTCGCGCACCGCGCCCTGGCCGCCGCGATTCGGGGTGACCCAATGCGCCGCCGCCTTCACTTCGTCCCGCGCATTGGCGGTGGCAATACCGAAGCCGACGCGGCGCATGATCACCACGTCCGTAAAGTCGTCCCCAACGTAGGCGACCGACTCGGGGTCAATTTGAGCGTCGGCCAGAATCTCTTCTAGGATGGGGATTTTTTCGATGTGGCCCTGGTAGATGTAGGCCATCTTGCACTGCTTAGCCCGGACTTCGGTGGCCGGGGAAACGCGGCCGCTGATGACGCCGGTTTTGATGCCATACCAGCTGAGCCATTGCAAGCCGATGCCGTCCTGGGAGTCGAACCCTTTGGTTTCGAACACGCCTCCATCGGCGGTCGGGACGTTCCATAGGGTCCCATCGGTCAGGACGCCATCGACGTCCATCAGGAGTAACTTAATCTTCGCGGCTCGTTCGTGCAGGTTCACCCCGCCAGTTTATCAGCCTCCACCGCCCAGACGCGAAAGCTGTCGAGGAGGTAGGGTCCGAAGGTGGTGGCGATGGCGACGTCGGCGGCGTCGCGCCCACGGGCGATGAGGACGCGACCGGTGCGGGGTTCGTTATTGCGGGGGTCGAAGACGTGCCAGGCACCGCCCAGATAGACCTCCAGCCAAGCGGCGAAGTCACCGACCCCGTGGGGCATGGGGGTGCCCATGTGGCCGAGATAGCCGGTGCAGTAGCGCGCCGGAATATTCAAACACCGGCAGAGCGTGACCGCCAAATGGGCGTAGTCGCGACAGACGCCGGCCCCTTCCTGCTGGGCTTGCCAGGCGGTCTTGGTGGGGGAGGCGCGCTGATAATCGAAAGCAATATGGTGGTGGACATAGTCGCAGACCGCTTGGACGCGGGCCCAACCAAAGGGCGTATCGCCGAAACGGTTCCAGGCGAAATCGGAGAGGAGATCGGTTTCACAGTATCGGCTGCCGAGCAGATAGACAAGGGTTTCTTCGGGTAAGGTTTCGACGGACTGCTGCCAGGCAACGGGTACAACGGGGTCGGCGAGACCCGAGTTCCGAACGACGGCACCGCTCGTGATCCGAAACAGGCCGACCGGGGCGAACAGGCGGCTGCACCAGTTGCCGAATCCATCGTGATAACCGGAGATCGGGACCGAGGGTTCCGTGGCCAACGACTCCATCGAAACGATATCGGCGGTCCGGGACGGGTGGACGTCCACCGTCAAGATCAACGGCGTATCCTGCGGGAATTGGTACACCAGTTCGAACCCGACGTGGATCAGCATGGAGGATGTTACCACGCCCGCCGCCTCCTCATGTTGTAATAAAAGAACATGAAGGTTCTGCTCGCGATCCTATGCACTTCTGTGCTGTTTGCTCAAGCTCCGGCCCCGGCGAAAAAGCCCTCGTTCCTGGATAAGGCGACGATGGAGGCCTATATTCGGCACCTCTACGTATGGCCGAAGCAGATCACCGTCGCCATCTCGGATCCGCAGCCTTCGCCGATCGAGGGGCTCGTTTCGGTGACGGTGACAGGCTCGATGGGAGCGGCGCGGCAGGCGCAGCAGTTTTTTGTTTCGAAGAACGGAGAACGCGTAATTCAGGGCACCGTTCTGGAAGCGGCGAATAATCCGTTCAAGAAGGACCTTGACCTATTGAAGACCGACCTGCAGCCCGGCTACGGTACCCCGGGGGCCTCGGTGGTGGTGGTCGTCTTTTCCGACTTCCAATGCCCGTACTGCAAGCAGGAAGCCAAGATGATCCGGGACAACCTGAACGCGGCGTTTTCGAAGGAAGTCCGGGTCTATTTCAAGGACTTTCCGCTCGAGCAGATTCACAACTGGGCCAAACCGGCCGCGATGGCCGGCCGTTGCGTGTTTCGCCAGGATACAGCCAAGTTTTGGGACTACCATGATTGGATCTTCGCCAATCAAGAGATGACCACGGCCGAGAACCTCCGCTCGCGGCTCGAAGGGTTCGGGGTGGATAAGAAGCTCGACGTGCCGGACCTGTTGAAATGCTTTGATACGAAGGCGACCGAGGCCGAAGTAGCGAAGAATTGGGCTGAGGGTCGGGCGCTGGAAGTGAACTCGACGCCGACGATTTTCGTCAACGGACGCCGCCTGTCGGGCAGCGTCAGTTGGGACCAGCTAAAACAGATTGTCGAGTTCGAGATCGAATACCAGAAGACGGCCAAGAACGCCGGCGAGAACTGCGGCTGTGAATTGAAACTCCCCTCTCCTTTAAACCCGTAACATGCGCTTTGCCTCCCTGACCCTCTTTGCCGCGGCTTTGCTCGCGGCGGCTGAACCGACAGAACAGGCCTATCTGGGCCACATTAAGTACCTAGCCAGCGACAAGCTGAAGGGTCGCGGGACCGGGACGCCGGAGCTGGAGCAAGCGGCGGACTATATTGCCCGCGAGTTTAAGGCGGCGGGGCTGAAGCCGGTGGACTCGTCTTACTTCCAGAAGTTTCCCGTTACGACGCAGGCTAAGCTCGGGAGTAAGAACCGGCTGAGTTTAACGCTGCAGGGCAAGAAGACTTTGTTGCAGTTCAACGAGGACTTTGTGCCGCTGAATATGTCGAGTTCGGGCGATTTTTCGGGCGGAGTGGTTTTTGTGGGCTATGGGATCTCGGCGCCGGAGTATAACTACGATGACTACGCCGGGGTGGACGTAGCCGGGAAGGTGGTGGTGATGCTGCGGCGGGAACCGCAGGAGACCGACGACAAGGCGACGTTCAACGGTCGGGTTTACACCCGGCATGCGCAGTTTGATTCGAAGACGACAAACGCGAAGCTGCATGGGGCGAAAGCGGCGATCATCCTGAGCGATGTGCTTTCGAGCGGGTATGGCGAGATTGAGAAGTTTGCCAAGAATGCCGGTCCGGCCAACGCGGGGATACCGGCGATTATGGTGAAGGGTGAGGTGGGCGAGAAGCTCTTGGAGGCCGCGGGGCTGAAGCTGCGGGAGATCCACGAAGGCATTGATAAGGACATGAAACCGCGGTCGCAGGTGCTGGACAACGTTTCGGTGGCGTTGCGGGCGGATGTGTCGCGGGAGGTTCGGCAGGTGCGGAACGTGGTTGGCTACTTACCGGGCGAGTCGAG
>JAPKZA010000406.1 GCA_026394015.1 Acidobacteriota bacterium
AGGCTCGGTACTTTGGGTTGTTTTCATCGTCGTAATCGAGAATGGCCCAGGAGAGGCCGATGACCTTGTTCTCCCAGAGCTTGCTTTCGACAGAACGGGTGGGGCCTTCGTAGGCGGCGTAATCAAACGGGGTGATGTAGAACTCGAGCGTCAGCTTGCCGCTTTGGCCGGGCTTGAAGTTGTAGTCATAGGCCGCGTTGGCGTAGGGGAGATTTTTAATCCAGGGCTGGCAGCCCCAGACCATCGCCCAATCCTTGCCGTCGGCCGGAGTGAAGATGTGATAGTTCTGGGCGTGGATGCCGTGGAAGGTGAAATGGGCTTCGTTGGGGTCGTAGCCTTTGACGGGATGCTTTTGTTTGATGAAGGGGCCGCCGGAGAGGTCTCCGTCGACGACGACTTCGAAGATATCGTTATGGAGGTCGCGGTGGCGGAAGTCCCAGTAGTTGTCGGAGGCTTCGTAAAGGAAGTAGAGGCGGTTGAGGCCTTTGACCCAGCCGACTTTGACGGTGACGTCGAGATCCTTTTTGTCTAGCGGGGTGTTGTTGACGGTGTCTTTGAGCTGGTCGATGCCGATGGAGTAACTGGGGGGGACGAGGGCCCAATCGTCGGTTTTGCCGTCGATGCGGGGGATTTGGTGGGCAGGGAATTGAAAGACGCGGAACTCGACGCCGGGGCGTTCGAGGGCGAGGAGGGGGAGGGCGAGGAGGAGGAGCAGTGCAGTGAAATGAAGCATTAGGGTAGCCAGTGCGAAGTAACAAAAGTGGTGGAAGAAGCTTGATTGTCTCGAATGTCGACGCGGAGCAGGACCTGCAGGCCGGTCTTGCCGGGGGGGGGCTGGGGGCCGATCCGCTCCCACAGCTCCCGCAGGCTGAGAGGGTCCGTAACGTAAGAGACGCCGGCCGCGGTGCCCCAAGTGGTTGAAGCACCGATGAACATCACGCGCCGACCCGGAAAGGTCCCGGGTGCAACGGTTACGAGCGCAAAGTCTCGCCCGGAGGATCGACTGGTCATTGCGAACTGATAGAGAGGCTCCTCTCCTGGTTGGGGTTGCAAGTTCTTGAGAACCGACGGTTTGCCGGGCTCTGCGACGAACTGAAAATGGCTTGGACGATCGAGTTCGCCGCCCAGTGTGCGGAATCGCAGGGAAGCCAGGAAAATCAGGTTGCCGGCGCTGAGATCCTGCCAACGTGTTTGGCGGTTTCGGATGAGCGGAAGATCGATTCCGGCCTGGGTGAAGAAGCGGCTGAGCAGACTGGCCCCTTCTACCTCCCCCATGCCGGTGTAAATCTCCACCGGGACGGATTTTGCGTGGCGTTCTCGCTCGAGTAAGCGCACGGTGGCACTGGTCGAGAGATCCTCTGGGCGGTTGACGTCGACGTCCCGGATCAGTAGGCCGTTGATGTCGGCGAATACGGGTGCGCCAATGACTAGCTTCACGGAGGATCCCGGTTCAAAGAACCCCTTCCATAAGGGATGACTGGCCCAAACCATGGGTCGTGCGATCGGCAAGGCAAGGGGAGATGGCGTTAACCCGACGGCGAGCCACACCGCCACGGCACCGAGTGCCGCGCCGACCACAGCCGCGGCGGTGACGAAGAGCCAGGGCCGAGGGGTCTGATGAGGTTGTGGGAGCGGATCTGATGGGGGGGGCGGATTGGCTGAACGGACGGAAAAGGAGGGCGCATAATGGCCGCGTGGGATTTCGACGATGAGTTCGTCCGCGGCCCCCGGGCTTTCATAGTAGGCGGCGAGTTTTTTTCGGAGCGCGCCGGCCTGAACGCGGACGATGGAATCGGTACGAGGGTCGAAGGCATCCCCCCGCGAGAAGACAGCTGCGCCGATGGCGTACTCTTTGAGGTCGCCGCCTGAGCCGGCGAGAGATTGGTCGACCAGATAGCGAAGGAGTCGCTGCTGGATGGGCGCATCGCGAAACACGGTGCTGGCCAGGATTCGCTCCACTTGCTGGCGGACGGCATCCGCCTCGGCAACGTGCGACAGTACCGGTACTATAGCTGACATCAATGGTCCTACCTTCTGGATGTCTATGCTACTACAAGACTTCACAAGTTAACTAGCCGTGAAGCCACCCGTCTTCACTTCTGTCCGGATCGCTTTAGGCGTATCGTCGGGAGCACTGGTGCGAATAGCTCACCGATTTGCTGCGTCGCAAACGAAGGGAAACCCATGAAGACACTGTTTTTGATCTTGGCTGGCACCGCCGTAGGGTATGGCCAGATTGGCCGAGCCACCCTTTCGGGTACTGTAACTGACCCGCAAGGGAGTTCGATTCAGCGGGCGGCCGTCGTGGTGACTCACCTCGACACCAACCAGCGCTTCCCGACGAGCACGACAGAGGCGGGCTTCTTCACCGTTCCGGGTGTGCCGGTGGGTGCCTATCAAGTAGAAGTGGAAATGGCGGGGTTCAAGAAGAGCCTGCGGAAGGGTATTGTGCTGCAGGTGGGGGATCAAGCCCAGGTGGATGTGCGGATGGAATTGGGAACGGTGGCGGAATCAGTGGAGGTGACGGGTGCCGCGCCATTGGTGAACACCTCTGACGCGACGCTGGGAAAGGTGATCGAGAATGCGCGTATGATCAGCTTGCCGCTGAACGGTCGGAGTGCGTTGGCCTTGGTGGGTTTGACGCCGAGTGTTCGTTCTCATGCCGAATCGTCGCAGGGCTTCGGCGACCGGGGCGTTCTGGTATCTGGCTTCAGCGTGAATGGTGGTCCAAGCGGCGCGAACAATATTACTTTGGACGGCGCTTCGAACATCAACCCGCGCTCGGGGGACGTGAACGTGAACCCCGCGGTGGATGCGGTTCAGGAGTTCAAAGTGCAAAGCGGCGTGATGTCGGCCGAGTTCGGCTACACGGCGGGCGGCGTCGTGAACATGGTTACCAAGTCAGGGACGAACCAATTCCACGGGACCCTTTATGAGTTCCTGCGCAACGATAAATTGGACGCCCGCAATGCGTTTGCGAACGTTAAAGCTCCTTTCCGCTACAACCAGTACGGCGGTGCGATCGGCGGACCGGTTCGCAAGGACCGCACTTTCTTCTTTTTCAATTTCGAAGGCTGGAAATTCCGACGGCAGTATACGGTAATTGGAACCAGCGCTACGGCAGCCGAGCGGCGTGGCGATTTTTCCACGTTAGGGGACTCGCGCGGCACGCCGATCCTGATTTATGATCCGCAGAGTACTCGGGCGAACCCGAGCGGGGCGGGTTTTGTACGGGATGCTTTTCCTGGCAATATCATCCCCACGGCGCGGTTGGACAAGGTGGCGCTGAATATTCTGCCTTATTATCCTCTGCCCAACCGCGCACCATCGGACCCGTTTACTCACTCGAATAACTACCAGGCCAACCTTGGCGCGGCGAAGGATGCCCAGCAGATGACGGCGAAGGGGGATCATCAATTCTCACCCAAGAACCAGATCTCCTTTCGGTACACCCTATGGGAGCACAAAGATGACAACGGGGGCACCGGCGGTGGCTATTTCACCGATAAGTTGGCGCGTGTTCGGAACGACGATTACAAGAACCAGAACTTTAGCCTGACGGATACCCATTTCTTTTCGCCACGGCTGATTAACGAAGTTCGGCTGGGATACGTGCGGAACTACTTTCCCTTCATTCCGGCCACTGTCGGCACCGACCCGACTGCGAAGCTCGGTCTGCCGAGCAGCGTGCCCAGTCTGACTTTTCCGCAAGTGAACATCGGCGGAGTGCCCAATCTGCAGGGGTTTCCTTCTGGATTTGGCACGATCATCGGGCTGATTTCCATGGACGTGAAGCAAATTGCGGAGAGTCTGACGATGATTCGGGGAAGCCATACTTTGAAACTGGGACTGGAGCTACGAAATACGCAGTACCGGATCAACGCTTGTTTCCAGTGTTCGGGCGTCTTTAACTTCAACACGCGTTTGACGGGAAACCCGCAGGGTTTGGCGGGCACAGGGGCCGGTTTGGCCAGCTTTCTGACCGGAAACGTGGCCGACGCGAATATCGACTCGAACGTCGGCACCACGAATGAAGGCTACTCGCAAGCTTATTACGTGCAAGACGACTGGAAGGTGACGCGCCGTTTCACGCTGAATCTCGGTTTGCGTTACGACTATCAGCAGGTACCCGGGGAGCGTCACAATGGGCTATCGAACTTCAATCCGAACGCGGTCAATCCGCTGACCAATCTTCCGGGGCGGCTCGAATTTGCCGGGGTTGACTTCGGCCGCACCGTTATTAATCCGGACTACAACGACTTCGCTCCCCGTGTAGGCTTCGCGTGGGACGTCCTGGGCAAGGGCCGCACGGTACTTCGCGGCGGTTACGGCGTCTACTCGCCACTAACCTTTAACTATTCGAATGGTTTTGGAGCGCTCGGCTTTAAGGGCAATAGCACGGCCTATACCGCTCCGGGCGGCAATCTGGATGTTCCGGCCTTTCGGCTACAGGACGGATTTCCTTTCGCGGTGCAGCTACCTGTCGGCGCTAAGCTCGGGCCGAGCGGCTTTCTGAGCCAAAACGTGACCATCGATGAGAATGGTAATCGTAGCCCTTACTCCCAGCAGACCTCCCTTACCTTACAGCAACAATTGCCCGGCGGCTTTCTGCTGGAGGCTGGTTACTCTGGAAACAAGGGTACTAAGCTGCTCGGCGGCGGTTATGACTACAATCAACTCGATCCCAAGTATCTGTCGCTGGGGCGGGATCTGCTGGTTAACGTCCCCAATCCTTACGCGGGCCGGGTGACGGGGGTATTCGGCGGAGCCACGATCACGCGTCAACAGTCTCTGCGACCGTTTCCTTATTACAACCGCATCACGGTCAGTAATCCTCATGCCGCCAACTCGAACTATCACTCGCTCCTGCTGAACATGGAGAAGCGGATGTCGAAGGGCTTTGTTTTCCTGGGCTCTTACACTTTCGGCAAACTGATTAGCGATGGGATCAATGGGTTTGGCTTTGCCGGCTCCGAACTGGTGAACTCACTCGACAACCAGAACGGAAAGTACGACCGCCGCCGGGAGCGCTCGATCGAAGCGACCGACTCCGCTGGTCGCTTCGTGCTGAGTTCGGTGTATGAGCTTCCGTTTGGGAAGGGTAGACGGTTCAGCTCGACTCAACCCGTCATTAGTCGATTGATCGGCGGTTGGCAACTGAATGGCGTGCTTACGCTGCAAAGCGGTACGCCGCTCCGGGTACGCGGCGCCAATAACTTTGGCATTGCCGACCGCCCGAACTCCACCGGGATCTCGGCCGCTCTGCCGACGAGTGAGCGGACTGCCGCGCGATGGTTCGACACGACGCAGTTTGTCAATCCCCCCGACTTCACGTTCGGCAATATTTCGCGCCTGCTGCCCGATGTGAGGGGTCCAGGTACTACGAATCTTGATTTTTCGATTTTGAAGTTTACCGCTATCACGGAGCGCGTGGGTCTGCAGTTTCGGGCCGAGTCGTTCAATTTCGCCAACCATACTAACTTACTTTCGCCCGATACGACGTTTGTCGCTGGTGCCGACAACCGGAATCGCAGCGGGACTTTTGGCACGATTACACGATCGCGAGATGCGCGTGTGGTTCAACTCGGGATGAAGCTAATTTTCTAATTACAAGGGCAATCCAGCAGATGACGAGAGCAATTTTATGGTTAGTATGTAGCGGCGCCGTGGTGGCCGCGCCGCCGCCGCGGCAGAACCTGATAGACGACTACATTTTCGCCAAAATGGCGAAGGACGGAGTTCGACCGGCACCGATAACCACTGATAGCGAGTTCTTGCGTCGGGTGACGCTGGACTTGACGGGTCGGTTGCCCAGTCCGGAGGCTGTCCGACAGTTTCTGGCAGACAATGGCGCGGAGAAGCGGAATAAGTTGGTGGACTCGCTGTTCCCGTCTGTTCCGACCGCGGGTATTGGTCGCCGACCCTCGCGGGTCGGCCCATTTCTGGATCGCTGGACGACGTTTTTCAGCGACTTGTTTCGAAACAACGAGCAGTTGAGTTCGGGGATCAACAGTTTTCACGATCACATCTATAAGTCGCTCGAGCTGAACGTCCCATACGACGAATTCGTCGGCGACCTGATCACGACCACTGCCGTTTCCACTTGGACTAATGGCGCGGCGAACTTTGTGGCTCGTCATCGGGTGATGGGAGGCGATGGTTACTCCGAGCTCAATCACGAAGATACTTGTGACGAGCTGGCGATCTGGACGACGCGGCTGTTCCTGGGCGTCGACACGGAGTGTATTTCCTGTCATGACGGTCGCGCCCATCTCGAAAAGATTAATCTGTGGCTGGCCGGGAAGAAGCGGGCCGATGTGTGGCGGCAGGCGGCATTTTTCGGCAAGACTTATGTGGCCCCGGTGTACGGGCGGATACCGGAATTTCGGGTGAAGGACTCGGAGAAGGGGTACAACTCCGCCACCAAGAGCATCACTCGATTGCCGCGCGGAAAGGCGGTGGTGGACCCGGTGTTTCTCCTGACCGGCGAGCGCTTCAACGCCGCGTCGGGAGAACGCGAGCGCGAGACCTATGCTCGCCTGCTGACGAGCGATCCGCAATTTGCCCGTGCCACGGTGAATCTCTTCTGGTCGAAGCTGATGGGCCGGGGCATCGTCGATCCGCCCTTTGGCTTTGACTTAGCCCGCCAGGATCCGGCGAATCCGCCTCCGGCGCCTTGGACCATTCAGCCTTCGCATCCGGAGTTGCTGAACGCGCTGGCCGACGATTTCCGTCGCCATGGCCACGACCTTCGGCACTTGCTACGACTGATTGTGACCTCCCGCGCGTATCAGCTCTCGGCCAACGGACCGCCTGGATGGAAGCCAGAGCATGACCATTATTTTGCGCGGCATCAGGCGCGTCGTCTTTCGGCCGAGGAGTTTTGGGATGCGGTTTCCGACGCCACTGGAAACTATGAAAAGTTTAAGGTGAAGGACATCGATCGGCCCTTCCGCTACGTGATGGAGGCTTCGTTCAATCAAGACTTTGCGGCCAGCCATGCGCCTATTTGGAACCTGCTCCAGGAGTGGGGCCAAACGGATCGGGAAGATCCGCCGACCGACCGCAGCAGCATGGTGCAGGCGGCGAGTTTGATGAATCACGACCTGCTTCTGAATCGTGTGAAGATTCAGCCCGGGGGGCGTCTGGAGAAACTGTTGCGCGGCAAAACGCCGAAGGGCAACGGCGAAGTGGTGGATGAACTGTTTCTGGCCACAATTAGCCGCCTGCCCACGTTGGCCGAAAAGGCGCAGTCAGTGCGCCTGATTGAGCAGCAGCGAGACCAGGGGGCCGAGGACTTGCTCTGGGCTCTGCTGAATCGCATCGACTTTATTTTTTGCCCGTAGGAGGGAACATGCGTGAGTCAACGATTCCGTTTCCGGTCTTAAACCGCCGAGATTTCTGGCGCGTGGGTGCTGTATCGATCACCGGTGCGGCGCTTGGGCCGTTGGGCCAACCGATGCTGGCGGCAGCGGGTGCGGCCGTCACGCCGCGTGGCGGTGCCGAATGCGTGATCTTTTTGAATCTGGTGGGTGGTCCTTCGCAGATGGACACCTTCGACGTGAAGGAGTACCCGTTTACACCGCAGGATCTGGACATTCGGACTTTGCCGGTGGGCTACCGCTGGCCGATGGGACTGCTGCCTAACACGGCGAAGGTACTTGAGGACGTGGCGGTGGTTCGCTCCATGGCGGCGTGGGAAACGCTGCATAACCTTGCGCAATACGGCCTGCAGACCGGACATCCCTTTACCGCCGGGAGGGCGAAAGAGCTGCCGTGCATCGGTTCGGTGATCGCTTACGAATCGCTGGGCCGGGGAAAGGCGAGCGACTTCCTGCCGCCATTTGTTTCGATGAACTTTCCGGCTGGTGCTGTGAACGGCACGTTGATTCGCGAGGGCTTTCTGGATAGCGCCACCGCGCCGCTGGCGCTCGACGTACGGAAGGGCGGCACAATGCCGTTCCTGTTGCTGGAAGAGAATCGGGAGCGCTTTGGCCGCCGCCTCGATTTTCTGCGCTCCTTCGACTCGTCCCGCCAACTTGATGGGGCGGGAGTGCCCAAGCTGCTTCGCGAATGGGAATCGTTTTCGAAGAGCGCTGAGAAGATGATCAAGTCGCCGCAGGTGGCCGGCGTTTTTCAGTTGACGGAGGAAGAGCGGAAGCGATATGGCAGCAGTCCTTTTGGCGATGCCTGTCAGATTGCCCGCAACATGGTGGCCGCGAACGCCGGGGCACGGTACATCCTCGTCAATCAAGGCGGCTGGGACCATCACGGCGACATTTACGGCAAGTCCGATCGGGGCCGAATGGAAGATCCGCGGATGCGGGGCGGGCTCTATTCTAATTGCGCCGAGCTGGATTCGGCATACGCGGCGCTGCTTGCGGATCTAAAGCGGATGAAGGCAAAGGACGGTAGCTCGCTGCTTTCGAAGACGCTGGTGCTGGCGATGGGTGAGTTCGGTCGGACGCCGGGGAACCTGAGTGACATTAAGGGCCGCGACCATTGGCCAGCGGTTCGGGCCGGGTTGTTTGCGGGTGCCGGGGTCAAGGGCGGGCGGTTGGTAGGGGCCACGGACGAGCAGGGCGGCAAGATTACGAATTTCGATTGGCATCGGAAACGGCCTATCTACCCCGAAGACGTTACGGCGACGATCTACTCGGTGCTGGGCATTGATTGGACCAAGAAGGTTACGGGCACGCCCTCCGGACGCGCCTTCGAATACGTCGAGCCGATGTCCGGAACGACGTTCATCAACAGTACTGAAATCAAGGAGTTATTCGCATGATCCAACGGTTTTTCCTCGTAGTGTTCCTGAGTCTGGGCCTTTCGGCGGCTGAAAGCAACGACCCGCCTCGCGTAACCGGTGGTGGAACGGTGAAGGAGGTACTCTGGGTACGGCTCGATAAGGAGGCCGATGTGCTGAAGTCGCTGATGGCCATTATCGCGGAGCACAAGATTCAAGATGGCGCGGTGTTGAACGCCGTGGGGAATCTGAGTGCCTGCAAGTTTCACGGCGTTAACCGGACGATGACGGAGATCACCGAGCCGCTCGAAATCCTCAATCTAGCGGGCATGATCGCGGGGGGGCAGCCGCATTTCCACGTTATCGTTTCGAACAAGGCACTTGGCGCGGTGGGTGGCCATCTGGAAGAGGGTTGCCGCGTGGGGGCGCAAATTGAGGTGATGCTGGTTCGGTTTAAGGGGCCTGCGATGGTGCGCAAGGCAGGCAAGTTGGGCGGAGCCTTGGCGTTGCAGCCGAAATGATTTCGCGGCGAGAGCTGGGGTTGGCTTTGGCCGGGCTTGGGCAGGCAGAAGCAGGTGAGCTGATCGAGCTAGCGGGGTATAGCGTCGGGACCGGCGACGCCTATGCACAGGCGCGGCGCGCGTTGCGGGCTGTGTGTTCCCGGCCCAAGTCGGTCCTGCACACGACCGTCTACCTTGCCGATGCCAAGCACCTGCCGGAGGTTGATCGCGCGTACAAGGGATTTTTCGGGCGGGAGTTTCCGGCGCGGACGGTTTTGGTGGCTGAGCTGCGCACGCCGGGAGCGTTGCTAGAAATTAGTGCGACGGCGTCGCGGCAGGCGCGCCGTCTCATCCAGAACGAATTTCCCGCGAGCGCGGCGGCAGAGGCCGGGGGGACCCTTTTCCTTTCGGCGTTGCGGGCCGGGGGGGCAGACGTGGGGCAACAGACGGATCGGCTGATGCAGCGTCAGAATGAAGTACTTGGAATGGCCGGGTACTCTTTCGCCGATTTGGTCCTTTCCAAAATCTACTTGTCTGAGCCGACGGCGTACAACGCACTCAACGAAGCGTATCGACGCTACGTCACGGCACCGCCGCCGGCTCGCGCGACGATTCACGCCAGACCCGTGCGCGTGGGCGAACTGCTGCAGGTGCAGTCGGTCGCCGTGCGTGGCTCTGGCATCGGGCGCCCTTCCGGAGCCGGGATTACTTCCCCGATTCATAGCTTCTCAGTGCTGGCTGGCCGGCGGCTGTACATCACTGGGATGACGGGCCGCACGGCGGAAGGGAAGTTTGCACCGGACCTCGCCGACCAGACCCGGCAGGCTCTGGCGATGATCGCCGAACAGTTGGAGCGCCACGGCCTTGGTTTCGCCAATGTCGTCGAGACCACGGTTTGGTTGCGGGATGTCGGTGATGCTTCTCTTGTGATGAGAGGCTTGGCGGTTTCGGGTGCTCGGACGATCGTTGGGATTCCACCGAGTTCGCCAGAGGGGCTGGTGGAGATCCAAATGGTGGCGGAGATGGCGGGCACTTCGCGGTTGCGCTGAGCGATAGATCCAAGAATTTGTCTAGGCGATCATGAGACCGACCCGGTAGAAGGATTGAAGGGCTGTGGCGATGAGGGTGGGCGTGGTGCCGTTGAGGAGCGGGGCGAGGGCGGAGGCGGGGCGGGTGCCGTCGAGGAGGGCGATTAGCTTGGGGGAGAAATCGTCTTCGAAGCGGACTTGGGTGTGGAGCATGGTGGTGAAGAGCGTTCCAGAGGCTGCTTGGAGGCGGGCTAGTGGGTTGGCGGTGGGGTTGGTTTTGGTGGGGGAAGCTACGGGCGGGTCGGTGTGGCGGAGGAAAAGAAGATTGTTGACGGCGAGGGAGATGAGTTGATCGAAGGTGGGAGTTTCGGCGATGGCGCTCGGGTCGGGGAGAAGTTCGGCGAGGGGCAGGGAACGGGGCCAAACGGTTTCGAGGCGGTGGAGGACGGCGGAGAGGAACGGGTTGTTCGATTCCATTTGGCCGGGGCCGCCGCCGTTCCGGAAGGTTTCGGAGCCGGACGGGTTTTGGCTGACGCGATAGAGGGGGGAGGCGACGCGGAGCTTCAGCAAGTTTTCGTTGATGGCATTGCGTTGGATGGGGAGGTTGGAACGGCAGAGAAGGGTGCGGCGGAAGCCGCGGTAGGTGACGAAATCGAGGTACTGCTGGAAGGTGACTTCGTCGCCTTGGGAGAGGGCGCGGAGTTCTGCGATGGTTTCGGGGGGGACGTTAGGACGGAGGGCGGGGCGGAGGAGGCCTTCGGCGAGGTATTGGAAGCCGTGGCGGGCGGCGAGGGCGACGAAGTCGGCGACGTAGAAGCAGTTGTAGGCGCCGCCGAGTTCATCGTGGAAGGTGACGGAGTCGGGGCGGGCGCCGAGGCGTTTGATTTCGGAGTCGAGGGTGGCTTGCCAGAGGGGGTCGGTGACGAAGCGGCGAATGGTGGAGAGGAAGTGTTTGCCGTCGGTGACGCGCGAGGCTTCGGGACCGGGGGGCTGGGCATGCATGATTTGGCGGGAGGCTTCGCGGGCGTGGGCTTGGGGGTGGGTGTTGTAGCTCGCGAAGATGACGCCGTGGGGAGAGAGGTGAGATTGGCAGACGGCGAAGAATTTTTCGAGGACGAAGGCGGGGACCCAGGTGCAGAAGCCGTGGGCGATGATGTAGTCGAAATTCCCGAAAGACGGGGGAAATTCGAGGATATCGAGGGTGTGGAGTTCGATGTTCGAGAGGCCGAGGGCGTGGACGACGGCTTGGCCGGCTTCGATGGGGCGGGTGGCGAGGTCGAAGCCGACGAAGTGGGAGGCGGGGTCGGCGAGGGCCATGGGGATGAGGTTGCTGGCGTCGCCGCAGCCGACTTCGAGGACGCGGCAGGGGCCGGTGGGGGGCGTGAGGCCGTGCAGGGTGGCGAGGGCGGCGAGGTTATCGGGGTGGGTTTCGGAGAAGGCGAGGCTGGGGTAGAGGACTTGGTCGTAGGTGGATGACATATCGCTTGGGCGACTGTGATTGTAGACCAAAAGCGGGGGCTATTGCCTCTTCCAGATGACGCCGTCGATCCTCATTACCTTGTCGGCCCCGGCGGGGAGTTCGTAGATGAGGTGTTTCGAAGTTTGGCCGTTGGAGGAGACGGCGGTGGTGGCGGAGGGTTTGAAGTCGGCGGTCCAGGTTTTGCCCTTGAGGGGGGAGTTCGCCGATAGGGGCGTTGTTAAGATAGCGGCCGTCGGGGAGGAAGTAGCGGTGGCGGGGGGCCATGGAGCGGAGAATGCGGTTCAGGCAAGGGGAGTCGGGACGGCGGGCCGATTTGTGACGGGGTGGGGGAAGGAATGTTAACTTTTCCGCGCTGGCTTTTCCGCGCTGGCTGTGGCAGCAAAGTGATAATGTCCCCTTTAAGCAAAGTAGAAATGTCCCCTTGACAGTCCCAGGCTGGTGGGATGGAACAAGGACGACTACTGATGACGCAGGGTGATAGGGACCGTCTGGTGGCACTGAGAAAAGTAG
>JAPKZA010000515.1 GCA_026394015.1 Acidobacteriota bacterium
GTAGCCCGATTGAAAGCGGAATCCGAAGTTGAGATAGGGCGGGGCGGGGTTGACCTCGCATTTCAGGGTCTGCGGATACACGCGGTCAAAGGTATTGACCCACGTGGTGGGGAGAAGCGCTTGCGCCCAAACGAACGCTACCAGTTGTAAAGTACCCATCCGCCAAAGTACTCGTCACCGATGCCGGGAACGAGTTCCATACCCTCTATCTTATGATCGGCGAAGGTGCGGATGCGGAGCAGACGGGGATGGGGCTTGAACCGCAGCTTGGCCCCTTCAAAAGTGAAGACGCCGCCAAGGTAGATGGCGGACTCAAACGGGCCGTCGATCTTCTGGACGCAAAGGCCTTCGAAGTTCTGGTCGGAAGGGATTTCAAGAAGATTGAAGCGGCCAAGGGTGGTAGACGATCCCGCGGCTGATCAGCACGAGGAACTCGTTCGGATGGCCGGGGAGCGAGGAGATGCTCGCGAGGTCAACCCCGCCCCGCACAGGGCGACACGTATCAGCAGAAGAGCCAACGAGAGTCGAAGCCAGACGAAGCAGCAGAGGACGGGCCGTCCCCTATCGTCTCGCAATCAGCCTTCCAGGATCGCGACGAGCTCCAGAACGGCCTTCCGACCGGGCTTGAGCAACGGAAGGTTTGAAAGCTTGAGCAAAAGGACGACCATGGCGATGCTGCGTTTGATGAGCTGGCGAGAGCGGGACTGGCCCTCGGAGCGGTCGTAGATCCAAAACAGCAACATCCCCATCTGATACATCCAGAGGATCTTCGCCATATGCGGTGCGAGTTCCTTGGGAATGCTCACTCCGGTCTCATCCAGCGCCCGCTGGAACTGCGCGAAGTCGAATTCGCGGATCGGCCGCGACGGTTCGCTGAAGGGAGACAGCGGGCTCGCCGGGTCCGCCGCGTTACTCATCAGCGCACCCAGAAAGCGGCGGTTCGGTTCGAAATAAGCGAACTTCGCCTCAAGAATAGCCATCACCCGCTCTTCGAGTTTCTTGCTCTTGTGGGCGGGCTCGAGGAGTGGGCTGAGGTCTTCGAGAGCACGGCGGTAGTAGTCGAGAACGATGGCATCCTTCGACTCGAAGTAGTAGTAGGCCAAGCCAGTCGCGACCCCGGAGCGAGAAGCGATTTCGCGCATGGTGGATTCCGCGAAGCCGCGTTCGCGAAACAGTTCGAGCGCGGCCTCAAGAATCTTCACCCGGGTTTCGGCAGAACGTTGCTGGCGCATGGTTCCCATTATCGGAGATCACAGGACGGGAGTTCTACCTGCTGGAGCTTGTAGACCAAATCGGCGTCCGCTTTCAGCCCGAGCCAACTGCAAAGCTGCGGCAGGAGCGCCGGGCTGGACAAACGGTAGGACCACGAACGGTAATCTTCGAGCGCCCACAGGACCATGAGCCATGCGGAATCGCCCTGCCACACTTCGCCGGTGTCGGCGATCACCGTCAGGTTGCGCTCTTCCGGGGGCTTCGGCAGAAAGTGCAGCGGCAAAGCGTGGCGCTGGGATTGAATCCAGTTCCGCATGGAACTGCAGAGCCCGCACTGGGCGTCATAGTGAAGCGTAAGGCTGGTCATCGCGCACCTACAAAATGGGTCGGAGCGATCGGAGGAGGCGCGGGACACAAGCGGTCCAGGGCTCGCCGCCGAATGCGGGTGAACAGGTACAGGTTAAAGAAATGCATCAGCGCCACCACCAGCAGGACGACGCCAATCTTTTCACTCAGCAGTTCGATCGCGATCCGAACGGTATCGACTTCGTAGTAAGTTTTCAGGCTGGCAACCGTCCAACCGAGGTTGATGAGATAGAAACCGACGACCAGCAAATGGTTGACCGAATCGGCCAGCTCAGCTTGGCCGGCAAAAGCGTCGAGCAGGAAAGCACGACCGTTTTGGTGCAGCGTACGCGCCACCCAAACGGTGATCGCGATCGACAGCACCAGATAAGCGAGGTAAACATGAACCACAAACATAACGGGCTCCTTTTCTGAACACGTTCAATTGAACATGTTCAACTTTAGTATGCCACACTACTTTGCGCAACGAAAGCCAATTGTGGGGCTCCGTTCCGGCGGGCGGGCCCAACTGCGATAGGGCAGTGACAGGAACAACGGCGGCACGTCGAACCAACTTCCCCCGCGCAGCACCCGGTACTGCCCAGCGGCGGGGCCGGTGGGGTTTTCCGCCGGTGCCGTTTCGTAGTATTTGCGGTCGTACCAGTCGGCGCACCACTCCCACAGGTTGCCGGTCATGTCGCAGAGCCCGAAGCCATTCTTCGTCTTGGAACAGACAGGGGCGGGACCATCCTTACCCTCATAGACGGCATCGGTCGGGGCGATGGCGCGGTCGCCCCACGGATAGATTTTGCCTTCGAGCGGGCCACGAGCAGCGCGCTCCCATTCGGCTTCGGTCGGCAACCGTTTGCCGCCGTCCCAGGCGCAGAAGGCAACCGCATCGTCGTAGGAGACGTTATAAACGGGGTGGTTCAGCTTTTCAGCGGCCGGCTGGGCTTGTTTCCAGTGGTACGGAGCTGGGCGGGCGGTGGCCTTGACGAAGGCTTGGTAGCGCGCGTTCGTCACCTCGGCGACGTCGAGCGAAAACGCGGCCATTTTCAAGCGGCGCGCCGGAGTATCGTCCTTGGCCGGGTTCGGGTACCAGGCGACGTCGTAGTCGGACCACGGAAAGTTGCGACCGCGGAGATACTCCCCGGCCGGGATGGGGGCCATGTCCGCCGCGGCCAAGAAGAAGAGCGCGGCCCACCAGCTAGGCATAGAGATTAGAGAGTTCGTCGGTCGGAATCAAGCCGTTGGCGCCAAGCGGGTCAACGTAGACGTAGCTGCGGCCGGACGGGGTCTTATGCACCTCTTTAGACCAATCGATGCCGAGCGCGGAATAGATGGTGGCAACGACGTTTTCGATGCGGGGCTGCATGGAATGCTGCCAGCCGGTATCGACGCACTTGGCACCGTCGGCGTCGCTGGCCCCGATCACGCGCCCGCCTTTGACGCCGGCCCCGGCGAACATGGCGGGAAAGCAGGCCTTATGATGATCACGTCCATGTTGGAAGTTCAACGCGCCAGGGGTGCGTCCGAACTCCCCCATGCAGACGACGAGGGTATCGTCGAGGAGCGACTTGCCCGGATGGACCGGAGACTTAGCCACGGCAAGGTCTTCGATCAGACTGGCCAGGGCCGGGTCCATTTGGCTGGCTTGTTTGAAATGGTTCGTCGGGGCGTTCTGGGTCCAGATGTCTTTGTGGTGGTCCCAGCCGTCGTGGCAGATGTGGATGTAGCGCGTGCCGCCATCCTGCTGCAGCAGGTTTCGCGTCAGAATCGAAGACAGGCCAACGGAGGTGTTGCCGTAGCGCTTGCGGTCCTCTTCCGGGATGCCGAAGGCCTTGGGCCAACGGGCGTCAGAGAGCAGGTGCTTGGCGATGGCGGAGAAATCTTCGAAGCCGGTGATGGACTTGTCGAGGCCCTCGTGGCGGCCGCCGCCGGCGGTGCGAAGGCTGGAGAGCAACCGCCAACGTTCTTCGAGCAGTTCGGTCGCCTTCTGATCCAGCCGCATGCCGGCCAGGGCTTCGTCCGGGTTGAGATCGAATACGGCGTGACGGGGAGGCAGGAAGCCGGTGGAAAGCGCCCCGACTTGATTGGTCGTGAGATTGAACGAGACGTATGTCGGGAAGGTATCGGTGGGGCGGCGCTGCGATTCCAGTTCGCTGGCGACGACCGAGCCAATCGACGGAATCTCTGGCGCGAAGGCGACGTTGAGCTGACGGCCGGCTTGGACGTAATACTGGCCGCGGAGGTGAACCTCTTCATGGCTGATGAAGGAGCGGACGTGCGCCACCTTGTCCATCACGTTGAACATGCGCGGGAAGAGCGAGTACGGGACGTAGATGCCGTTGGACGCCTTGCGAACATCGAAGTCCTTGCGGGTCGAAACGTTCTCTTTGAAATCGAAGGAATCGACATGGCTCAGCGCCCCGGCGAGTTCGAAGAAAATGACGTTGCGAGCGCTGCCCCGAGGCTTGGTTTTGGCCGTGGAGTTGGCACGAAGGGGCGAGGCGAAAGCGGACGCTCCGAGGATGCCAAGGCCACCGTAACGGAGAAGTTCGCGGCGCGTGGGGAGGAGGTCTTCGATCTTCATAGGTTGTAGAGGAACTCCACGAGATTCAGAAGGGCCCACTGCAGGTTCTGCGCCCCTTCGACGCGATCCTTGTTCAGCGCGTCGAGAGCGACCTGGCGCTCCGCGGGCAGCGGGAGCCGGGAGATGGTCGACAGAAAGAGTTCGTCGACGACCTTGGCATTATCGGGATAGGTATCGAGCAGCCGCTGGACGCGGCTATCTTTCGCGGCCAGCACGCGGTCCGTCACCACCGGCGAGCGCATCATCGTGATGGGCTGGAGCGGCGAAGGCGAAGGGGTGCGGGGCGGACCGCCGCGATTGGATTCCCCAAAAGCGGACATGAACGATTTGAGTTCGCCTTTGGCCTGGGGCACCGAAACCTGCATCGCGACGAACTTGCCCGGGCGCGAAGTGGAGTCGGCAATCGCGTCGTGTAGCTCTTCCGCCGTGAGCATACGCACGTATTTGCGAGCGTAGTAGCGGGCGTAGGACTCCTTCCATTCGCCCGGATAGCGGGCGGAGAGTTGGTAGGCCGAAGAGTTGCAGATGAGCTTGAAGAGGGTCTGGAGACTATGATTGCTCGTGCGGAACGACGTGGCCAGCTTTTCGAGCAAGGCAGGGTGCGACGGTTGCACGTCCCAGCCGGCCGGCAGCTTTTCGGGGTCGAGACGCAGCAGGTCGAACTCATCGTAGGGATCGACTATGCCGATGCCCATGAGCTTGGCCCAGAACATATTCACCGTGGCGCGGGCAAACTGCGGATGACTCGTGAGCATGCGTCCGAGTTCGACGCGGGGCTCGGCACCCGGCGCGGGAGTCTCATTCGACAGGACAAACTTGGGCGTATTCGGGCCGCCCGAACGGCGCGTTCGCAGCATACTCTCGGCCTTGGTGTTGTAAGGCACGCCAGCGTCGTCGACGAGGAAGTGACCCATCACGACGGCTGATTTTTCGAGGTGGGGAATGTAGCGAGTCCCCGCGAGAAAGGACGCTTGCTGAAAGAAATCAGAGCGCTTCTGCGTCGTCAAATAGGCGTTCACCTTTTCAAGATGACCGCGACCGTTGTGGCACGACACACAAGAGAGGTTGATGCCGAGGAAGACCTTGCCGTAGAGAATCGTGAGTTCGTCGTGCGTATCGAGCTGATTTACCTTCGTGATGTCGTCGCCATGGTCGGCTTCGCCGGACTTGCCTTCGACGTGTTCGCGGACGATCGGGTTAACGGCCGCCACGACGTAATTGCTCTTGGCCGAAGCGGCGATCAGCGAGCGAACCCAGTCGTCGTATGGCCGGTCGGCGGCAAGGCTCTCTTTCAACGCGTAGTGGAAAAGGGAATGACCACGGCCCATCTTGCCGTTGGCGCGGAGGACGTCCATGAAGAAGTAGGCCCATTTATCGACGAACTCCGGGCTGCCGGTGAGCTTTTCGATCAGGAGCGCCCGCTTGTTCGGGGCGGGGTCGGCGAGGAACTCGCGGACTTCTGTAGAAGTCGGGATGCGACCGGTGAGATCGAGACGAAGGCGGCGCAGGAATTCGAGGTCGGTCGCCAGCGGTGCCGAAGGGACTCCGTCGCGCTCCATGCGGCCGAACACCTCGTCATCAATGAAGCTATTCCGAACGATGGGCTGCGACGGCGCAAGCGGCTTCGGGAGGCTGGCGGTAAGCCGTTCGCTATCCCGGCTAACGGTGTTCGCCTTGGGCCGAAACAGCGGCGCATGAGCGTCGGACGGCTTCGGCGTATCGTCGGCGAAGCAGAGGGTCGACAGGAGTAGAGGCAGGACGAGGCTTAGCTTCAAAAGGCACCTTCACGCGAACAATATCAGATTTTAATGTCCGCGTGAAGGGGGGTAGATCCGACTTCGATGCTACAGCCGCTTCTTGTACTGTTCGTACAACTTCGTATGCCGATTTTCCAGGCTCACTGGGTTGCCCAAAATCCACATCTGCTTGATCTGCGTCTTGGTTTCAAGCGGGTCGCCGTCGGTCAAAATGAAGTCGGCGAACTTGCCTTTATCGAGCGAGCCGAGGCGGTCGGCGATGCCCCATATTTCAGCGGCGGTCAACGTCAAAGCCTTCAGAGCAACGTCATAGGGGAGCCCGTTGGCGACGGCGTTCGCGGCTTGAAACGGCAGATTGCGGGGCCGTTCAATGTTGTAGCTGCCGAAGGCAAACCTGATGCCGGCCTTGGCGAGTTTCGCCGGAATATCCAGCGGCTCATCGATGCTCGCGTCCTCTTCCATGGGCACTTGGTAAAGGTCCGGAAGCACGACGGGAATATTCTTCTTCGCGAGTTCTTCGAGGAACGGATCGACCTCGCGCGCACCCGCCAAAACGATCTTGATCTTCTCGCGTTCGGCGAAGGCAAGCGCATCCCGAATGCCACGCTCCTTCTCGGCAACGATCATGAGCGGCTTTTTGCCTTCCAGCACCGGGATCATCGCTTCCAATCGGAGGTCCGGTTTGAAGCCGAGCACAGGGTTAGCCTTGCGCATCTGATACGCTCGGGCCTGTTCAAAGAACAGCCGCACCTGCTGCATCTGTTCGTCGTAGCGGCGCTTCACTTCGGCAAAAGGTCGACGCGCGGCCCCGAAGCCACGGCCGCCACCGCGACCGCCAAAACCGGCTTCGATCGACGCCCGCCGCATCTGCATGGCGGCGGACTTCTCGACCGCCATCTCTTCCCACGTCCAGCCGTCCAAATGAACGATCGACGCCTGGCCACCGATGAACCCGCCGGAGGGAACGACCACGCTGGCGGTGATGCCGCTGGCGCGGGTGACCCCGATGTGTTCGCTGCCCGGATTGATCGCGATGATCGTCCGCAATTGCGGATTGAAATCGCCCAGTTCGGTGATATCCTGCGTCTCGCGGATGGAGCCGATTTCGCTCAGGCCGAGGACGCTGGCCGAATCGATCATGCCCGGATAAACGTGCAGGCCCTTGCCTTCGATGATTTTATAGCCCTTCGGAATGGCGGCCTTTGGACCCATATCGGCGATGCGGTCGCCGGTGACCACGAGGACGGCGTTCGGCACGTCCGGGGAGCTGACCGGATGAAGGGTCACTCCGCGAATGGCGAAGTTCTCGGCCTGTAGCGACGCGGCCAGCGTGAGGAAAACGAGGATGTTGGGGCAGCGCATTAGCGGGCTCCTTTCTTCTGCGCCGGGGGTGGCGGCGGTTTCAATTTCTCGGCCAGGGCCTTGCGGCGGGTCTCGCGCTCCGCCCGGCTCCGCATGTCTTTCTCGCGGTCGAAGTACTCTTCGCCGTCGACAAACACCTTCTGCACCTTGGCGTACATCGAGAGCGGATGCTTGTCCGTCAGGACGATGTCGGCATCCTTGCCCACTTCGAGCGAGCCGACCCGATCCTCAATCATCAACTGGCGGGCGGGGTTGATGGTGACCAGCGAAAGCGCTTCGTCATCCGACAGCTGACCATAGCGTTGCGTCTTCGCGGCATCCTGCAACAGATGGCGCTGCTGGGTCACAGGCGCATCGGTGTTCAACGACGTCAGCACCCCGGCTTTCATGCAGAGCGCGGCGTTGTAGGGAATGGCGTCGTAGGCTTCAATTTTGTAGCTCCACGAGTCTGCAAAAGTCGAAACGCCGGCACCGTGCTTGGCTATTTCCTTGGCGACCTTATAGGCCTCCAGACCATGCTGCAGCGTCCTGATTTTGAACCCGTACTCCTCGGCCGTCCGCAGCAACATCAGGATCTCGTCGGACCGATAACAGTGCGCGTGAACCAACCGTTTCCCTTCGAGCACTTCCACCAGCGGCTCCAGTTTCAGGTCGCGGCGCGGCGGCAGCACGCGCTCACCTTTGGCCAAACGGGTCTGGTATTCGTCGCGCTGGCGCTGATAAGCGCGGGCGTCGTTGAAGGCTTCCCGCACGACGTCTTCGACCCCCATGCGGGTGGCCGGATACCGAGCGGTCGCGCTGAAATTGGTGCCGCCTCCGGCCCGTTTCACGTTTTCGCCGAGGGCAAACTTGATGCCGGGCTTGGCACCGGCGAAGATCATCTGCGTGGCGGGCTTGCCCCAGCGCATCTTCACAACCGTGCACTGACCACCGATCGTATTCGCGGAGCCGTGGAGAACGTTTGAGGTGGTGACGCCGGCGGCGAGTCCACGATAGATCTGAATATCGTCGGGGGCCAGAACGTCCTCGATCTTCACCATCGAAGACACCGAAATCGAGCCTTCGTTGGTGGCATCGGAACCGATGTGAGCGTGGCAATCCACGATGCCCGGCATGAGAAATCCGCCCCCGGCATCGACGATGGTCGCACCGGTCGGGGCGAGGACGTTGGCACCGATTTCGGCGATCTTGCCATCACGAATCAACAACGATCCATCGACACGGCCCTTGGTCACGGTCAGGATTTTTGCGTTGCGGATCAGAATGGTCTCACCAGCGCTATAGAGCAATGGCGCAGCGGCCAGAGAGGAAAGGAAGAGACGACGATTCATCGGTTGGACTCCGGGGTGGCAGGTGCGGCTTCGGGTGCGGGCTCGTACTTGGAACCGTCAATCAGGGTGAATTTCAGCTTCGATTTCTCGTCGAACAGGTCGCCGTCCATGATTGTCAGATTGGCGATTTTGCCGACCTCGATCGAGCCGAGGCGATTGTCGAGACCGAAGATTTGCGCGGGGTAAAGCGTCAGCCCTTTCAACGCTTCTTCTCTCGAAAGGCCGGCGTCGATGGCCTTCTTCCCGGCCTTGCGCAGCTCGGCCGGCCGCTCCACGCCGCCCGAATAGAAGGCGAACTTCACGCCTACCTTGACCAGTTCGGCCGGGCCGGAAGGGGCAAGGTCGCGGGTCTCGAGCGTCCGCAGCGGCTCTTTAATGAACGGGTCCAGATCGCGTTCGCGTTCCGGCCAGCGGAGGTTGACGAGCATGGGCACCTTCGCCGCCGCCAGCAGGGAGGCACCGCGAAACGCTTCGGCGCCGCCATAAAGGACGAGCGGTTGCTTCATCTCTTTGCCGAAGCGAAGCATGCGATCGATTTCGGCAAAACGACCAGCCGGCAGCAGGATGCGGGGAGACGCGATGACGCCGTCGAGGGCCCGGTCATACGCAGGACGCTGCAGGCCGACGGGATTCTGGGCGTAGAGCGCCTGGGCGGCCTTGTAGTAGTCGGCGTCGATATAAATTTGACGGACGTAGGAGAGAATGCCCATCAGCGACCCGGGAAAGGTGCCGCCGAAACCGCGGGCGGGCAGCGTGATCATCTGGCCGACGGGGTCGCCGACCACCATCAGTCCAGCGCGCGCTCCGGCGAGGTTGTAGGCACTTCCCTGCCCGGCAAAAACGTTGGTCATCGGAAAGCCGATGGCGGTGGTGTACCCGGCGTTGCGGGCAGAAACAAGAGTCGCTGACTTCGGGTCAAGCAGGTCGGCGGCGCGCACCCAACTCGTGTTGGACGGCCGCTCTTCGGGGCCGCCCTCATCCAGGGTTTGGATCCGCTGTTCGAGTTGAGCCGGCGTGGTGGGTGTCGGCCCCGGCGCGGGGGCTTGGATGGGACGCCCAGCGCCTGCCGCGGTGGGCTGGCCCCAAGTGCTCAACGGATCGATTAATCCGGGATAAACGTTCAACCCCGCGCCCTCGACAATCCAGGCTTCGGGCGGAATCGTGACCTTGTCACCGACGGCTTCGATGAGGCCGTTGCGGACGAGAACGGTGCCTTTGGCGATCACCGGACCGCTTGCCGAATGAATCCGGGCGTCTCGGATCGCGATTACCGCTGTGCCGACGGGTTGGGCCCGTATCCCGCTCGCCAGCATCGCCATGAGAACTAGGTTGCGTGTCATGAACAAAATAGGATAGCAGCAAATTTCGCCAGCGTTCCCTGAGCTACCATCAGAAAATATCCGCATGCTGAACCTCCTTCCGCTTCTCGCCTTTGTCATTTTCTCGGCCGCTCTCGCCGCTCCCCCCGAGCTTGCGCGTTGGCAGCGGCAAGCCAAGAACGTCACCATCATCCGCGATACATGGGGCATCGCCCACGTCTACGGCAAAACAGACGCTGACGCCGTCTTCGGAGCCCTCTACGCCCAAGCCGAAGACGATTTCAACCGCATCGAAACCAATTTCCTCACCTCGCTCGGTCGCCTCGCCGAAGCCGACGGCGAATCCAAGATCTACCAGGATCTCCGGATGAAACTCTATGTCGACCCCGCCAAGCTGAAAACCCAATACGCCGCCAGCCCAGCCTGGCTCAAAAAGCTGATGGACGCCTGGGCCGACGGCCTCAATTTCTACCTCGCCCAGCACCCGAACGTCAAACCTCGCGTCCTCACCCGCTTCGAACCCTGGATGGCGCTCAGCTTCACCGAAGGCAGCATCGGTGGCGACATCGAGCGTATCAACCTGGCCGAACTCGAAGCCTTCTACGGCCAAACGCCGCTCCGCGCCGCCGTCGCCCCGCCTTATGAAGAAGAGCCCCGCGGCTCCAACGGCGTCGCCATCGCCCCCTCCCATACCGCCAACAAAAAGGCGCTCCTGCTGATCAACCCCCACACCTCGTTCTACTTCCGCTCCGAACTGCAAATGGTCAGCCGCGAAGGCCTCAACGCCTACGGTGCGTCCACCTGGGGCCAGTTCTTCATCTATCAGGGCTTCAATGACCGCGCCGGTTGGATGCACACGACGAGCGGCGTCGACGTCATCGACGAATATCTCGAAACCATCACAAAAACCCCGTCTGGTTACACGTACAAGTACGGGAACGAATCCCGCCCCGTCGTCACCGAAACGATCACCGTCCCCTACCGCACCCCCACCGGCCTCGCCCAAAAGTCCTTCACCGCCTTCCGCACCCACCACGGCCCTATCGTCCGTTCCGTCAACGACAAATGGGTCGCGGTCCGTCTGATGGACGAACCGATTAAAGCCCTCTCCCAATCCTATCTCCGCACGAAGGCCCGCACTTACAAAGCCTACGTGGATACGATGGAGATTAAGACCAACTCCTCGAATAATACAATCTACGCCGACGCCGACGGAAACATCGCTTACTTTCACGGTAACTTCCTCCCCCGCCGAGATACTCAGTTCGATTGGACCAAACCCGTTGACGGCTCGAACCCCGCCACCGAGTGGGGCCCGCTCCACGCCCTCAACGAACTACCGTCCCTCTACAACCCCTCCTCGGGCTGGCTCTACAACGCCAACAACTCCCCCTGGTCCGCCGCTGGCCCCGCCAGCCGCAAGCAGCAGGACTTTCCCGCCTACGTCGAACGCGGCACGGAATCCCCCCGCGGCCTTCATGCCCTTCGCGTCCTCAATGGCGTCAACAACTTCACCGTCGACTCCCTCCTGGCCGCCGCCTACGACTCCTATCTCCCCTGGTTCGAAAAGCCTATTCCCGCTCTGATCAAGGCCTGGGACAGTACTCCCGCCTCCGACCCGATCAAGTCCAAACTCGCTCCTCAAATCGCCCAGCTCAAAACCTGGGACCTTCGCTGGTCCACCACCTCCGTCTCCACCTCGCTCGCCCTGTTTTGGGGCGAGGAGGTTCGCCGCCGCGCACCCGCTTCCGGGCGCTCGGTTACACTTGCTCTTGCCGATTTCGCGGCCCAAGCCCCGGCGCCGCTCCTGCTCGAAGCGCTCTCGGCCGCCTCCGATAAGCTCGCCGCCGACTTCGGCCAGTGGCAGACGCCGTGGGGCGAAATCAATCGTTTCCAGCGTCTCACCGGCGATATCATTCATCCTTTTGACGACAAAGCTCCCAGCCTCCCGGTCGGCTTCACGTCCGCCCTGTGGGGTTCACTGGCCTCCTACGGTGCCCGGCCCTACGCCAACACCAAGAAATGGTACGGAACGAACGGGAACAGCTTCGTCGCCGTCGTCGAATTCGGGAAGCGAGTTCGCGCCCGGCCGATCACCGCCGGGGGCGAAAGCGGACTCGTTGGTTCTCCTCACTTCAATGACCAAGCCGTGCGCTACTCCACCGGCGACCTCCGCGAAGTGTACTTTCATCCGGACCAGATCAAGGCCCACACCGAACGCAGTTACCGCCCCGGTAACTAGGATTCATGGTCAAATAACCGATATGCGCCGCCGCCAAGTTCTCAGTCACTTTTTATCGCTCCCGCTGCTGGCCGAGGACTGGCCCCAGTTCCGGGGACTTACCGGCCAAGGCCACTCTGCCGAAAAGGGTCTCCCGGTGACGTGGACCGACACCCAAAACGTGCGCTGGAAGGTACCCGTGCCGGGCAGCGGTTGGTCCAGCCCCTCCATCGTCGACAACACGATTTGGCTCACCACCGCCACCGAGAATAATACCTCCCTCCGGCTGCTCTCGCTCGACGCGGCAACCGGCAAGATTCTCACGAACACCGAGGTCTTTCGCGTCAAGGACGTGGGCCCCGGCATTCATAAGAAGAACTCCTTCGCGTCGCCCTCGGCCATCGTCGCCGGCGATGATATCTTCGTACACTTCGGCTTCTATGGCACGGCCTGCGTCTCCAGCAAGGGTCAGATCCGGTGGAAGCAGACCCTCAAGTACGAACCCCAGCACGGCCCCGGGGGCTCCCCCGCCCTCTTTGAGGATCTCCTGATCATCAGTTGCGACGGCTTCGACGCTCAGTTCGTCGTCGCTCTCGACACCGCCACCGGCAAGGTCCGATGGAAGACGCCCCGCGGCAACGGCAATCAGGCGTATACGACGCCGCTCGTCATCGAGGTCGCGGGTAAGGCCCAAGTCATCAGCCCGGGTGCTCATCACGCGTATTCGTACAACCCTCGTACCGGCAAAGAGCTCTGGTACATCGAGTATGGCAGCGGCTTCTCGAACGTGCCGCGCGCTGTTTACGCCCATGGCTTGGTCTATATTTGCTCCGGCTTTTTCCAACCTGTTCTGTTCGCTGTCCGGCCGGATGGCTTCGGCAACGTCACGAAATCACACGTCGCTTGGTCGCACCCTCGCGCCGTACCGCTCACCCCCTCGCCCATCGTCGTCGGCGACGAGCTCTACATGGTCAGCGACAACGGCATCGTCACCTGCGTCGACGCCAAGAGCGGTAAGCAGTATTGGCAGCAGCGCATCGGGGGCAATCACTCAGCGTCGCCGATCGCCGTGGATGGCCGGGTTTACTTCCTGAGCGAAGAAGGAGAATGCACGGTGATCTCTCCCGGCCAGCAGTATCAGCAAATGGCTAAGAACACAATCGACGAGCGGACCCTGGCTTCGATCTCGGTCTCTGGCCACGCTCTGTATCTACGCGGCGACCGGAACCTCTACCGGTTGGAAGTTTAACCACCCCCTTGGCATCCCAACAGCCACAACTCCCTTCGTTACAATGACGCGAGCTTTGGTCCTCAGCTTGCCCATTTGTAAGCAGGAGCCTTCCATGCTTACCACTATCAAACGCCGGCTCTTCCTCGTCTTAGGTGCGGTTCTGCTATTCACGGCGCCGCTCGCGCAAGCTGAGCGAGGCGGTCGCCACTTCAGACCCCGCCTCGCGACGACGCCCTTGGGCTTCACTATCACCTCACATCTATTCGGTTGTGAAAAGGACTTTCGCCTTCAAGCTGTCGAACATGCTCGGTACACATAAAAAAAGCGGCCTGAGTTGATCAGGCCGCTTTTGTGAATTTAATTGGGCGACGTCCTACTCTCCCACACACCTGCGCGTGCAGTACCATCGGGGCTGAGAGGCTTAACTTCCGTGTTCGGGATGGGAACGGGTGGTGCCCTCTCGCTAGTATCACCCA
>JAPKZA010000213.1 GCA_026394015.1 Acidobacteriota bacterium
GAGTAGGCTCTTGCCATATCGGTCCGACGCCATAATTCCCAGAGCGCCTCTATTATGTCAGGTTCTGCTCTAATAGCGTCATGGAACTGATCATCCCCCGGTCGGCAACGAGGCCGACCGAACCGATTCCGAACCGGCTCTTCAGCCGCTCCACGACGGGAACTAAACTCGACACATCGGCGGTATTGCCCGGCCAGAGTCCGCTGCAAATCGGATTGCCCTTTTGGTCCACGACCATGCCCACCACCAGCTGATTGAGGTCCGGGCGATGATCCTTCGAGTGCCCGCGCTGGCCAATGGTCGCGCCACCTTCGCCCTGAAAGTAGATTGACGTTGTGTCAAAGAATACGATGTCCAAATCGGTAAACAGGTCGCGGCGCTGGGCGAACAGAGACTCTTCAATCAGATGCTTGTTGGTGCGCGGAGCGAAAGGGGTAGCCCTATTTTGCTAGTCTTTCGGGAGCACCTCGCCCAGCCAAGCCATCGCCCGGTAGAGATGGTGCAAATCCAAATTATCGGTGCCCTCGATGGAGTATTCATCTTTCCACTTTTCCGCGGCGCGGTCGCTGCTAGGCGCAAAAAGGCGATGCAGCACGGTGAGGAAGATAGCCCGCTCGATGGAGAACTCGAAGCGCCGGCCTTTAAACGAGCCCGTCAGAACTTTATCGATAGTGCAGGCTTGCCAAATTCGTTGGAAGATCAGGGTTGGCCCAATCTTGGAGCTGTGAGTGGTGATGCTCTCGCCTCGGGCATGGGTGCCGAGCACCGCGAGCTTTTCCGAGAATCGCCCCAGCGATTGAAGGAGGGAGTCGAGTTGCCCGCTGGTGAGCAGCTCATCGAGACGACCGAGACGGTGCAGGACGCGCTGTTTTACCTTGCCGTCTACCCACTGGTTATCGACGATGAGCAGATAAGTGCGGGAACCGTTGGTTTGGGCGCGAACGAACAACCGGGCGCTCCTCTATCATCATAGTAACCGTGCCGAAAGTCGTTTTCAATGGCTATTATTCGGGTATTGCCTCTATTGTGTGTCACAAGCCTGACTTTCGCAGTTGGCGCCAAAACCAAAACGCAAGTCCCTCTGTTTCAATAAACCCACGCGCCAAGTCTGCACTACATTTTCAAAAGCGATCTGGGGATCCCAGTGGCCTTTGCCTTAATCCTCGGCGGCGTTTGCGGCGGAAGCGAGAGTTTCAACGTGTGGAGTAAAATCACCTGATCCGGCTCCGGCTCGGTATAGCGCGGCATCACCAGATGGCGACCATCGGTAGTCGGAAACCACACGTCGATCATCTGGATCTTTCCCAACTTCTCCAACACGGCCTTCGGCGTCAGCCCCGGCGCGTATGCCGCCAGCCGGCTCTTCAACGTCACCAGCAAACAATAGCCCAGAAACGCCACAAAAACATGGGCTTCCACCCCGCGCTGAAGCTGATGAAAGATCGGCCGAATCCCCAGTTCCCCCTTCATGCTCTTGAACGCCGCCTCGATCTGCGTCAACTGGATGTAGCGCTCCCACAACACCGCCGGGTCTTCTCCCACCTGATTCGAGCGCAATAGATAGTGCCCGTCCACCAGTTCCGCCTCTCGCAACTTTTCCTTACGAACCCGGAACGTAAAAGTCTCCCGCGTCACCGCCTGCTTGGCCGAGGGCAACTGAATCTCTACAAAGCCAAACGCCCGGCCAGCCGCCGACTTGGCCGCCCCGATCCGCAGCAACAACTGATCCCGCGCGGGGCAACTCCGCCGCATCGCCCGCAGCTTCCACAACAACCGCGCCAGCTTCTTTCTCCGCATCGCCATCTCTTTGGCTTGCCGCCCCTCGCTCTTGGCCAACACATACATCTCGCCGCCTTCGGCCGCCAGCTTTACCGACACCGAATCCCGCACTTGCTGCCACGGCAACTCCAGCCACTGCTCCTCCATCTTCCGCATCTTCGCCCGCGGCGTGCCCACCAGATAGCGCACCGGCGGATCGGCCTCGCGCATTTCTTTCAGCACGGCCTCGGTGGGGATACCCCGGTCCATCACCCACACCCGCTCGGCCTTGCCGTACATCGATTCGATCTTGGCCAGAAAACCCTTCAGCGTGGTCTTATCCGACGTGTTACCGTCCATCACCTCATAGGCCAGCGGGAAACCATCGGTGGTCACCACCAAAGCAATCACTAACTGGAGGCAGTCCGGCCGCCCATCGCGACTGTAGCCGCGTTTGGCACTCGGAATCCCTTCGGCTTCTCCTTCCAGATAAGTGCTCGTCAGATCGTAAAGCAGCACGTCGAATTGAGCGTGAAACAGATCCTGCCAACGTTGGCGGAGAAAGACGAAGAGGTCTTGCTCATGCGCGAGCATATGGTCCAGACACCGGTAGAGCCGGTCTTTGGAGGCTACCGCGAAATCGGCACCGAGCAGGTCCGCCACGGCGGTTTGATCGAACCAATGACGGTGGAGCCGGAACTCGCTGCCGGGATCGATTAACCGGTTCACGACGAGCAGTTGGAGAACCTGGCTCCAAGGGACGGCTTCGCGGCCCGGCTCCAGCCGTTGGTTCCAGAATTGGTCGAGTTGCAACTGCCGCCAGAGTTCACAACCGAGCCAACAGTCGCCGAACGAGCGCGGATTGCGCAGCTCCATTTCGCCGAGCTTCACCTGGACGGTGTCGAGGGCCTCGGCGGGGACCTCGCGGTCATCGGGAAAGAGGCTCATCGCCTGGAATCGTTGGGTGGCTTCGTCGAAGACTTCCAGGGTCTTGCGCCAGCGATCCTGCTGGCTGTTGTTGATTTCGCCCAGATAAAGGCACCGCTTCTGAACGGACTTGCCCGAGGAGAGACGGCGGGCTTCGACGATGCTGAAGTAGCGATGTTCCTTGCCGTCTTTCTTGCGCTTGTGGCTCCGTAAGTACATGGCCGATGGCAGCAGAATGCCAGAAAATCGAGGCCATTGATAGGGGGAAGGTCTGTACACGACGAACTACGAACTTTCGCCGTTGCAGACAAATGGGTTAGGCTCCAAATGGATCCACATTTTGTCGTTTTTGGGCGCGAACTGCGAAAGTCAGGTTATGAAGGGCAACGCTAAGCTGGTGCCGAGCCCTCGAAGAATCGTGCGGCGCGCGAGGTGCTTCTTCGCGAGAAATATCGAAGCAGCCTCCAGACGAATCCGACGCTCCCTATCGTATCTCGATCAACTCGGTGCGAAATTGTTCGACGGCTTCCGGGATGACTTTGACGCCGAGGCCGGGCGTTTGCGGAATGGCGATCGTCCCATCGGGCCTAAGGCGGAAGCCAGTTTCGACGACCGCATCACGGAAGGGGCTTTCGGTTTGGTCGAATTCGAAGGTCGCCGGGCAAGCTTCGAGGGCCGGGGTCAACGGAGGGACCGTCGCCATCCATTGCAGGATCGCAGCCGTGCGAACCGCGGTGCCCCAGTTGTGGGGGACCAGTTGCAGGTGATTCAGCCAGCAGAGTGGGGTGATCCTTCTTGTGCCGGTCAGGCCAATGAGTTCGACCTCGGGCTGGAGGATATCGACGAGCCGCGGCTGGATGTAGTCGCGGATGAGCTCGTCCGCCAGCAGCGTTTCGCCGCCGGCGAGGGGGATGCGGAGTTGGTCGTGGAGGCGGGCGTATCCGGCGAGGTCGTTAGCGATGATGGGTTCCTCCCACCAGAGCAGGTTGCACTCTTCGAGGCGGCGGCCGAGGGAGATCGCGTCGCCGACGCTGTAGGCGCAGTTGGCGTCTACGGCGAGGCCCATGTCGGGGCCGATGGCGGCGCGAACGGCTCGAACGATTTGGACATCGGTGTCAGGCGTGTAGCCGATTTTCATCTTCACAGTGCGGAAGCCTTGCTGCTTCCAGGAGAGGGCTTCCTCGCAGAGACCGGCGGCGAGGTCGGGCCAGTCCTTGCGATACAGGGCGGTGCAGTAGGGGCGAATCGCGGACCGATGCCGCTTGCCGAGGAGTTGGGAGACGGGCAGACCGACGGCTTGGCCGAGGACGTCCCAAAGCGCCGTATCGAGGCCGCCGCAGCGGGAGGCGCCGGGCCGTTCCTGGAAGCCGGGTGGGCGGCGGAGGTCCTCGTAGATGGCTTCGACTTCGAAGGGGGAGCGGCCGATGACAAGCTCGGGGTGGGCTTGCAGAATGTCCTCGGCGGCGGCGCCGTCGCCCCAGCCGGTGATGCCGGAGTCGGTGCGGACTTCGACGAGGGTGGCGGTGCGGACGGAGGTCCAATTGAGGGACCAGCCGAAGCGCTCACGAAGGGGCGCGGAGAGCTTGTGGATGTGGACGCTGGCGATGCGCATGGCACTCGCTATCGTATCGTCAGCGGCGGCGCAGGATCAGGACGCCGGTGGCGAGCAGGCCGATGAGAAACATCCCAGCGCCGAGGTAAACGCTGCCGGGGCGGAAGCGGAACTCAACCTGATGGGTGCCGGCGGGGACGACTACTCCGCGGATGGCTCCGTACGCCTCCCAGATCGGCGCGGGGCGGCCGTCGACCGTGGCTTGCCACCCAGGGTAGTAAGAGTCGGCCAGGATCACCATGCCCGTGCAGCGCATCGTGGCGGTGAGACGGACACGGTCCGGATTGCGGCTGTTCATCCTCACTTCGTCGCCGTCGCAAGGTTCGAGCGTAGGGGCGTCGCCGAGCAGCACCGTCTGCCGCCGGAAATCGATGGGCTGCGCTTGGATGCGGTCGCGCAGGTCGGGGCCATTCGTCGCCTTGATGATCTCGTGGACACTCCAGGCGCGGGGCATCGCGTCCGGATTCGCGAAAACCTTGACCCCGCTCTTGCCTTCAAACATCGACACTTGACTGGCCCGGGCGGGTTCCTTGCCGAGATAGTGGGTGACGGCGAACAACGTCTGCGAACGGTCGGTATGGAGTTCGGCGCGGAGGAGGTTGCCGGGGACCCCGGCGACGTAGCCCTGGATCGCGTCGACGCCGTGATAGTCGCCGTAGTTGATGGGGACATCGTCTTCCTTGACGGCGATGCGGACGGGGGAATGGCGTTCGGCGGCGCGGAGGAAGTCGGCAATGTCCTTGTTCTCTTCGAGACGTTTGACGAAGCGGAACTGGTCGTCTCGATAGCGCGAGGAATAGGTGGCGGTGGAGACGCCGTGGAGTTCGGTGAGGGAGACGGTGATCCAGACGGCGGCCAGCGCGGTGGGGGTGAGCTGAGCCGAGAGAGACGCCGCGAGGGCGAGCGCGAGGAAGCCGGAGAGAAGGAGACGATCGTCGAGCGCCGGGTGGCCGATGGCCCAGCCGGTGATGAGAACGCCGACGAGGAGGAGGCCTTTCTGGAGCAGCGGCGGGAAGGGACGGGCGCGGAGTTCATCCCAGCCGTAGGCGGCGAGGAGGCAAAGGCCGAGGTTAAACAGATGCAGGGCGCGAACGGGGATGCGGGCTTTGCCGAGGCCGGGCAGGAGCGAGTACAGGGTGCCGTGGAAGGGGGTGGCGGCGCCGAGGGCGAACAGGAGCGAGACGGCCGTGGCAAGAGCGATCCAGCGGACGCGGGGCGACTGGCTGATGGTCGACAGGCCGACGATAGCGAGGGCGACGATGGCGAGGCCGAGGAAGGGGGCGCAGTCGGCGTAGCGGTCGGCGTGAGGGAGGAAGGTGTAAAGCAGGCCGTGGGCGGGGAGGGAGTAGACAGTGGCGATGGTGTACGGGATTTTGTCGTCCCAGCCGACGGGCTCCGCGGTGCCGACCCAGCGTTGGGAGAGGCGGCCGAACTCGACGGTGGGCAGCACTTGCAGGGCGGCGATGAGGCCGGTGATGGCCAGGGCAACCATCGCCAGCGGGAGCACGCTTTTGCGAACCCAGACGGCGACGGCCCAGATGGCGAGGAAGAGGAGGGAGACGAGGAGAGGGACTTCGTGGTGGCCGCTGAGCCAGGCGAGGCCGAGGAAGAGGCCGGCGCAGGCGGCGCTTGCGTAGGGCCGGCGCCCTTCAAGAGAGCGGGAGAGATAGAGCAGGACGAGGGGCGTGAAGATCGCCCCGGCAGCTACGTCAAGCCAGGCGACGGTGGCGAGGAAGACGCCGCAGCCGAAGCCGAGGGCGGCGAGGACGGCACCGGTGCGGCTGCGGCCCCAGTCTCGGCAGAGGGCGTAACACGCGAGGGCGGCGAGGGCGTGGAGGAGGACCCAGTAGACGTTGAGGAAGGCATGCTGGATGTAGCCGTGGTCGAGGGGGAGGAGCAGGAAGAGGAGCGTGAGCGGGAACAGCGGGCCGGGTTGGGTTTGGCCGATCAGAGATTGCCCGGCCCAGACGGAGGGGTCCCATAAGGGGAAATGGCCGCGGTGGAGTTCGCGGGCTTGGAACTGGAGGCGCGGGATCTCCAGGGCGCACATGTCGGGGTGGTCGAACCAGACGAACTCATTCGTGAGGGTCAGCTTCCAGAAGAACAAGATCACGAGGAGGAGGAGGCTGAGGGGGGCGGCGGCGCGAGTGGTCCAGGAGAAGGGGCTCATTGAGGCGGTAACTAGCCTTCATTCTAGCGGTGCGGCGGGTTCCGTTACCCGGGTCACGTTATGGGACGGCCGATCCGTTTGGTAACAGTTTATTTTGTCGGGACGTCTCCCCATTGGCCGCGTCGATATGCAAAAGCGAGAAGACGGCCAGGAGTAGTTTTGTCCACCAACAGTTGGGTTCGTTCGTTCGTCGGGATCCCGGCCTTCGCGATTCTCGGTTCCGGTTGGGCCGAGGCGAAGACGCCGCAGTTGCGACGGGTTGATGCGGCGGCCGCCGTGGTCGGCACCCCGGTGACCTTCGCGGTGGAGCCGAGCGACTCCGAAGGAGAGCAACTGAGTTTGCGCTACCGCTTTCAGGTGCGGGCGCAGGGCGGGAACTACCAAGTGATTCGCGATTACGGCCCGTTGACGACGTTGGACTGGACGGCCAGCAAGCGAGAGGGCCTCTACGAAATGGAGGTTTCCCTGCGGAACGTGGAGACCGGCGAAGAGAGTTCCGCGACGTTGGTGGTGGACTTTCGGACGGCGCTGGTTGATGGTTCGGCGATTGTTTCGCCGACCGTGAACTCGCTGGTGTTCCTTTACAGCGCTCCTCGATGCGCGAGTGGGGGGCGGATGCGGGTGGAGTTCAGCGGGGCGGACGGGGTGACGCAGAATACGCCGTATCAGAATTGCAACGGCAAGAGTATGAACTTCTACTTGGCGGGGATGCGGGCCAGCAGCAATTACAAGGCGTGGCACCGGCTCGACACGGGGACTTCGTTTCAGTTAAGCGGAGCGCAGGGCTTTACGACGGGCGAACTGCCGGGGGATTTGTATCAACAACAAGTGGTGATGCCGCGGGCCTCGGCCCTCGTTGACCCGCTGCTGCTGGGCAGTCCGCTCGGCTTGCGTCCGCTGGCGCATGATCTGGCCGGAAACGTGGTTTGGTATGGCCCGAGCGACATTTCGATACTAACTCGTATCGGAACAGGGGGAGAGATGTGGGGGTTGGTGGAAGTGGGCGGTGGAGAGCCATCGTTGCAACTGCTGCGCAAATTCGATTTGACCGGGATGACGCTGCTGGAAACCAACGCGGCGCGAGTGAACGAACAGCTTCGGTTGATGGGCAAGCGCGAGATTACGTGCTTTCATCATGAGGCGCGGACGTTACCGGGCGGGCGGATTGCCGTTCTGGCGAACGTTGAGCAAATTCTAACGGACGTGCAGGGGCCCGGTCCGGTGGACGTGATGGGGGACATGATTGTGGTTCTCGATAAGGATCTGAACGTGATTTGGGCATGGGATACCTTCGATCATCTGGACGTTCATCGCCTGGCGGTGTTGGGGGAGCCCTGCCCGTCGGCTTGCCCTCCGATGCGTTTGGCCGCCACCGGAACCGACTGGACACACGGCAACGCCGTTCAGCAGACGGCGGATGGAAATCTGCTTTATTCGAGCCGGCACCAGGATTGGCTTGTGAAGATCGCCTATGAGTTTGGTTCCGGCGATGGCCACGTGTTGTGGCGGATGGGCAAAGACGGCGATTTCAATATCGACTCGACCGACCCTTATCCCTGGTTTTCGCACCAGCACGACGGGAATTTTGAGACGGCGGATCCCTCGCGGCTCATGGTGTTCGACAACGGAAACACCCGGGTGGCGGCGATGAAGGGGGGACATAGCCGGGGGCAAGTATTCGAGGTGGACGAGATCAACCGGACGGCGCGTCCAATCTTGAATGTCGATTTAGGCGTATACTCGGCAGCCGTGGGGTCGGCGGATCGCCTACGAAATGGGAACTACCATTTCGACGCGGGCTTCGTGCAGACCGTCCGAGGTTTTGATGCGTACTCGATGGAGTTCGATCAGGCCGGCAAAGTTTTCTACAACTCGAAGGCGGACAATATTTTGTATCGCAGCTTTCGGATTTCCGATATGTATACGCCGAATTGAGGAACCCGATGGAACGCCGAACCTTCATCAAACAAACCAGCGTGGCGGCTTTATCGCCGAAGGCGAAAACGCAGGCAGGTGGTTTCAAACCGCCCAACATTGTGCTGATTCTGGCCGATGACTTGGGCTATGGGGATTTGAGCTGTTTCGGTTCGGCGATCTCGACGCCGAATCTGGACAAGATGGCGCGGGAAGGCGTTCTGCTGCGCCAGTTCTATTCAGCCAGTTCGCTCTGCTCTCCGGCGCGTGCGGCGGTGATGACGGGCCGTTACGGCGTGCGCGGCGGCATGGCTGGCGTCCTATGGCCAGAGGCCCCGGGCGGGTTGGCCGAAACCGAAACAACGGTGGCGCAGGTGATGAAGTCGGTCGGCTACGGGACAATGTGCATCGGGAAGTGGCATCTCGGCCGCCCGACCGCGTTTCTGCCGACGAGTCGCGGCTTCGATTCCTACTACGGCATTCCCTATAGTCACGACATGGACCCATCGGTTCTGCTGCGGGACAAAGAGACGATTGAATCGCCGGTGGCCATTCGGAGCCTGACGCAGCGATACACCGAGCAGGCGGTGCGGTTTATCGAGCGGTCCAAGGACAGTCCGTTCTTTTTATACCTGCCGTATTCCGCACCGCACATCCCGCTGGCGGCATCGGCGGCATTCGCGGGTAAGTCGTCGCGGGGCACATACGGAGACGTGGTGCAGGAATGGGATTGGGGCGTGGGCGAGGTGTTGAAAGCGTTGCAGGCGAACGGGGTGGATGAGAACACGCTCGTCATTTTCACGAGCGACAATGGACCGTGGTTTCAAGGCAGTCCGGGACGGCTGCGGGGGCGTAAAGGCGACACATTTGAAGGGGGTATGCGGGTGCCGTTCATCGCTCGCTTCCCAGGAAGAATTCCGGCCGGCAAAGTGGTCGAGAGTTTTGCGACGACCCTGGATCTGCTGCCGACTTTCGCGGCGATGTCCCAAGCCGCGATGCCGAGCAATCCTCTGGATGGGGTGGACATCGGGCCAATGCTGCGCGACGAGAAGGAAGCCGTCGAGCGGCCCCCGTTTCTGTATTTTTCCGGATGGCATCTGCAATGTGCCCGCGTCGGCCGGTGGAAGCTGCACCTGGCCAGAGCCAACTCGCCGGCGTTTACACCGGAACCGAAGGAAGGTTCGTATAACCTTCGCTTGCTGAGTCCTGAGCTTTACGATATGAATGCAGACCCGGAAGAGGCCGAAGATGAGTCCGAGGAAAACCAGAAAGTAGTGGCCGAAATCTACGCCAAGGTCATGGAGATGCTGCCCGGATTGCCGGGCGAAGTGCAGGCGGCGTGGCGGGATACGGTTAATCGGCGGGTGTACCCGAACGAGCCGGGAGCGTGGCCGACGCCGATCCTTTAACGGGCTTTCGTCTGGCGAATGGAATAGAGTCGGCTGTCGGTGCGGACGAGCAACCGATCGCCGACCATGGCGGGGGTGGCCATCGCCATTTCGTCGAGCGAGTTGACGTGGCGGACGGAGAACGTTTCGCCGGCGGCGACAACGTAGGTTTTGCCCTCTTCGCTGAGGCAGAAGACGCTGCCGTTATAGGCCCACGGGGAGGTCGTAAAGTCGCCGGCGGCGCCGGTGCTGTCGAGTCTCGTCTTATAGCTAACTTTGCCGGTGGCGGCGTCGAAGCGGGTAAGAATCCCGACCTCATTGAGCGAGTAAATGCCACCTTCGAAGGCGACCGCCGTGGGCAGATAGGTGCCGCCGCGTGGGTCCTTCCATGCGAGATACTCGGCGGCGAGTTCGCCCGAACCTCCGGGCTTGACGGCGAACAGCGGCTTGCCGCGGCCGCCGTTGAGATACAGCAAGCCGCCGGCGGCGAACGGGCTGGGAACCGGCGCGGCAGACATGCCGGATAGCCGCCACAGCTCTTTGCCTTCGAGGTCGTAGCTGATGGCCATCGTAGGGCCGACGGTGACGACTTCGGTGCGCAGGCCGTTGGCCCAGACGAAGGGCGTGGTCCAGCCGGAGCGCGCGACGGGCGCTTGTTCAGGGCCGTCGGGGCCGGTTCGTTTTTCCCCGAGGTCGCGGCTGGAGCGCCAGAGTTGCTTGCCGGTTCGCTTGTCGAAGGAGGCGAGATACTGCTGTTTCTGGTTGTCGCTCAGGATCAGCAGTTGGTTGCCTTGGAGCGTGGGGGAGCCGCCGGTGCCGAACTCGAGATAGATGGGGTTGGCTTCAAGCGGGTTGGACCATTGCTGCTTGCCTTTCAGGTCGAAGCCGTAGAGGCCGAGGTTGGCGATGTAGACATAGACCGCCTTGCCGTCGGTGACGGGGGTTTCCGACGTGAAACTGTTTTTGCGATGGCGGCCACCGGGGGGGCGACCGGAGTAGAACTCCTTCTTCCAGAGCAGGGTGCCGGACTTGAGGTCGAGGCAGTGGAGGAAGTAGTGGAGCATGACTTCGTTGGGGAGTTCGAAGTCGCGTTCGTTCACCTTGGCGAGCGCCTGCTGGACGTTCATCCCCTGCTTCATCAGTTCGGCGATGTATTGGTTCGAATACTCGGTGCCGGTTTGGGGGACTTTGGAGGGGCCGTCGGTGGTGACGGAGGTGAGAAAAACTTTGCCGCCAGTGACGATGGGAGACGACCAGCCGCGGCCGGGGATCGGCGTGGACCATTCGACGTTTTCGGTCTTGGACCAGCGGGAAGGGAGCTTGGCGTCAGCGCCGACGGGGTTGGAATCCGGACCGCGGAACTGGGGCCAGGTGGGGTCGGCGCCGAAGGCCGCGAATGCCGTGAGCACCAGGATAGCCGGAGGGAACGTCATGTTTCTTTATTCTACTGTGAGTGTTTCTCGGCGGCGTTTTCGCAAATGCTTAACGGCGGCTCGGTTTCAGGGATCGCCAGGAGCATTTGCATGAGACAGTTTATTCTTCGTAGCCTCGCGATGATGGCGATCGTTCCAGCAGCGTGGGCGGGGCAGATTTTGGGGACGATTGACAGCACCCTCTCGTTCTCGACAGGGTCACCGAACATCAGTTTTGCCTCCGTCGGGCCAGCGTCGACCACGCTATTAAGCTTCGGGACGACCACCGGGCCAAGTGTCGCCTTCAATATCTACACGGCGACAGGGACGAACTTCACGACGTCAATTCGAGCAGGTGCCCAGATGGACGTTCAGGTCGGGCCTGGTTCGTCCGCTTTCAACTTGAACGCGGAAGCGTTCTCTGGCGTAGTGCGGGTGACCAACTCAGGTCCGGCGGCGGCGAACTACTCGATTAGCGAATCTCTGCTGTACTCGTTGCAGACGATTGGTCCGGGAAGTGAGTCCATTTCAACGTTTTCCTACTGGGAAAAGTTCGACACCGCCACCACTACTTGGGTTCCTTTCGGCGCGTTTTCGTTCGGGATCGGGAACGACGACTTAAAGAACTTCTGTACGCCGGCGTGCACGGGCAGTTCGGGTTTCAGCCTGGCGGCGCAGAGCTTTGTTGATGTTCGGGTGCATGCGGCATTGGGTGCAGGCTTGAGCCAATCAGCGGATTTGACTAAAAGCGCCGTCCCGGAGCCGACTTCGATGGCGCTCCTGGGCACGGGTCTCGGGTTGGCCTGGTGGTTGCGTCGTCGCGGGGGCGTCGATAAACGATTAGACTGTTGAACGTATGCGATTGCTGGGCTTGATGGGTCTGTTCGGAGCGGGCTTGCTGCTGGGGCAGACCGATCCGTTGCTCGAATGGATGGACCAGACCGCCCAACGCCAGCTTGATGAGCGAGAGGCGGCGGTGGCCGCAATCCGGGACCGCGCCGGGGCCGAGCAGCGGAGGCAGGTGGTCAAGGCGAAGCTGCTCGCGATTCTGGGCGGGCTTCCGGAGTACGCCGGGCCGCTGCGGGCGCGGGTGACCGGGACGATTCCCGCCGCGGGCTACACCATCGAGCAAGTAATTTTTGAAAGCCTGCCGGGGCTGCTCGTCACGGGGAACGTCTATCGACCCACCGCGGCGGGGCGTTACCCCGGGGTGCTGATTCCCGTCGGGCATACGCAGGAGGGGAAGCCCGAGGCGCAGCGGCTTGCGGCGAATCTAGCGCTGCAGGGCTTCGTGGCGTTTGCCTACGATCCGATTGGCCAAGGCGAGCGGGAGCAGACGTACTTGCCGCAGTTGGGGCGCGCGTTTTCGGGTGGCGGAGGCAACGAGCATATTGAACTGGGACCGCGGAGCCTGCTGCTCGGCCAGAGTGTGGCGCGCTACTTTATCCAGGATGCGCGGCGGGCGCTGGATTACCTCGCCAGCCGGCGGGATGTGGATGCGGAGCGTTTGGGAGTGACTGGCTGTTCGGGCGGTGGCTGCATTGCGACGTATTTGGCGGCGTTGGACCCTCGGATCAAGGCGGCGGCACCGGGTTGCTTTATCAACACGTTTCGCCAGCTGTTCACCGGGCCGACGGCGGATTCGGAGATGAGCTTGCCCGGGTTTCTGGCCGAGGGGCTGGATCTCGCCGATCTCTTCGAGTTGCCGGCACCACTGCCCTGGTTGATGTTGGCGACAACGGAAGACTACTTTACGCCAGCCGGCGCCCGGCCGGTGTTCGATGAAACGCGTCGGTTTTATGGGCACTATGGGGCTGCCGAGCGTGTGGAGTTCTTCGTGGGAAAGGGGCCGCACGGCACGCCGGTCGAATCCCGGGAGGCCATCTACCGGTTCCTGACCCGATGGTTAAAGGGGGGCCGAGAAGCCCCGAAGGATCGGTCGGTGAAGCTGTATACGAACCGGGAGCTGCGAGTCACACGAACCGGGAACGTGGCAGGGGAGGCGGGAAGCCGGAAGGTGTATGAGGTGATCGCGGAGGAGATGCGGATGCGGTTGGAGCCGCGCGGGCAGGCGGCTTTGGTGGCGGAACTGCGAAGGCTCGGAGTGCCTTCGGCGGGCGCAATGCCGGCGGTGGAGATGGTCGAAGAGACGAAGGAATCGGGGTTCCGGCGGCAGCGGATTCGGTTCGAAAGTGAGGGTGGATTGACGTTGGCGGCGACCCTGTATCTGCCGGACGCGCCGGGGCGGCGGACGGCCGTCGTGGTCGTCGAAGAGAAGCGATTACCAGTGCCGCTGTTCGTACAACGGAGCCAATCGACGGCGGGAGTGGCTGAGGCGATGGTGCGGGCAGGGAGTGTCGTGTTGGAGTTGGAGCCTCGGGATTCGCCTTCGTCTGTGGATGGGCGACCGTTCCTGGGGAATTGGCTGGCGAATGAACGGGCGGACCTGGTGGGCCGGAACTTGGCGGCGATGCGGGCGCACGACATTCTGCGGGGCGTGGATCTGTTGGCGGGCCGGTCGGATGTCAACCCGGCGGCGATCCGCGGCTATGCGCGCGGCGTGAAGGGTTTTTGGCTGGGGATGGCGGCGGCGGTGGATCCGCGATTGACGCGGATTTGGGTGGATCGCATGCCGTGGAGCCTCCGGGCGGCGTTCGCCGCGCCGATGACGAACAACCTGTTCGAGGCGATGATTCCCGGGTTTGCGCTCCACTGGGATTTCGGTGATTTATGGCGGGCGATGGGTCCTCGCCGGGTGATGCGGACGGACCCGACAGATTGGATGTGGCGGGTGGTGGAAGCGGGGCCGTGGTTTCGCTATCGGGTGGTGGGAGAGGGCGATGGAGCGTTCGTGGAGGACTTTTTACGATGACGATGTTTGATTCGCTGCTACCGACGTTTGGCACCGATTTTTGGAACTTGAATATGGGGGTGGCGGAAAAGTTGATCCGTTCGGTGGCCATTTACGTGTTCCTGGTCGTGGCGCTGCGCATATTCGGGAAACGGGAGTTGGCGCAGCTGAATCCGTTCGATCTCGTCGTGCTGTTGACGCTTTCGAACACGGTACAAAATGCGCTGATTGGCAACGAGACGTCGCTATTGGGGGGCATGTTGGGGGCGACCGCCTTGCTGGGGGCGAACTACGTAATGGTCCGAGTTTTGTATCGGCATCGGAAGGCGGCTCGCTGGTTGGCGGGCAAGCCGGTGGAGCTGATGCGCGCGGGGCGGATTCATGAGAAGGCGATGGCGGCCGAGTTGCTTTCGAGGGACGACTTGACGGCGGCGGCGCATCGGCAGGGATTCCGTGATCTGCACGAGATATCCGATTGCTCGATCGAGACAAGCGGGCTGTTTACGTTTCAGAAGAAGCGCACGGACGGGGACGAAGCGGTGCTGGCTGCGTTGGCGCGCATTGAAGCTTTACTGGCGAAAGAGCGCCGTTAGCGCTTGACGATTTCGACGCGACGGTTCTTGGCGCGACCTTCTTCGGTGGCGTTGTCCTGCAGCGGCTTGGTATCTCCAAAGCCGGCCGCGACGAGGCGGTCGCGGGCGACTTGATGAGCTGCGAGCCAAGTTACCACCGCCTCGGCGCGCTTTTGCGACAGGGTCTGGTTGGCGGCTTTGGTGCCGACATTATCCGTATGGCCCTCTACGGTGATCTTCCAGGTGGGCTGGTTGTTCAGGAGCGTTACGATTTCGCCTAAAACCTTGTCGGACGTCTCCGAGCTGATGGCGGCCGAGTTCGTGGCGAAGTTAATGCCATAGAGCGCCATCCGACCGGATGTTTGGAGTTCGCTCGCCATCGCTTCGGCGGTGGCCTCCATCTCCTGTTTCATGGCGCTGACGGCGACCGCCTTGAAGGTGTAGAACGTGATGCTGTTGTTGTCGCCGCCCGGGTAGGCCGATACTTGGATCCACTGATCGGCTTTGCGCATGGTGAACGATAAATAGTCGTTTTCATCCTTGCCGTTGAAGACAGCTTGATAGCCAGCCTTTTGCAGCGCTGCGGAGGCGTTACGAATCACCTGCAACGGCGACAGTTTCCCAGGGCATTCGTAGGAAAGGTTTTCGACTACGCCTTCGAGCGTTTTGACGGCGTCGTTCTCTTCCTTATGCGGTCCGGTGCGGATCGCGACCTGATCGAAATCCTTGTTATCGCAGACCTGAAGGAAGCAGCCGGGAAGGCGGGAGAGCAACTTCGAATCCTTGCAATTGGGCGCATCTTCGGTCGAGTTCTGGCCCGCAAGATTGGTGCAGAGCGCGAGCATCGTCGCCGCCGCGAGGAGTTGGATTCGAAAGCGCATGGCCGGGAGCATATCAGATTTGCGCGCGGGATATCATGAAAGTCTTCGGCAGAAAAACTCTTGAAAAAACAGCAAGTCATTACAGGTTTCGACGTTCTCGATATTCGGTATCCGACGGTGCGGCTCGGCATGGCCGGTTCGGACCCGCGCCATCTGGCCCCCAATTACTCCTGCGCCATCACAGTCCTACGGACCGATAGTGGGCTCGAAGGCCGGTCGCTCGTCTTCACCATCGGCGACGGGACGCAGATTCAAAAAGCGGCCATCGAGGCGCTGCGGCGTTTCGTCGTCGGCCGCACGCTCGAAGAGTTTATCGCCGAGCCGGGGCTCTACGCCCAAGCCCTATCCGAGCACCATCAGCTGCGCTGGCTGGCGCTGGGGGCCTACCGGATGGCCGTGGGCGGAGTGGTGAACGCCCTCTGGGATTTGTGGGCGAAGAGCGAGGGCGTGCCCATGTGGCGCTTGCTGACGAGCCTGTCGCCGGAACGGATCGTGCAGTGCATCGACTTCCACCATCTGCGCGACGTTCTGACCGAAGACGAACTGCTCGAAATGCTGCACGCCCGGGTAGGCGACCGCGATGCGAACCTCGGACGACTGTTGCGGGAAGGCGTGCGGGTGTACAGCACGGCCGGGTGGTCCGGACGACCGCTCGAAGAGGTGCGGCAGTTGTGCGGCGGGCTCTACGCCCAAGGCACCCGGGCGTTCAAGGCCAAAGTCGGCCGGGGCCAGCAGTACGATCGGGCCCGAGCGCTCGACGAAGACCGCCGGATGCTCGACGCCATTCGGGAGTCGACCGGCCCGGACGCGCTCCTGCTGACCGACGCCAATCAGAACCTGGGCGACTGGCGGAACGCGGCCAGCTACATGACCGAGTTAGCCGAGTATAAGCTCCTGTTCATTGAGGAAGCGATCGGCTACAACGACGTCGTCGGTTACATCAAATTGCGAGAAGCGCTCGCACCGGTGGGGATCGGGGTGGCGGGCGGGGAGCAGGCACCGGACGCGATCACGTTTAAGCAACTGCTGGCGGGCGGCGGCCTTACCCACTGCCAGATCGACGGCGCGAGGGTGGGCGGGGTAAACGAGCTCTTTGCCATTGTGGCGATGGCGGGGAAGTTTGGCGTGCCGGTGTGTCCGCATAGCGGCGGCATTGGGTTGGGGCAGTTGGTGGGGGCGATGTCGATCTTCGATCAGGCCTGGTTCGGCAGCGACGGGCGGTGGCTCGAGTATCTTGAGTTTCTGCAGGTGGGCGTATTCAAGCATCCCTTGGTCGTGCGGGATGGGCACTATGTGCTGCCCTCGGCGCCGGGTTGGGGGCTGGAGATGGAAGAGGACTTCGTGGCGCGCTATTCGTATCCGGATGGGCCGGATTGCGCGAACTCGGAAGAGGCCGATCAGATTGCGGCCGGGCAACCCGGAGCACCGCCGTACGCCCGGTATTGGTCGGGGCCGCGTTAGCGGTCTCGATGGTAATTGAAAGTTTGCGCGGTACGCTTGTCGCCGACGATGGAGTAGGCCTCGATTCGGTTGCCGTCGGCTGAGGCGGTGAAGTGTCCCTTCTCCGGATTGACGAAGCCGTGCGGCATCGGCAAGAAAGGCAGGTCGTCCCGCGTCCATGTGGCGGTGAGTTGCGGGGCTTCTCAATCGGGCCTGTCATCGAGCAGGCCGCTCTGCCAAATGCCGTTGATGTCGATGGGAGCGGCGGTTCCGGAAAGGCTCCCGGCAATTCGGTGAACGGTGTTCAGCGTCGTCCAGGTGACTTCACCCGTCACTGCGCCGGGCGTTCCTCTGAACTTGATCGAACCGGGCCAGTTTCTGAGCCTTGCGCAGCAACGGCCTGGCATAGGAACGTTTTGCCGCGGAGTAGGGTTGCTGCAAGATCTACCTGGGCGCAAGAAACCGGCGTCTGGACTGCGGCTCCAACGGTTGGAGTCGGTCTTACTCCGGGATTGTGCGCCGCGGCTTTGGTTCTGGATCATTCGGATCTCTGGATCTGGAAAGATCAACCCAAAACCGGCCGACATCGGCCCCATCCACGTATTCGCCAATGAAGTAGCGCTGCTTAGCTAAAGTGAGCGCGTGGCTGACGTTCAGGTGCGCGGAGCCCGCGTTGATCGCGGATACCTCGGTGAACCGCAAGGTGGTTCCGGAAAGGCTCCCGGCGATTCGGTGAACGGAGTTCAGCGTCGTCCAAGTGAGTTCACCCGTCACTGCGCTGGGCGTTCCACTGAACTTGATCGAACCGGGCCAGCTTCCTGAGCCTTGCGCAGCAACGGCCTAGCATAGGAAGATTCTGCCGCTGAGTAGGGTTGTCGCGAGATCGTCCTGCGCTGAAGAAACCGTGGGCGGGGCCGGTGCTCCCCTGGAAAGATCAATCGAAAATCGACCGACATCGGCCCCATCCACGTATTTGCCACTGAGGCTGCCATTGGCGAAAGTGAGCGTGTAGCTGGTGTTCAGGTGCGCGGAGCCCGCCTTGATGGCGGATACCTCGGTGAATCGCAAGGTGGTTCCGGACAGTCTCCCGGCGATTCGGTGAACGGAGTTCAGAGTGGTCCAGGTGACTTCGCCCGTAACCGCTTCGGGCGTTCCACTGAACTTAATCGTACCGGGCCAGTTCCTCGAGCCTTGCGCGTCAACAGCTACACATGGGAAAGCCTTTGCGCTGAGGAGAATTGTTGCAAGATCGTCCTGCGCGAGGGCCGCGAAAGCGGAAAGCATGAGGCATGGGATTAAGGTTCTTAATCGCATAATGTCCTCCTAGTTGGGAACCTGTCACATTTCGTCGTGCGAGGTGGGATGCGGGCGATTTAGGATAATCTACAGGCATGGATCCGATCGACCAACAGCGGCTGAGCATGCGGGTGGAAAAGCTTGGACTAGACCAAGTGGGCCGACACATATTTCTTTGCGCGGACCAGACGAAGGCCGTTTGCTGCTCGACGGAGGAAGGCCTGCGGGCCTGGGAGTTTCTGAAATCCCGGGTGGCAGAGCTGGGCTTGATGACGGCGCGGCCCTGCGTATTCCGTACGAAGGCTAACTGTCTGCGGGTCTGTGAGCAGGGCCCGATTGCTGTCGTCTATCCGGACGGCGTCTGGTATCATCACGCCACACCGGAAGTGCTCGAGCGGATCATCCAAGAGCATCTCATCGGGGGCGCGCCGGTGAAGGAGTTCGTTATGTTGCGTGGGGTTGAATAATGCGCCAGTGGGCCTGGGGCTTGATGCTGGCAGCCGTTGCGTTGGGTTCGTTCTTCTACTGGGGAGCGTTTACCCTGGCGGGGAACCGCCGCTTTGACGAGATGGATGGGATCATCCCGTATGCGGCTGGACTCTTAGCGGTCATCCTCGCCTTGGTCGCGGCCGTTCTCTTTCTGATCGCCTGGAAACGCGGCTAGCGGGCACACCGAAATCCGACCCCACTGCAACCGCGGATCGGCGTGAACTGGTGTGTTGTTTTGCCGGGGTGGCCGCCGTCCGCAGTCTCCAGCCAACTGCCGCCGCAGAGCACCTTGATCGGGATCTCGAAAATCTTTTTGCCGTCAATCCACCGAAAGACCCACCCTTGGTCGGAACTCGTGTCCCAGTCGGTGGACGTCCACTCCCACACTTTTCCCATGCCAGCGAGGCTAGTGGCGGCCTGCCATTCCACCAACGTCGGCAGACGCGCGTTGCGCCACGCAGCGTAGGCCACCGCGCCGTACCAGGTAACCTGCCCGGCCGGATGGTCAGCGACGGCGGGATCCGCAAAGCGGTGATCGGCCTCGTAAAGCTTCTTGTCGCTCCGCGGCGCCGTGGCGACGAACTGCAAGTACTCGGCGTTCGTGACCGGGTGACGGTCGATCCAAAACCCGCCGTCCGGGATCCAAATCATGTCTTCTGGCGGCATGGCTAACGAGCGTCAAGAAAGGCACGGTTGCAGCGAGTGAATGTAATGGTTTGATACGGCTCGGTGGAGCCGCGCTCCCACAGCAAGCCGATCGTGGAATCGGCCAGCATGGCGAGATCCGAATAAGCCGCGAACCCGCCGTAGAGCACCCGCTCGTGGGCCCAGGTCTGCCCTTCATCGTGGCTTACGCGGATCACCAGATTCTGCCGATTCGCGAGCGTCGGGCCGGTCCAGAGCAGCAGCTTGTCAAAGCGCTCAATTGCGGTCGCAACAGCGGAGACGGCCAGGCCGACCCGAGGCCGAAGCCACGTCTGGCCGCCGTCGGCGCTCGTCAAAAACCACCGATGATCGCCGTTGTTCTGGCGCGCGTCCATCAGGATGTTGCCGTCGGCGAGTTCCACCAACTGATTCTCGTTCGTCAATGCCGGGGCCAACGCGCCCCGCTTCCAGGTCTGACCATGATCGTCGCTATAGATGACGTAAGCCCGCATCAAGCCGATCGTGCCGGTGAAGCTGCCGACGGTGCCTTGCACCGCGAACAGATCGGTCTTCATCGAAGCCGGCAACAGGAGGCGACCGGACTTCGCTTGAATCGCCCCGCCCGGGCCCAGGAACATCGCGCCCCAATGTTCGTACTCGCGGCTGTCTCTGGTCAGGTCACGGGGCGCTGACCAAGTCGCGCCGTGGTCGTCGCTGGTGCGTGCCCACATCTGATTGTTCGCCGTGCCGGGTTGCGATTTATCGGTGCCGAAGCCGGGTTGCCAACGGTTATAAAAGATCCAGATGCGACCGCTCGATCGGTCGAGCAAGGGAGTCGGGTTCGAGGCCGACCACTTCTCGCCTGGGTCGTCGACTCGTTGCAGCGGAGACCACGTGCGGCCCTGGTCCGAAGAGCGCGAGAGAACTAGGTCGATGTCGCCGTTGCCGGGATCGCCCCTGTTATCGCGCCGCGCCTCCGCGAAGGCCAGCAGCGAGCCGTTGGCGGCCGTCAGCAGCGCCGGAATGCGATAGGAATGGTAGCCGCCCACGCCAGCGCGGAAGACGTCCACGTGCGTGAGAAGCGGTTGGGCCAGGGCCGGAAGGCAAGCGCAAACCAAGCAGAGCAAGCGGAGCGACATGATAAGTTACTCGCCTTCGTACGGGAATCGCCGGATCGCCCCCATACATTCCGACAGCGCCTTCAGCAGCGTGCTGCCCCAGCCGGTCGGGGTGTACGGCATCGTGTGCTGATTGGTCTGCTTGTCCGCCTCGGCATAGAACTTCATCGCCGGATCCGGCGGCATAACGAACTCTTTGACGGAGATTCGAAACTCAATCTCCCGGTCGCCCTGAACCTTCGTGAGGGAAAACTGATGAACGAGCGCGAATTTCTCCGCCTTATCTGCATGAGCGAATTGCCATTCCGACAAGCTAGTCTCCTAGAGTTTGAATCTAGTTGAGTTTAGCGCAAGGCTAGAAGCGGACGCGAACACCGAGTTGCATTTGACGAGGGCCGCCGAAGCGGTCCGTGCCCGGGGCGAAGGTCGGGATCAGCGCCGTGTTGTTGGCGAAGGAAAGGCCGGTGTTGGCGTTGATCGTAGCGGTGGGTCTACCAAACGTCGTTTCTCCGTCGCCATTGAACGCTTTGTTGGTGGAGCGCGTGATGTTGAACGCCTCGGCGGAGAAGGTGAGCTGCATGCGCTCTCCGAGCTTGAACTCCTTGAGCAAGCGAAGATCCCAACTCAGGAAACCGGGCTGCCGGAAGGCATCGCGCGCGGCCACCTGACCGTTGATCACCGGACGGTCGTTCACGGTGTTGCCGTCGTTTTGCGTATCCACGCCGACCACCGGCTTTACGATGACACCGGTTCGGGCGAAGAACAATGTGCTGACCGTGAAGCCATGACCAATGTCATAGAGCATGTTCAGATTGCCGTTATGGCGAATGTCGTTCTTGGCGAAAGAAGCGTCGCGGGTCAGGTTAAACGTATCGAGCGTCGTCTGCCGATTGAAGTCGCGTTCGTTCGAATCGTCGTCGTGATTGAACGCGTAGGTGTAGTTCACTCCGAACTGGACCCGCCGGCTCATGCGCCGTTGCAAGCTCAGTTGCAGGCCGTCGTAGCGGGAGTGCGCCACGGATTTGTTTTCGTTGATCTGGCCAATGGTCGGGTCCGGGCGAGCGATGCTCGCCGTCAGCGTGCGACCGGTGGAATCGACAAAGACGGGCAGACCGGTGACGGCGTTGAAGCTGGACGGATAAACCAGATTGCGGCTCGCATCGAAGGTGGGATAGACGGGAAGCCCGTTCGGCAGCGTCCGGGTAGGGAAGAGGTTCGAGTCGTAGCGGCGCTGCAGATTCCACGTCGAGCTGCGCGTATACCCGATCGTAATTTTTGTGTCACGGGTAATCTGCTGCTCCAGGGCAACGGCGATCTGACCCGAGCGAGGATTCCGGAAGGAGGGATCGAACGCGTAGATGCTGTTGATCGGCGTCCTGATTCCCGTCGGGAGCGACGTGAACGGGTTCGGGACCTTCAGGAAGTTCAAGATCGAGGCGTCTGTGCCGCTATCGAGGATCAGGGTGTTCAGCCCGTTGTCGGTGAAGATGCGCGACGTCAGGTAGCCCGGCGTGCGCGCCGTGAACAGACCCGACGAGATGCGAATGACGGACCGGCCGCGCCCGTCCACGTTCCACGCCAGCCCGACCCGGGGCTGAAACATCTTCACGTCGTTTGGGATCTGGCCGGTGATCGGGTACTTCGGGTTGGGCGTCGTGGGCTGCGGGTTAAGTTGAGCCTCGTAGCGGAGGCCGGCGGTCAGGGTCAGGCTCGGCCGGAGACGGAAAGTGTCCGTAATAAAGCCCGCATAATCCTGCTGTTTTCCCTTGTAGCGACCCTGCGTTCCGTTGGCCGCGATCGACTGCTGATAGCGAGAGACCTTCGTATTATTGCCGCCCACCGCCGCCAAGTAATCGGCGAGCGTGTTGAACGTATACGCCCCGCCGTAGTTCGTCTCGCGTTGCTGCTCCTGCGGGCTGATGTTGGCGTCCACCCCAACTTTGATCGTGTGGCGGCCGGCGTTCCAAGTCAGATTATCGATGAACTGAATCCGCGTTGCGTTGTAAATGTAAGTGCCGTTCTTGCTCCCGCCGAGCGTACCGAAGTCGTTGATGACGACCTCCGCCAGCGTGCTGTTCGGCGCTTGCGTGCGATTGTCATAGGCGTATTGAAACCGGAAATCATGGAGCAGGCTCGGGGACAGGACGGTGGTGAGAGCACCCTTGATGCCTTGGCTCGCCCGGTCCAGAATGGTGTTGTTGGTCGAAGCGGCCGAGGTCTGGCCGCTCACCCCACCGAAGTTCAGGCCGTGTTGGGCGGCATAGGTATACTGCACGTTCAGCGTCGTGGCCGGGCTCATTTGATAATCGAGCCGACCGAAAGCAACCAGCGGATTGTTCTTCTGGTTGAAGGTTCCCTCTTGACTCTTAATGTCCGCCGGGACGGCGATGTTGCCCGAAGGGGTATTGAACTTAACCGTATAAGGGATCGTCAGCAGGTTCTTTTCGACCGCCGCAAAAAAGAAGAGCTTGTCGGTGCGGATCGGCCCTCCGGCCGAGAACCCGAGCTGATGTTGCGAGTTGTTGCTCGCGTCGTTGTTGAACGCGTCCTTCGACGTCAGGGATCCATTCCGATTGGCGTAAAACCCTTCGCCGTGATAGTTGTTCGTTCCCGACTTTGTAACCACATTCACGTACCCGGAGTTCGTCCGACCGACTTCCGCGGATGCACCGTCGCGAACCACCTGGAACTCGCGCACAGCGAGTTGCGGGAAGAAGTAAGCCGATTCCTGCGGGCCTCCGCCTCGCTGGCCGCCTTGCAACGAATCGTTAAAATCCACCCCGTCCACCGAAATGTTCGAGTTGATGGATCGTTGGCCGTTAACAACAATGCCGTTGCGGTTGCCTTCCTGCATCACCCCGGGGGTGAGCTGGATGAACTCGGCGAAGTTCCGGCCGCGAATCGGAAGTCGTTCAATCGCCCGTTCGCCAATCGTCGTGCTGTTGCTCGTGTCCGCGCGGTTGACGATCTCAGTGGCGGCATCGACCGTAATCGCCGTGGATACGGATTCAATCTGCAGAGCAATTTGGAGCGTCGCCGTTTGGCCCACCGTCAATTCGAGATTCTTCGCGCGGTAAGCAGCGAAGCCGGGGGCTTGGGCTTCGATTGAATAGCTGCCGACGGGGAGGGCGCTGAGGCGGAATTTGCCATCGCCTTGGGAAGTCGCTCGCCGTGTGGCACCGGTCTGGGAGCTTTTCAACAGGAGCGTGGCTCCCTCAACGGCCTTTCCTGTGGGGTCGACGATCGTCCCTTCGCAGGAGGCGCGACCGGACTCGGACTGACCAAATAGCGCCGTCGCGAAAAGACTCAAAAGAACGCAGGTTTTCATAAAGATCGGATCCTAACACCGCTAGTGTTGCGAACCAAAGCGACGAACAGGTGTCGAAACGGAAACGAAGGAATGAATATTCCGTGAATGCGGATTTGGATGTAAAGTATAGGCTGAACCGAGAGAACAATGAAAAAAGCTACATTGATTTGGATGGTGGCCTTGGCCGCCTGGGGCGCAGCGCCCGGCGAGCTGGAGCTGAAAGACGAAGCGGGGAAGACGATCATTCGCTATGCGGTGGCGGCGCCCGCGGGCCTCGCCCCCGCCGGCACCACGGACCCCACCAAACAAGTGGGCGTTTTTCTCTGTTTCCCGGAACACGATCGGCCCACCGGCGACGAAATGCTACCCGTCCGCGCCGCGCTGCAGCGGCTCGGCTTGAGCGATCAGTTCATCGTCATCGGAGCCCATCCCCAAGGCCAGAAATTCAACGTCGTCGACCATGAGCCGATCCAGAAGCTCTTGGCCTGGGCCAAGAAAACGTATCCCATCAACTCGCGACGCGTGTACCTCTACGGCAAAGGGGAAGGCGGCAAAATCTCCGGCCAAATGGCGATGCTGTTCCCCGATTTGTACACCGCCTCCATCTCCTATAGCTGGAGTTGGTGGCTGATGCCCTCTCACGTTGACAAGCCTTTCGATGCCGTAAAAGAAGGGGCTGAAATCTACATGGTGCTCGGCATGCGCGATCTCTCCCACCACCTGACGAACGTCCGCGATGGCTACAGCCGGGTGCAGGCCAAGGGTGCTCACGTGATCTACCGCGAGGTCGATGACCTCGGCGCGCGTACTTATCACCCGGTCACCAATGACGACGCCATCGCCTGGGCCGCGGCCCAACGGAATAAGCGGCTGCCCTTGTCCGCCGGTGAGAAAGCGTTGCTCGCCAAAGGGCAAGGTCTTGCGGTCGTCGGTGGCGCGGCCGCCGGCGAGGCCGTACGGAAGAACCTGACGCCGGCGAACGTCCGCGTCTGCGCGAAGACCAACTGCGGCGAAGCGGCCATCGAAGCCATCGGCAAGCTAAGCCCCAGCCCGGACGTGATGCGGACGCTCGCCATCAATGCCAACTGGCGCAGCGCCGCCGCCCAAGCCGCCTTGATTCGCCTGGCGCTGAGCGACGAACCCGGCGCCGACCGGGTCAGCGCCGTCGATGCCCTCGGTCAAGCGGTACGGCTCCAGATTAACGGCGTGAAGCAGGATCCGCCGATCTTTGCCGCGCTCGTGAAGCTGCTTTCTGACAAAGACGAAGAGTTGCGCACGATGGCCGCCAACCTGTTGGCCCCCATCCGCGACCGCGACTTCCGCGGCGACCTCGGCCGCCCGGAGAAGAAGTTCCCCGAAGGCGGATGGGAGAAGTGGCTGGCCGACATCACGGCCAAGAACGATGGCTTCGGCCCCTTGGGCAACTTCCCTGCCACGCTCGCTTCCGCCGAGAAAGGCGACCTGGCGGCAGCCGCGAAAGTTGGCATGCTGTATGCCGTCGGCAACGGCGTCGAGCAAAATTTCGTGGAGGCCGAAAAGTGGTGGACCAAAGCTGCCGAACGCGGGCATCGGCTTGCCGCACGCAATCTCTCGATGATGTATCGCGGAGCACCCGGCATGGGCGGCAAAGCGGAACTGGCCGCGAAGTGGACGAAGGTCGCCGAGGCCCCGTAATGCGCCGCGCCGTCATGCTCGGGTTGCTCGCGGCGGCTCTGGGCCTCGCCCAACCCGTCGTGTCGGCGGTGCAGAACAACTACAGCTATATCCCACCCGGAGTTCCCCAATACGGAATCGCCCAAGGCTCGATCTTCGTCGTCTTCGGCACCGGCTTAGCTAACACGTCCACCGGCCTCCAGAGCATTCCCTTGAGGACGACGGTGGAGGGGGTCTCCGCGGCGGTCACGGTCGGGGGCGTCACCCGCGCCGCGATTCTCTACTACGTCACCCCGTAGCAAATCGCTGGCATTCTGCCCCCAGCGCCGCTGCCCCCATCACCGTCGTCCAAAGCGCCTTCGGCACCCTCACGCTCGATGGCTCCGGCGGCGGCCCCGCGGCGGTCTTCGATGCTGCCAACCAGTTTCTCAGCCCCACGAACGCGACCCGTCCGGGCGAGGTCATCGTTCTCTACGGCACCGGCGTCGGACCCACCCCGGGCGACGAAACCGGAACGCAAACCCAAACCAATCTCACCGCCGTCCCCATCGTTGTAGAAATCGGCGGAAAGCCGGCGCAGGTGCTCTACCGCGGCCGAACGGTGTTCCCCGGCCTCGATCAAATCAACGTCGTCGTCCCAGCGGCGTCGGCCCCGGCTGCGGCGTCTCCGTCGCTGTAAGCTCCGGTACGATGGTCGGGAACTTCACGACCATTCCCGTCGCCGCCACCGGCAACACCTGCCCAACCGAGGGCGGCGACGACGGCCTTCTCATCACCGACGCCGAGATCAACCGCTGGTCCGCCGCCGGGCAGTACACAACGGGTAGCGTCGGGCTCACGCGGTCCACCAGTTACTCCGTCGCCGATGGCGCTGGCGGCAGTATCACGCGCAGCGTCACGCGGACCGACACCGCCTCGGCCGGTTTCAACCGGGTCAGCGGCAACGTCGGTCGTCTGTTTCGATCCACCTTTCTCGTGCCCACCGCCGGCTCCTGTATCGTCTCGACGGGCTTCACCAATCCTTTCCCTGACCTGGTTTACAGGAGCCTCGATGCCGGAACTCCCCTCCGGGTGGTCGGTCCCGCCGGAGAACGCTCCGTGCCCCGAAGCACCAACTCCGTCGGGGCGATTGGCTACGGACTCGACGTCGGAAACGGCACCGCCGGGAACTACCTCGACGCCGGAAGCTACTCGATCAGCGGCCCCGGTGGCCCCGACATTGGCTCCTTCAACGGCACCTTCAACGTGCCCACCGAACTCGTATGGACCAACCGTGCCGCCCTCGAAGCCGTCATGCGCGCCAATGGAATCACGGTAACCTGGACCGGCGGAGAGCCCACCACGCTGGTCACCATTCAAGGCCAGAGCTTTGTCACCCAGGGGACCCGCGTAACCGGCGTTTTCTTCCAGTGCTGGGCCCGCAATACGGACAGCCAAATGGCCATTCCCCCCAGCGTCCTACTCGCGCTCCCGCCGAGCGGAACTTCGACTCCGGCACCAGGCTTAACGCTGACGCAACGTGGGTCGCTCGCCTTGGCAACCGTCGGAAAGGGAACCCGCATCCAAGCCACCGGGCTCGACTACGGGACTCTCGGAAGTCAGGTCGGGGTCGCCCAAGCCACCCTTTGGAAGTAAGCGTGTCATTGCTGCTACGGTAGAACGGTGCGGCGCTTCTCCAAACGCATCATCACCTACCCCCTGCTGATCTTGGCGGGCGTGGTGATTCTCGTCGAAGAGGCGCTCTGGCACCTCTCCGGCGTCATCGCCCTGCTCGGCAAACTGCCCCTCTTCCACGCCCTGGAAGACTGGATCCGTCGCGTCCCCCCCTGGGGCGCCTTGGCGTTGTTCGGCATCCCCTCGGTGTGCCTGGCACCCATCAAGTTTCTCGCGCTTTACTGGATGGCCGGCGGCCATCCCATCCTGGGTATCGGCACGATTCTAACCGCGAAGGTGGCCGGCACCGCCGTCGTCGCCCGGCTGTTCCAGTTGACCCAACCGCAGCTCCTCACCATCCCGTGGTTCCGCTGGACGTATGACCATTTCATGCGCCTCCGCGCCGCCGCCTACGGGCTCTGGTGGGGGTCCGCCGTCGGTCGGCTCTGGCGTCGCATCCGCGAACGAAATCGCGGCTGGATCCGACGCCGCTGGGATGCGATCCGACTCAAAACTCGGACTAAGTAATTTACCCGGCCCAGCTTTTAAAGCTTTTCCGTCGTCAAATCAGCACGTAAGCTTATTCAGGCTATACCTCTCCGGCAGATAGCGTAGTTTCAACGGCAACTATTCGCACTAAATGCTCAAGGGCGTCCGCAAGCCCCAGAGCGGAGTTATGCTTACTTATCGAACCGAGGGGATCATGAATACCGTCTCGCGCTTGCGCCGCTTTGCGCAAAGCTTATCGACCACCGGGCTGCCTTTACTCGCCCTCGCCGTAGCCGCGCCATCCGCCTTTGCCGGCCCGGTTGAACGGATCATTCGAGGACGTCGGCACCGCCAGTGCCAGTTTCTCCATCAACAATACGACCATCCTGCCGAGTTGGACCGCCGTCGGGGTCAGCGGGAATAAGATCTTGAACTGTCTCGTCTACGCCGGAGCGATCAATCATCTTTGCGGCAACGCTTTCGGCGGTGGTCTCCAGTTTTGGGTGCACCCTGGTGCGAGCCCCGATGGTGGTAACTTCGTCGCTATCGACGGCGATCCCAACTTCGCGGTTCCACTTACGCAATCCGTCACGGGACTCACTCCCGGCGAACGCTATAGTATCTCGTTTTACCAAGCCGCCGCCCAGCAAAAAGGTTTTGACGGCGCGACGACGGAACGCTGGAGCGTTAGTTTAGGCTCCAGTCCAGCTCAGCTCACTACCTTGATGTTGAACGCCAATCATGGGGCCGTCGGCTGGATGCAACAGACCCTTACCTTCACCGCCGCCAATGCCAGCGAATTGCTCAAATTTGTGGCCGTGGGCACCCCGAACGGGCTTCCGCCGTTCGTCCTTCTAGACGGAGTCTCGATTGCCGTCGCCATCCCCGAGCCAACGAGTTTCGCCTTGATCGGACTCGGCCTCCTCGCCCTGCCCGCCTTCCGCCGGTTGCGCAAGAAACAGTAGTCGTGGCTCTAATCCGAAAGCCGCCTCCTGACGATCAACCCCCCAGATGAGCGCGTCACCACTCCAACATCTCGGGTTGCTAGCCCTGGACATCGTTCGCCTCTGTCTGTGGCTCGCGTTCCTGCTCGTCGTCTTTGTACCGCTCGAAAGGGCGTGGGCGTTGCATCCCAGAAGGCACTTTCGGAAGTCGTTCGGGACGGATCTGGTCTACTACTTTCTCAGCGGCCTCGTCCCCAAACTGCTCCTGATCCTGCCCTTGACCGTTCTCGCCGCTACCCTCCATCACTTGGTCGGGGCTACCTTCTACCAACGCGTCGCCGAACTGCCGCTCGTGTTCCGGGTCGCCGCCGCACTCGTTGTTGGTGAAATCGGAAGCTACTGGGGCCACCGCTGGTCCCACGAAAGCCCCTTCCTTTGGCGCTTTCACGCCATTCATCACAGCGCGGAAGAGATGGACTGGCTCGTCAATTCTCGCGCCCATCCCATCGATATGGTCTTCGTCCGCCTTTGCGGGCTCGTGCCCATGTACGTGCTCGGTTTAGCCCAACCCATGGCCGATCGTCTCGACCTGGTCCCCGTGCTCGTCACCATCGCCGGCACCATCTGGGGCTTCTTCATCCATTCGAACGTGAGCTGGCGGCTCGGTTGGTTCGAGCGGATGCTCTCGACTCCCGCCTTCCACCCTTGGCACCACACCAACGACGGCCCCGAACACGTCAATAAAAACTACGCTGCCATGCTCCCTTGGGTGGACCGCTGCTTCGGCACCTACTATCTGCCGAAACAGGAATGGCCAACCCGCTACGGCACCGACACCCCGACCCCGCCGGATCTAGCCCATCAATTGTTCCAACCCTAGGCCCTACGCATACAACTCTCCGACCTCTCGGAAGTTGATGCTTTTTGTCCCCGCCGCCGGGTCCACATAAAGGAAATCCCGACCGGAAGGCGTGTTCGTAATCCGCTTCGACCAGTCGATCCCCAGCGCGCTATAAACCGTCGCACAGACGTCTTCGATATACACCGGCCGGTTGGCCGACCAGCCGAAGTCGGTGATATGGGCGCCTTCGGCGTCCGTCGCCCCCAGCACGCGCCCCCCCTTCACCCCCGCCCCGGCAAAGATGGAAAACATCGTGTCCGCGTAGTGCTCCCGCCCGGCCAGAGGCGTCAATTCCCCCGGAGTCCGTCCGAATTCGCCCATGCAAACCACCAGCGTCGAATCGAGTAACTTCAGCCGCCGAAGATCCAGCAGCAGCGCCGCGTAGGCTGCATCGAGATCGGCCGCGTTCTTGTACAAACCGCCCTTGCCTTCCTTGCCGTAGATCGCCCCATGATGGTCCCAGCCCGGCTGCGTTACCAGCAGAAACTTCGCCCCCCCGTCGGCCGCCACCATGTTCCGCGCAATCAAACAAGCGTCCCCAAACGGCGAAGCGCCATACGCCTGGTGCTCCTCCGGCGTGATCTCCAGCACTTTCGAAATCCCCGGGTTGGTCATCATTTTGTGTACCGCCCGGCCAAAGCTATCGAACTGGCGCATGCCCTGCGGCGAACTGTCGTTCAACGTCTGCCGCGATGTGTCCATCTGGTTCAGCATCGCCCAACGCCGGTCGAATCTCGCCCGGTCCTTTGCGTCCACCACGAACGGAAGATTCCGATCTTTCAAGTCGAGCGTCAACGGAGAGCAGTCCGCCGGCAGGCATCCTTCGCCCTGCAGCGGCCCGTACATCGTCGACGGCTCGTAATTCATCGACACAAACGGCGGCAAAAAGTCCGTCGCCCGCCGCTTCTGAAACGCCTCGTAGGCGATCACCGAACCCAACGACGGCGCCTCTTTGATCCGCGCCGGGCTCACCGCATGACCCGTCTGCAAATAATACTGACCCCGCGAATGTACCGTCTCCCACGCCTGTGTCGACCGCACCACGGCCAAATCGTCCAGTCGCGACGCCATCTTCGGCATCAGTCCATACGGAAACTGGTAACCCTGCGGCGTCATCCGCACGTCGCGATTCTCCGGCGCCCATTTGCCCATCTTCACGTCAAAAAGGTCCATCTGCGAAGGACCCCCCTGTAGATTCAGAAAGATCACCGACTTGGCGCTACCGCGCGCGGAAACGCGAGACTGCGCCTGCACATTCGATGGCCGCGCAAACGGCAGCAGGTCAAACCCAGCCACCGACAGGGCTCCGAGCTTCAACAGTTCACGGCGATGGAGGCGAGGAAAGGTCGTCATGGCGTTAGTAGAAAAGGAAATCCAAACGGTTCAACAGCACCCAGATCAGGTCTTCGGCACCCTGTTCCCGGTATTCGCGCAGCACCTCGACGCCCATCTCCCGCTCCTTGGCGGTCGGGAAACGAGACAGCGCGGCAAGGTAAAGTTCATCGACAACCTCGCCATTCGGTCGCCCCGGCTCCGCCCGGAGCAGCGTCTCCAGTCGGCTCCCCTTGGCTACTTTCACCCGATCCCGAATCACCCGATCGTTCATCAGAATCGCCGATTGCGTCATCGTCGGCTTCAAACTCGCCTGAATCGCGTATCGATCGCATTGGCCAAACGCCTGCAGCGCCGTAAACGTCGCCTTGTCCGTCTTCTCGATGTCCTGCGGCGAACGGGCTTGCATCACGCTCGCGGCCTTCTTATCGGAGTAAGTCACCTTGTACGACTGCGTCAACCCGCCCACCTGCGCCACCGCGTCCCACGTCTGCTCGGCGGACATCCGCCGCGTCAACCGCCGCGCAAACGAAGAATCGTATGGGCTCTTCCACCCCGGCGGAGCCTGCGCCGAAAGCTGATAAGCCCGGCTCGATACAATCTGTTTCAGCAACCGCCGGAAATCGAAATTGTGCGCGCGGAAGTCCGCCGCCAACTCTTCGAGCAACTCCGGATGCGACGGTTGAACCGTCCACGGGGCCGGCGGCGGATTCTTCGGGTCCTGCCGCGCTAAATCGAAATCGAACGGCGATTCCACAATTCCCTGACCCATCAACTCCGCCCAAAACAGGTTCACCGCCGCCCGCGCGAACTGCGGATGCGCCGTCAGTTGCCGCGCGTAGGACTGCCGCAGATTCTCCCCCGGCAACGGGTGCTCCCCGGTCAGCAGAAACGTCGGCGTCACGTCGGCCTTCTTGTTCCGCGGAGGCCGCAGCGAACTCCGCGTCGACAGGTCATATCCCGCCCGCGTGTCCTTCACGAGGAAATGCGGAAAACGGCCGTACGCCGGATCCACGAACGTCTTGCCGAAAAAGCTCGCCTGCCGAAACATCTCCGCCCGCTTTCGCCCCGCCAGCCAAAGGTTCACCTTCTCCAAATGGTTGGCCCCATCGTGGCAGGAGATGCATTCCAGATTTACCCCCAGAAACAGTTTGGTCGTGTTGATCGCAATCTCGTCCGCCGTGTCCTCGTGGTTCATCTGGTAGCCATCGCCTTCGAACACGTGGCTACGCGCAATAAAATTCGCCGCTCCGTCTGACCAAGTCGAAACCGTCGAAGCCGTAATCATGTCGCGAACGAATTCATCGTACGGAACGTTCAACGTCAGCGACTTGTAGATGTAGTCGTAGAAAGTATTGATCCCTTCCTGCAGCAGTTGGCCGTTCCGGAACAGGTCGCTGAAGAAATAGGTCCACCGGTCCAAAAACGGCGCTTGGTCCACGGACCGCATCCCGCTCACCGGCAAAATCGGGAAAAGCGCTTCGATGGCTTTAGCCCTCTTGTCCGGGCTGGAGTCCGCCAGAAACTTGCGGGCGACGGCCGGGTCCGGCAACCGGCCCGTCACGTCGAGATACACTCGCCGCAGAAACTCGGAATCCGAAGACGGCGCGGCAACCGGGATCCGCTCCGCCTGGGCCTTGCCAAAGATATGCCGGTCGATCAGAGACGGTTCGTCCGCCCAAAGGACGGGCACGAAAAGAAGAAGGAGAAATCGTCGCATGGAATCTGGTCGCCTAATCAGCATTGAGCATATCCCACCGCGCGGCAAGTTTCTAGGGGTATATAACCGCCCTGTTACGTAAGCAGATCAACGAGATACGACTACTGTCCGAAACAGCACCGCCTGCAGCCGCAGAATCCGATCTCCGTTCCGCTCGTACCGAATCACGATCTCAACCAACGGGGGAGCCCCGTTTTCCCGGTGGAGTTCGGCCAACGAATCAAGCTCCGAAGGGGTGTTGAGCAGAGCGACCAAAGCCGGATTGTGGCTCGACGCGCGAACGCCTCGTGTCCAGTCTCATGGACTGGCGAGTGCCGCGTAAACGGAAAACTCGCCGGTTCACCCTCCAGCGGATTCCGGTTGTACAACAAGCTCGTCCCCGGCCGGAAGTGGAAGTTCGCGTCTGCGACCAACTCGGCTAACTGCGCCGAAGTGCCCGGGCCAACGAACACCGCCGTGTCCCGCGTGGCGAGCAACTCCACCGTCGCCGGAACGCCCCGCTCTTCCAGATAGCGCGAAAGCGCCGAAGCCGCCAGCGCATCCGACGCCACTGTATACAGTTGGGTCGTCTCCGGGGCGCCGCACTCCTCGGCCGTCTGCCGCAGCGCCGGGGACTACGGCAGCTTGTCCGTCGTGTTCACCCGGAAGTCCCGCGCCACCAGCGATTGGTCGCTCCATCGAAAAAGCAGCGGCACGGGCACGACCAAGTGCACTTCCGTTGGCGCAGCCGCGATACCTGCACCCGCACCGTCGCGTCGGTCTTCGGATCGAACTCCGGCCGCCGACCCAGCGCTCCACCCCGATCCCGTACTCGGTCAGCGGCGTGTCTCGCTGCTTCCATAGAAACAGCAAAAGCTCCCGAGCGGCGGGAGCTTTGCGGAACAGGGGACTTTCCGTGATCGATTGGACGATCCGATCGTCCCCTGGTGACTCCATTAGAATTGCAGCCGCAGCCCCATCTGGATCTGCCGACTGCCGCCATCCGCCGAACTGCCAATCGCCGCGCTCGTGATCTGGCCGAACGTCGCGTTGCCAAACCCGCCGTCCGGGTTCGGGTACTGCGGCGTGTTCGTGAAGTTGTAGCTCTCTACGCGGAACTCCATCTTGAACCGTTCCGTCAGCACAAAGCGGCGGAACAGCGACAAGTCGACGTTCGCAAAGCCCGGGCCCTTGAACGCGTTGCGTCCCACGTTGCCGAACGTATTGGCCGCCGGAGCCGCAAAGACGTTCGGATCAAACCACGTCGGTTGGTTCCGGCCAGTGGACCGGAAATTTACCGCCCCAGACACCGGCAATCCGCCCGACCCTACGTAGTTCGGGTTGTTCGAATTCCCCGGCGCGTTCAACGTCGCACCCGGTGCCGAAATGTTCAGCGCGGCGCCGGTCATCAAGGTAAACAGGCTGGTCACCTGCCAGCCACCGAGCAAATGGCTCGCCGGCCCGGATGTCATAAACTTCTTGCCCTTGCCAAACGGAAGCTCCCAAATGTAGCTCTGGTTGAACATGTGCCGCCGGTCAAAATCCGACGCCGAACGCGACCGGCCCGGGTTGATGTAGTACGAGAATCCGCCGTTGTCGTTGGCAATGTCGATCGCCTTCGACCACGTGTAAGCCGAAGTCATGGAGAACCCGCCGGAGAAGCGACGATCGAACTTAACCTGCAACGAATTGTAAGAGTTCGACGTGCCGATGAAGCTGAAGTTGGTGTCGGTATCCCGACGGAACTTCGACCACAGCGGGCGGCCATCGCGGCCGGCTCCGAGGATCAAGCCAGGGTTGGCGTTAAAGACGGTCGGAATGCGCGTGCCCTTATTGCCAACGTAAGCCACGTCCAAAGTGAACTTGCCGGGCAGCGCCCGCTGCACCGCCAAGTTCCAGCTTTGGATGTATCCTTCCCGATAGTCGAGCGGAATCACATCGTAGTTCTGGTTCGGCGCATTACGGATGATGCCATCGGCGGGCACGTTGAACGGCAGCGGAGCGGGTAGACCATCCGCCATCCGCCCGGCGGCGACGAACGAGTTCGCCGAATTGAAGGCGTTGTTCTGCCGCACCGGGAAGTTATAGGCGTAAGCGTTATTGGCGTAGGGAATGAAACTCATCCCGTAGCCGGAGCGGATCACCGTCTTCTCGTCCAGCCGATAACTCAGGCCGAAGCGGGGCGCGAAGTTAGTCTTGTAATTCTTCCGGCCCAGGTTACTCGGGTTGTTCCCCACGCCGGCGACGATCAGCGAGTTCGTGTTGATGTCGTAGTTGGAGAATCCGCCCTTCTGCCGCGGCGTTGCCGGCGGATAGAGTTCGTGCCGAATGCCAATGTCCACCGTCAACTTCTTCGATACCTGCCATTTGTCCTGGACATAGGAGAACAGCGGAAACTGTACGTATTCCGGAAACGCCGAAAGCAGGTCCCGGCCGTAGTCATTCGGCTGATCGAGCAGGAACGCGGCATAAGCATTCGCAAAGCCCTGGTTCGAATCGCCGTTGCGCCCCGTCTGGCCGGAGCGGAATCGATACTGCCCGCGCAGCGAATAGACCTGCGTTTGCAGTAACCCGTCGCGGTTGAAACGGTAGTCCACCCCGAACTTGATCGTGTGTTTACCCGTGGTCTTCGTCCAGTTATTCACGAAGTTCCAGTTAGTTTCAAAACGAATCCAGGGCAGGGAGAGCGAGTAACCCACCACCGGGTTCGAGAACCCCTGGATATCAATGTTCGTCAATCCCGAAGTAAGATCCGAAATATTCACGCCACGGATGCCTACCGCGTCTGAAGCGTTGGTGCCATAGTCGGTCGCATAAGCGTCATTCCGATACCGCATCAGGCCGATGCGCAATTCCGTAATTAAGGTCGGCGAGATGACGCGGGTCGCGTTCAACCCAGCCGAGAGCGTCTTCGTGATGCCGGTGCCGCCAAAGCCGCCATTGGCGGGTCCGCCCGGCGCGCCGTACTGCGGAGGGTCCGTGATTGTCGGCTTCTGCCATGATGCCCGCACGCTGACGCGGTTGTTCTCGTTGAAGTTGTGGTCCACTTTGCCGTCGAAGCCGTCAGTGTCCTTCTTCCGGACCGTGCCCGCTTCATAGTTCACGCCGATCGTATTGGTGCCGGTCGTGGGGTTGGGTAGCAGGGCGTTCAGCCTCGCCGCGATCGGCGAAATGCGCGACGCGGGAATAATGTTGCCAACGAACGGCGCACGGCCTGTTCCGTCCGGGTTGCCCGTGGTAGGGTCGTAGATCGTCGTCGGAGACTGCGAAAGGTCGCCAGCCCGGAACGCCGCCGTCGGAATCGTAAACCGGTTCCCTTTGCCAAGGCGATCGCGAATGCCTAAGTAGTCGCCGAAGAAGAAGGTCTTATTCTTAATGATTGCACCACCAAACGTGCCGCCGAAGTAGTTGTACGTGATCGGCGGCTTGATCAAAAGGTCGGTGCGGCGAGCCGCCAAGGCGCTCACCCGATTGAACTCATACAAACTGCCGTGATACTGGTTCGTGCCGGATTTGATCGAGACGTTCATCACGGCTCCGCCCGCGCGACCCATTTCGGCTTCGTAGTTCGACGTCGTAATGTCGACCGTCTGAATCGCCTCGGCCGGCGGTATATACGCCGTCAGCAGGCCGGTCCGATGGTTGTTATCGACGCCCTCAAACTGCACATTATTCGCCAGCCGCGACTGGCCGTTCACCCGCGACTGCATCGAGTCGTTCGAATTGAAAAATTCGGAGTGGTTCCGCTGCGCCCGGGCGGCGCCGGGGACCAGGTTTACAAGCCCCTGGAAGTTACGGTTCTGCGTCAGTGGCAACTCGGAAACCTGGCGTTGGTCCATGCTGCGGCCGGTGTCGGTGCGGTCCGTCTGCAAGGCGGGCGCCTCGGCGGTCACTTCAATCTGTTCGGTGATTTGGCCGGGCTGCAGTTGGAAATCGATACGATTGGTCGAATTGATGGTCACTTCAACCCGTTCGCGGACGGACTTGCGGAAGCCCGCAAGTTCCACCGACACGGTATAAAGACCGGCCGGCAGGTTGGGAAAGGTGTAGTTCCCGGACTCAACCGATTGCACCGAACGAGTCAAGTTCGTGTTGAGTTCGAGAACGGATATTTTGGCGTTCGGCACCAGAGCGCCGGAGGCATCGGCCACAGAGCCGAGAATCGTGCCGTTCAGCGCTTGTCCGTAGGACGCAAACGCGAGGGCACTCGTCAACAAACATAGACGAAGGGGAAGCATGAGAAGAACTCCTATTGCCGTGCAGTTTATCAAAGTTTCGGAAGGTACCGTTCTTGACAACTTTTAAACTCAATTCCGCCTACACTGAGCCATCCTGTAAATGCCCTCTTCGGAGTATCGCCATGCGAATCAGTCGAATGACCAGAGTCGCCATTCTCTCCTGGCCCGTGGCCGCTCTTACCCTGTACCTGAATCACGAACCCACCGCGGTTCGCGCCGCCGGACCCACCCGTTTCACCGGGCCCACCAGCTCCCAAACCATCGCCCTCAGCGCCGACGACGCCCTCCTCGGTGTCGTCAACCCGGACTCCAACAGCGTCAGCTTCTGTGACGTCCGCCCCGGAACCAACCAGCGTATCGCCGAAGTAAGAGTCGGCACCGAACCCTACGGCCTCGCCCTCACCCCCACCGCCCAAAAACTCTACGTCGCCAACGCCCGCTCCTATAGCGTTACCGTCATCGACACCACCGACTACCGCGTCCTTAAAACCATCACCAACGTTGGCTTCGAACCGCGCGGCATCGCCATCACCAACTCCGGCGGCACCGGGGCCGACACCCTCGAAACCGTCTACGTCACCCAGTTCCTCGCCCTCCCCACCGCCGCCGACAAATATTGATGGCACCGACGACGCCAAAAACGGCCGCGTCACCATCATCTCCGCCGCCTCAGACACGATCACCGGCGCCTACCCCAACCAGCTCAACAACATCGCCATCCGCGGCCGATTCGCTTTCGTCCCCAGCACCGGTGCCTCCCCCAACGGACCCACCCGCTTTGACGTCAACACCCAGAGCCTTCTCAGCGCCATCAACCTCAGCACCCGCACCGATGCCAACCGCACCATCAACAGGCACAGCGCCGTGCACCGGCAGACGGCCACCCCAAAGCGCTTCTTGACCCAGCCCTGGGCCATCGCCTTCAAAACGCTGGTCGACGAAGGCTACGTCATTAGTACCGCCTGCAACGTCGTCGTCAAAGTGAAAATCGACCCCTCCACCGGAGCCCCCACCGTCCAGAGCGACCCCACCGACGCCACCCGTGTTCTCCAAATCCCGACGGGCCGCCAACCCCGCGGCATCGTCGTCAACTCCACCGACAAAGCCGTCTACGTCATGAACTACATCTCGCGGGACGTCACCGTCATCGACCTCAGCGGCCCCGTCGAAAGGGTTATCGCGACCCTCTCGTCCACCGCCCTCCCCGCCCCCGGAACTCCGGAGGACCTGCTCCACATCGGCAAAGAGCTGTATCACACCTCTATCGGCGACTTCGATCCGCCCGCCGCCGGCCAGCCCGCCATCTCTGGTCGCATGTCCAACAACGGCTGGGGCTCCTGCGCCTCCTGCCATCCGTTCGGCCTCTCGGACAACGTGGTCTGGATCTTCGGTGCCGGCCCGCGTCGCACCATCCCGCAGCACGCCGACTTCGCCCCCGGCGACCCCACCATCCTCCGAGGCCTCAACTGGTCCGCTATCTTCGATGAAGAAGAGGACTTCGAACTCAACATCCGCGGCGCTTCCGGCGGCCTCGGTTTGATCGTCGGCGCCGACGGCGTCACCCCCGAACCTACCGTCGCCGCCTTCACCCCGGCCAACGCCGGCCGTCGCCAGCTCAAAGTCCGTGGCCAAAACGCATCGGATGCGCTGAAAACCTACATCGCCAAGGGAATCCGCGCGCCCATCTCGCCCGTCTCGAAGACCGACCCCGATGTCCTCGCCGGCCGCCAACTCTTCACCCAGAACAACTGCCAGAACTGCCACGGTAGTTCGCTCTGGACCATGAGCCGCGTTCGCGCCGCCGCCCCTCCCGACGCAAGCCTCCTCAACGCCGGTCAGCTCCAGACCGAGCTACGCCCGACGACCACCTTCGATGCCACCGCCTTCAACGAAATCCGAGCCACCGCCGTCGCCCCCCTCGGCGCGGGCGGCTACAACCCCCCGACGCTGCTCTCGCTCTTTGCCTTCCCCCAAACGTTCTTCCACAACGGCTCCGTCAATACGCTCGAAGCCGTCATGCAGAACGTCGCCCATCGCAGCGACGGCACCGGCGGCGTCGATGGCCTCACCAACGCCGCCCAGCGGGCGCAATTGATCCGTTTCCTGCTCTCCATTCCGCCGCCAGCTACCCCGGCACAGCCGTTGCTCCCGAGAGCATCGCCGCCGCTTTCGGCGACAGGCTCGCGCCGGGGGTCGTCGTCAACACCTCCGCGCAACTATCGCAAGCTCTCGCCGGCGCAACGCTGACAGTCCGCGACTCCGCCAACGTCCTGCGTCTGGGACGTCTCTACTTCGTCTCGCCCGGCCAGATCAACTACGAAGTGCCCGCCGCCACGGCCGTCGGCGAAGCGACCATTACCGTCCTCACCGGAACCGGCTCGACGTCGACCGGAAGGGTCGCCATCAAGAACGCTACCCCGGGCATCTTCACCGCCAACGGGAACGGCGCCGGGGTCCCCGCCGCGTTAGCGGTTCGTATCGGAGCCGACGGAACCCAAACCCCGGTCAACGTCTTCGCTTGTGACGCCGCGGGCCGCTGCGCTCCGGCGCCGATCAGCTTGGGCGCGGCCACCGACCAAACGTTCGTGTCGCTCTACGGCACCGGCGTCAGAAAACGAACCGATCTCGACAAGGTGACTTGTACGGTCGGTGGTGTCGCCGCGCCGGTCTCCTTCGCCGGAGCGCAGGGGTCCATCGGGCTCGATCAGATCAACATCCAAATTCCCAACAGCCTCCGTGGCCGAGGAGATATCCCAGTGCTCTTGACTGTGGATGGAGAAACGTCGAATCCGGTCACGCTGAACGTGCAGTAGTGCCAAGCGGTGGCAAACGCGGAGCGGTTGTTATACCGTTGCGTTGAACAGTAAAGGAGACTAATTGCCATGAAGCGATTCTGGACACTCGCGGGCGCCCTGTTGGCCCTCGCCACGTTGGGTTTTCCGCAAACCAGTTCCCTCAACGGCACCGTCATGGACTCGACCGGTGCCGTCGTTCCCGGCGTCACCGTGAAGTTGATCAATTCGGCGACCGGAGAACTGTACCCGACCACCTCCGGCCCGGCTGGCATCTATGCAATCCCCCTGCTGAAGCCGGGCCGTTATGACATCCAAGTCGAGCACCCCGGCTTCAAGAACTTCCGCCAGACCGGACTCGTCATCGAAACCGGGCTGCCCTCCCGCGCCGATATCCGTCTCGAAGTCGGCGGCGTCGGAGAGTCGATCACCGTTGAAGCCGAAGCACCCCTGCTCAAAACCGAGTCCTCCTCGGTCGGTAACGTCGTTCGCCGAGAGACCATCGCGAACATGCCGCTCGTCGGCCGCCGCGCCGCCTCCCTCGCCCGTCTCAGCGGCTTCGTCGTCCAAAACGGAACCGGCTCCAACTTCACCATGGCCGGCGGCCGAGGCGACAATACGAATTTCACCATCGACGGCGGCAACGCTCAGAACATCCTGCTCGGCACCGCCACCTTGACCTTCGATCCTCCCATCGACTCCCTCGAAGAGTTCAACGTCGAACTCGCCAACTTCAAAGCCGAACTCGGCCGCTCCGGCGGCGGGGCCGTCCAGATGACCACCCGCTCCGGAACCAATAAGTGGCACGGTTCGGCCTATGAGTTCCTGCGCAACGATGCCTTCGACGCCCGAAACTTCTTTGCCGCCAGCAAGCCGGTCCTGCGTTACAACCAGTACGGCGGAAGCTTCTCGGGACCCATCATCCGGAACCGGACTTTCTTCTTCGCCAACTCCGAATGGATCAAGACCAAAAGCCAGCAGACCCGACTGCTCGGCGTCCCTTCCGCCGCCGAGGTCGCCGGCGTCTTTCCCGGACGCGTCAACGATCCCGCCAACGCCTTCAATCCCTTCCCGAACAACACCATTCCGGTCTCCCGCATGGACCCGGTCGGCCGCGCCATCGCCCAATACTATCCCGAACCTAACGTCCCCGGCCAACCGCCCCGCACCACCAACTTCCGCGTCAACAACCCCACCCGCGCCAACACCAACACCATCGTCACCCGTATCGACCATACCATCTCGTCGAAGGACCGCCTCTACTTCCGCTACCTCCAAAACCGCAACAACAACAGCCAGGACCCCGTCTTTCGCGACAACACCGACCAGTATGGCGAGACGATCGAAAACGCCTTTTACAGCTTCTCTCCCACCTGGATCCATTCCTTCTCCGCCTCCACCATCCTCGAAGCCCGCTACTCTTACGACCGTCGGAAGTTCCAGCCCATCACCGCCAGCAAGGGCCTCGGCATCTCCGAAAAGATCGGCCTTCGCGGCACGAACCCGCTCTATTTCCCCCGGGTCAACGTAACCGGCCTCGAGTCCTTTGGGCGTGGCGAGCAGGAACGCATTCAATCCCCCATCCGCGGCGATCAATACACCGGCTCCATTACCAAGATCACCGGACGCCACACGATGAAGTTTGGGGCGGAGTTCCGCAAGTCCACCAACAACGACACCCCGCTCGGCACCGCCGGCGGTAGTTTCGCCTTCATCCCCACCGGCACCGGAGACGCCCTCGCCTCGCTCCTGCTCGGCCACGTCAACACCGGGTCCCGCGACGAATCAGCCTCGATCATTTCGAACGCCTCCACCCTCGGTCTGTTTGCGCAAACCGACTGGAAGGTTACCTCCAACCTCACCCTCAACCTCGGCCTCCGGTGGGATCTAGACACCCCCCGCTACGAAAGCACCAATCAACAAAACTCCTTCGACCGTGCCGCCATCAACCCGGTTTGCAACTGCCCCGGCGTCATCACTTTCAGCGGTCGCGACGGTCTCTCCAAGTACGCCTCCGCATTCGACTACAACAACTTCGGCCCCCGCGTCGGCTTCGCCTGGAAGCCCCGTGACAAATGGGTAATCCGCGGCGGCGGTGCGATTCTCTTCACTGGCCAGTACGACCAGGCCACCCCGCTCGCCGTTCGCGCCGGCTTCAGTACCGCCGTCAGCGTCACCTCCCTCGACGGCGGCCTCACCCCGGCCATCAACCTGCGCGCCGGGCTGCCTCCCGCCGTCTCCAACCAATTGAGCCCCGCCTTCGGCGCCGTGCCCATCGGCGCCAATCCCATCTTCGCCGTCGAATTCTTCGAACCCGGCAAGCGCCCCATCCCCTATCTACAGACGTTCAACTTCAACATCCAGCGGCAACTGCCGTGGAATACCGTCGTCGAACTCGGCTACCTCGCCACCCTCGGCCACCAACTCACCGTGACAGGCACCCGGACCATCAATCAAGTCGACCCCACTCGCATCCGCGCCGGCAACGTCCAGGCCCTTCGTCCCTTCCCGCAGTTCTCCAATGTCAGTGTGCACTCGCCAACCATTGGGAACTCGAACTACCACGGTATGAATCTACGCGTCGAAAAACGCTACTCCCGCGGCCTCCAGTTCGGCATGAACTACACCTGGTCGAAGATGATCGACGACGTCAATTCCCGCAATGAACTAGGCTCCAGCGCCGCCATCGCCAACTTCTTCAACCGCGCGGCCGACCGCGGCCTCTCCGGCAACAACATCGCTCACCGCTGGATCGGCAACACCGTCTGGGAACTCCCCGTCGGGAAAGGCCGTCCGGTCAATATCGCCAACCCGGTCATGAACGCCATCATCGGTGGGTGGTCCACGGGCATCATCCTCGAGCTCCGCACCGGCGCGCCCTTCGGCGTTGTGGAGAACAACGCCGCCGCTATTTTCAACAGCGCCGCGGCCGTTCGCCCGAACGTGGTCGGCAACTACGAGCAAAACGCCAGTTGGCGGGCCAACGTCC
>JAPKZA010000484.1 GCA_026394015.1 Acidobacteriota bacterium
AACGGTCGCGCTCCCGCTAGCACTCCCTGTCATGCAACCGCAGACTGTCGCTACCTGGAGCCAACCCGAGCGTCGATACGAGCTTATCTTCCACCCCGGTTCGGCTCCCCCTATCGAAGAACCCCTCAGCCCCCGCGAACTCGAAGTCGCTCGCCTCGTCGCCTCCGGCCTTCCTAACAAACTCGTCGCCCACCAACTCAACATCTCCAACTGGACCGTATGCACCCATCTGCGCCGTACCTTCTCGAAACTCGGCGTGACCACCCGAGCCGCCATGGTCGACCGGCTCCATCAAACCGGCACGCTCCGCTAACTCTGCTTCCCACGCCTGCCGGGACTACTGGTACTCTAGTTCCAGCGGTCACCCCTGTGGAGCAAACGTCTTTTAATCTGGACTACCTGGCCCGCCTCAGAAAGCAGGAGCCAGAGACCGAAAGGCACTTCGTCACGCACTTCACGAGCGTGCTGCAATCGCGCCTCCGCTTCCGGATCCGCACCCGCCAGATGATCGACGATGTCTGCCAGGAAACCCTCCTCCGCGTCATCCTTCACGTCCGCCGCGGCACCGAAATCGAACGCCTCCCCGCGTTCGTCCACGCCGTGTCGAAAAACGTCCTCCTCGAAGCCTTCCGCGGACAACGGAAACACGCGACCACCGAAGCCGAGTTCCCCGACCTCCCCGACGTCCGCATCGATTTCGACTCGTCCCTTGTCAGCGAGCAGCGCCAAACCGCCGTCCGCCAAATTCTAGCCGAACTGCCCGAGAAAGACCGCCGGATCCTCCAGCGCCTCTTTCTTGACGAAGCCGACCGGGAGGGACTCTGCGCCGAACTCGGCGTCGACGGCGAATACCTCCGCGTCCTGCTCCACCGCGCCAAGATCCGCTTCAAATCCGCGGTCTCCCGTTCCCGCTCCGCCGCCGTTAGTTTCCTCTCGTTTTTGCTCTAAACTTGAAACGAATGCGGCCACCCCGTCACAAAAAAGGAAAATGCCAGTAATGGATCACGAACACGCAGAGCGCGTTCACGCCGCCGAGCGTTTTGCGCTGCGCAACATGCCGCCCGATGAGGCTGAGGCATTTGAATTGCATTTCTTCGGCTGCGCCCTCTGCGCCGCCGAGCTGGAAACCCTCCGCGCCCTCGCCGTTAACGGTCGGACCCTGCAAGGCTCCGAGTCGGGAAAGGTGCTCGCTTTTCCTTCGTCGCATCGCTCCGTTGTTCGCCCCGGTTGTTGGCCCGTCGCGACGGCCGCCGGTTGGCTCCTCGCGGCAATGCTCGGTTGGCAACAGTTCTCTCGACCTGGCGCTGCCGGGCCGGAGGCCATGGCTACCTACGCGCTCCGGACCGAATCCCGCGGCGAGCCGAACGCCGTCAGCGTTCCTGCTTCCGTCCGCCGCTTCGCTCTGTACTTCGACCTCGTCTGGGACGCTCGGCCATCCTCGTACCAGATCCGGATCGACGGCCCGACCCACTCGAGCCTCTCCGTCCCCGCGCCGGCCGCTGGTCAGCCTCTCTTCGTCCTCCTCGACCGCGCCGGCCTCGCGTCCGGGCTCTACAAGCTCACTATTTCCGACAGTGGCGGAACCGCCCTGACCGAACTCGCCTTCAGCCTTCAACTCTAACTCTATGGAACGATTTCTCTTTCACGCCGAAGCCTACGCCCTAACCGGCCGCTTCACCCTTCCTTTTGAAGACGTCATCCCCGTACAAGCGATGGCGACGCTCCCGCTCACTGGCGGGTTCGGGACCGCGCAAGTGGACGACTTCGACTATCGTCGGCTCGTCAGCTTCCGCCGGGCGACCGCGTCGGTCAGCGGAGGGCAGAGCAAGGCGGATCGCGACGGTCGCGGCCCCTACGTCAGCCGATCGACCATCGAGATCGCTGGGCTCAATGTGATGGGCATGGTGACGGCGGACAAGATCTTCGCCACGGTCAGCACGTCCTTTCCGTTCGCCGGCGGCGAAGCGTCGATCTATGTGCAGGCCGGGTTCGAGAACCTGCGCATCGCTGGCGATCGGATCCCCGCCAACTTTGACGCCGCTTCCTACAATCGGTTTCCCAAATGGAGTCAGCTGCCAGCCGAAGGGACAAAGCTCCCCAAGCCCACCGAAATCTCGATCCCGAACTTCGGCAAAGTCTACTTGGCGGAGCTCTTCATCACCCCGTCGTCCCGCCGGATCAGCATGATCCGGATTGAACTCGGCTGTCCTGAAGAAGGCGGCCTGGAGATCGGCGGCAGCGGGGGAAACGGAGTCGGCTGGCCATAATGCGCCGTTTCGCTCTGCTGCTGGGGCTTCTCGTCGGGTGTCGCTCTCCCAACGCGGAGGCGCTTTATCAGCAGGCGGAACAGCAGTCTCAGCAGAGCCGTTGGACGGAGGCGTTGGCGATCCTCGACCGCGCCCCGCGGGATCCAAAGTTTCTGCTGTTGCGGGCTGAAGTGCTCCTTGGCCAAGGCAATCGCGCCGCCGCCGAAGCCCTTCTTCCTCAAGAGCGGTTCTCGGAGGCGGCTCTTGAGGTGCAACGCCTGATGCACCTTGGCAACGCCGCCCGTCTCCGTGGGGATACCGCCAGCGCGCTGGGCCTTCTCCGTTCCGCCCGTTCGCTAGCGGGAACCTCCGCCCCGCTGTTGCTGGCCGTCGACCTTCGGCTCGCCATCGCCTTAACGAGACAGGGAGACTACGCCAACGCCGAAGCCGCCGCGCGGCGCGCCCTCGGCTATGCCGAGCAACAGCGCCTTCCCTTCGCGGAGCTGCAGGCGAGCGGCAACCTCGGCTTCGTCGCTCTGAACGCCCATCGGTATGAGGAGGCCATCTCCTGGTTCGAGCGTGTCCGCCGCCTTTCGCAGACCCCCGGCAACGAAGAGAAAGCGCTCGGCAACCTCGCTCTTTGCTACCGCGCCCTTGGCGACCCCGACCGCGCCCTGGCGCTGCTCCTACGCGCCGAACCGCTGGCGCTCTCGGTCGGCCAGCAGCACGACGCGATGGTCTGGATCGGCCAGGCGGGCTCGATTTACTTCGAACGCGGCGATTTCCCCGCCGCCAGCGAGCGCTTCCAGCGAGCGCTCGAAGTCTCGAAGGCTCTCGGAACCGCGTTCACCCCGGTCTGGGCCAACAACGTCGCCCGTGCTTATCTCGAGCAAGGGGACCTAGCCAAAGCCGAGTCGTTTTTAGCCCAAGCCAACCAACTTGCCGAACCCAGTGACCGGGCTCTGCGGACCTCGATCGCTCTGACCCGGGCTAGGATCGCCTCTTCGGAAACCGGGTTCGCCGCCATCGCGGACGATCCGGCCAACTCCCCCGCCGATCGCCAGGAGGCCCTGGGGCGTTGGGCCCGTCTACTCGCCGGCTCGAACCGCTCCGACCTTGCGGCGCAGAAGTACCGTGACCTACTGGCACTCGGCGAATCGACCCGCGCTCAGTTACAAAGGGATGACTCCCGGTTGTCGTATGGGGCCAACGTGGCTGACCTGTACGCCGAGTACGTCGATTTTCTGATGCGGCGCGGCGAAACGGTTCTGGCGCTGGAGACCGCGGCGACCGTGCGAGGTCGGCTGCTGGGCGGGGCTCCCATCCGGGCCACTGCCCTGCAAAAGCTCGCCGCCGCGACCGGGCACGTGATCCTGTTTTATTCGGTGAACCGGGAACGTTCGTGGCTCTGGTCGATCACGCCCGCGACCGTCGAATCCTTTCCCCTGCCGGGCTTGAAGACGCTGGGTCCACTGGTGGAGGAGTACCGCCAGTTTATCGGCGGCTTGCGGGATCCGCGTTCGAGTGATGCCCCCGCCCGCCGTAAGTTGACCGAACTGTTGCTGCGCCCGGCCGCTGCCCACCTCCCCAAGGGTGCCCGCGTCTTTCTGGTTCCGGATGGCCCGCTCCATTCGCTCAATTTCGAGACGCTCGCCTCGCCGACCCAGCCGGACCGCTATTGGCTTGAGGAGGCAACCGTCGCGCTGGTGCCGTCGCTGAGTCTGTTGCTCTCGGGCCGGGCACGCTTGACGGGAACGCAGGCTCTTCTCGTGGGGGCTCCCGAGACTATGCCAGAGCCCTATCAGCCGCTTCCGTTTGCCCGGCAGGAGCTAAGCGCCGTCGCCGCGGCCTTGGTGCCGTTGCCGACCAATCGGCTGGAGGGTGCGGCCTGTAGCCGGGTCCAACTGCTGGCTGAGCCGATTGCTTCCTACCGCTACGCCCACTTTGCGGTGCATGCGGTGACGGACCCGGTCGACCCGCTTCACTCGGCTTTGCTGCTGACTCGGCGCGACGATGGTTCGGCGATCTCTGCCGCGGAGATTCGCCATATGCCGTGGCGCGCCGAACTGGTAACCCTTTCGGCGTGCCGGAGCGCGGGCGCCCGTAACTATGGCGGGGAAGGCTTAGTCGGCCTGACCTGGGCGTTTCTGGAAGCGGGCGCGCACAACGTGATCGCGGGGCTTTGGGACGTCAACGACCGGAGCACCTCTCGACTGATGAGCGACTTCTATCAGCGACTCGCCGCCGGCCGGGCTCCGGGGGAAGCGCTGCGGGAGGCCAAGCTGGAGCTGTTGCGTTCGGCCGGGCCGTACGCCAAACCCTACTATTGGGCTCCGTTCGTTTTCTTTACGGCCGCCCGATAAAGTAGGGGAACGTTTTGGCCACCCGTTCGTATAAGTAATCAATGCGACGTGCCATCCTTCTTCTCCCGTTCTATCTCGCGCTCGCTGCCGCGATTGTGACGCCAACGGACCCGGTGAGTCGTTCGCCGGGGAAACTCAGCCCGCTGGTCGAAGACAAGAAGGTCCCCCCGCCCTGCCCCAGCCGTCCGGCCTAAAGCTATAATTCAAGGGTGCGTTACCTTCTTCTTCTTGTGGCCCTTGCGGCTGGCTCGTTTCTGTCCTCGTGTGCGAAAGCGCCGCAGACGAAGGAGTCGGTCAAACAAGCGATCGTCGACTATCTGGCCAAACGGGACGACATGATTGCCGCCTCGATGGACGTTGAAGTGGTGAGCGTCAACTTCCACGACAAAGAGGCCGAAGCGGTCGCCAGCATCGGCCCGAAAGGGGCTCCGGCCAGCGGCATCAAGATCGCCTATACGCTTGAAGCGGAAGGCACGAAGTGGGTCGTGAAGAAGAAGCCGGGCGCGGCCCCGGCGGCTACCGATGGGAGTGCCCCGCACAGCGCGCCCGCCCCCGACGCGGGAAGTCTGCCTTCTGGCCATCCGCCGATCCCCGCAAAGCCGTGACCACCGTCGCCGTTCTCGGAGGGGGGCCGGCCGGGTCGATGGCTGCGGAACGGTTGGCCCGCGCGGGCGTACGGACCTTGCTCCTTGATGAAAAGATGGCTTGGGAGAAGCCCTGCGGAGGCGGGGTGACGTTCAAGGCCTACAGTCAGTATCCGTTTCTTAAGGAAGGACGCAGCCACTCGGTTTCGACGACCTGGCTGCATGCGGACGCGACCACGCCGGCCCGGCTCACCCTTGAGAAGCCGCTGCTCGTGTTTTCCCGCCGAGAGCTGAATCAGCTGCTGCTGGACCGGGCCGCGGCGGCCGGGGCAGAACTTTTGACGACCCGGGTGACGGGGGTCGAGCGGGAAGGGAAGGGCTGGTCGCTGACGACGCGGGCGGGTGCTCTGCAGGCGGACCACCTGATTATTGCCACGGGCGCGCGGAACCCGCTGCGCGATTTCGGCACCCCTTGGACGGCCGACGACACGATGGTTGCGCTGGGCTACTACATCCCCTCGGACCAGCCGCATATCGATATTCAGTTCTTTGCCGATCTGGAGGGCTACATTTGGCTCTTCCCCCGTTGCGGCCATCTTTCGGCCGGAATCTGCGGGAAAGGGGTGACGGCGGCGGCGCTGCGGCAACGATTAGAAGCCTATCTGGCCGAGCGCGGCATCTCCTACACAGACGCCCAGTTTTACGCTCATATGTTGCCTGCTCTCGCTACCGGCTCCTGGCCGAATAACCGATTGGATGGTCCTGGCTGGCTCGCCGTGGGCGACTCGGCTGGCCTGGTGGATCCGGTGACGGGCGAAGGCATTTACTACGCGATGCGTTCGGGAGAACTGGCCGGCCAATTGCTGGCCGAAGGGCGCCCGGAGGCGTATGCGGGGCAGGTAGAGGCGGAGTTCGGGGCCGATCTGGCTTATGCTTCGACGCTGGCGCGGCGGGTGTATCTGGGGCGCTTTTGCGGCGGAGCCAATACGACCCGGATGCTGCAATTCCTCCGCCGCAGCCCGCAGATTCAAGGCGTGATGCAAGAGCTGTTCGCCGGCACGATGAGCTATCGGGAGCTCCGCGCGCGCATCCGCGGTAACTTCAAATCGACCATGGCGGAGATCGCCCTAAATACATTCCTTCGTCGTATCGTAACTACTTAACTACCTTATGTCTACCACTCGTTCCGAGGCCCTGCTCGCCCGCGGGCAACACCTGATTCCGGGCGGCGTTAACTCTCCGGTCCGCGCTTTCCGTAGCGTCGGAGGCACCCCGCGGTTCATCGCGCGCGCCCAGGGCGCCCGCATGTTTGACGTCGATGACAATGAGTTCATCGACTACATTGGATCCTGGGGGCCGATGCTGATTGGACATCGCCACCCGGCGATTCTGGCCGCGATTGAGAAGGCCTTGACGATCGGCACTTCGTTTGGGGCTCCGACGGAGTTGGAGCTGGAACTGGCCGAGGAGATCATCGACGCGGTGCCGAGCATCGAGATGCTACGGCTTGTGAACTCCGGCACCGAGGCGACGATGTCGGCGCTGCGGGTGGCCCGTGGCTTCACGGGTCGGGACCTGACGATCAAGTTCGAGGGCTGCTACCATGGCCACGTCGATAGCTTACTCGTGAAGGCGGGGAGCGGTATGGCGACGTTGGGCATCGCCGATACCCAGGGCGTGCCGAAGGGCTTTACGGATACGACGTTGGCGCTGCCGTACAACTCGGTGGAGGCGTTGGAGCAGGCGTTCCGGGAGCGCGGCGACTTGATTGCGGCGGTGATTTTGGAGCCGGTGGTGGGGAACATGGGATGCGTCATTCCGACGCCCGAGTTTCTGGCGGCACTGGTTCATCTGACGCAGAAGCACGGGGCGTTACTGATTTTCGATGAAGTGATGACGGGGTTCCGCCTGGCTCGCGGCGGGGCGCAGGAGTTGTTTGGGATCCGGCCGGATTTGTCGAGGGACGTGATGAGCAAGGTGGCTCCGGTCGGGCCGATTTATCAAGCCGGGACACTGAGTGGTAACCCGTTGGCGGTGAGTGCGGGGCTGGGGATGTTACGCCATATCAAGAGCCATCCGGAGATCTATCCGTATCTGGATAGGATCACGGCTCGCTTGGTGGAGGCGCCGCCGGCAGGGGTTACAGTGAACCGGGTGGGGAGTATGTTCACGATGTTCTTTACCGAGACGCCGGTGGTGGATTACGAGACGGCGAAGACGTCGGATACGGCGCGTTTCGGCAAGTTCTTCCACCACTTACTCAGCGAGGGAGTCTACATCGCGCCGAGTCAGTTTGAGGCTGGGTTTGTGAGTGCCGCTCATACGGAAGAAGATATTGAGGCGACCCGGGCGGCGATCGGGCGTTTTTTCGCGTAGACCCAAATAAAACAAGGCCCGGCGAGGGAGCCGGGCCTTTGTGTGTGAAAAACACAGAATGGAATGGGAGTCGTGGAACAGGCGCGTCCTGCGCCGCCTCACAAAAGTAGAGTGGCTCCCGCGCCGATAAATTCTCAGGATAATGTGTTCAGAGAAATCGGTCGCTGCGCTTCAAAGGCCGCAATCGCCGCGTCCTGCTTCAATACGTATCCAATCTCGTCTACCCCTTCCAGCAAACAATCCTTCGCAAACGCATCGATCGGGAACGACATCGAAGGCCCACCCGGCCAACTCAAGGTCTGCGTTGGGAGGTCGATCGTCAATTGCAGCGCCGGGTTTTCGGCTAGCGCGGCAAACAACGCGGCGTGGACGTCCTTCGGCATGACGATCGGCAGCAGGCGGTTTTTCAGGGAGTTCTGCTTGAAAATGTCCGCAAAGCTCGTCGAGAGCACCGCTTGGAAGCCGTACTGCGTCAGCGCCCAGGGGGCGTGTTCGCGGCTCGATCCGCAGCCGAAGTTGTCGCCGGCGAGCAGGACCTGGGACGCCTTCGCGGCCGGGGTGTTGAGGACGAAATCGGCCTTCGGCGACCCGTCAGCGTTGTAGCGCCAGTCGCAGAAGAGTTGGTCGCCGAGCCCGTCCTTCGAGATGGTCTTCAGGAACCGGGCCGGAATGATCTGGTCGGTATCGATGTTGTCGTTCGGCAGCACAGCCACCGTGGAATGGATCTTCATGCTTATAAGCTCCTCACGTCGGTCACGACGCCCATTACGGCGCTGGCCGCCGCCGTCAGCGGACTGGCCAGGAAGGTCCGGCCGCCCTTGCCTTGTCGGCCTTCGAAATTACGGTTCGAAGTGGAGACGCTGTACTGGCCGGG
>JAPKZA010000130.1:0-316 GCA_026394015.1 Acidobacteriota bacterium
CACCTTGCATTAGGACTGAGGTGCGCCGTTACTGACCTGCTGCTTCGAGTTTAGCATCTTGCGCATATCGGAACGCGGTGCTCACGCTGATACCCATGGATTTCGCTACTTCCGCGTGCGTCAGACCCTTCGCTCGCAGTTCAGCCGCGCGAGCTGGATTAACGCCAGCCTTGGTAGCGCCACGAATGCGACCTCGGTAAGCGCCCTTCTCCTTCGCAACGGCGATTCCAGCCGCTTGGCGATCCTTGATGTTCTGCTTCTCCCACTTCGCCATCGCAAACATGATAGCTGCGATCAACTCGCCGATGACACCTGA
>JAPKZA010000130.1:335-2650 GCA_026394015.1 Acidobacteriota bacterium
ATCGGCAAGCACCTTAACGCCATCAGACATCGATCTCGATAAACGATCGAGCTTGTAGATCACCACAGTTTTGATCGCGCCGTTAAAAATGTCCTTTTGCATCTGCTCGAAGGCTGGTCTCTTGAGATCCGATCCATTCTCCTTGTCAATGTACCATTGCACGCTAACGAGATTGATCCCGTTTCCAGTCAACCACTTCATTATATCTCGCTTTTGTGCAGCTTCGTTCTGCGAGGACGCACTAACTCGAACGTAAACAGCTACAGTCATTGCAAATCTCCCTTGCGCAAAAAACAAACTGCCAACGAACGAATAATACCACGAATAGCGGCAAGTGTGCCAACTAGGGTACACCCTATTTGTTGCGTAGCGGTGAAGCGACATCTCGGTAGAATAACGAACATGCGGCTAGGCTGATCCCCGAAAACCAGAAACCTGACTGGCTGCCGCTGTTTTTCCTTTCAGGCGTCACATTCAGGGAGTGGCATCCAATGCGGGCTTCTGCGCTCATTATTCGGCGTTTTCTTGAGCGGGCGATTGAGGACATTCGCGACTTTTTGAACTACGAGGGAGAGAACGATAAGGCCCGTAACGAAGCATCCGAGTTATACGAATCAATGGAGGCCAACAAGACGCCCCCGGAGGTGCGGGGGCAGGGAAGCCCAGAGTTGACGCCAGAGCAGCATGCGGCCATTGAGTGGCGAACCGCTGGCGGCAAGCCGATCACAGACGAACAACGAGAGGAGATCCTTGCTGGCGTGCTTCCCGGTCAACCGATGGGCGATAAGGGTTACGCCTCGCTCGGACTCGCATTAAGGGGCGGTTGGCGAGAATCGACGCGACAAGCGGCTACTTGGCTGCGAAAGGCAGGAGAGACTGTCGCGGCGGACGGGATCGAGTGCGCGTTGGAAGAGCTTGGCGAAGCGAGTGATGCGATGGTGCGGTCAGGGAATCGTGACGCCACGCGCACGGCAGCCGAGTACTTGTTGAGAATCTTGGGTAATTGCCTTCCAGACGAGCCGACAGACCCCACAAACGCTATCCCTGGCCAGCGGAGAGTACTTGAGCCTGTGGCGAATCCGAACGAGCCCACTCAAAGCGAGGGTGGCTCTGTCTTGCCGCCAACGAAGCAAGAGAGCCAAGACGAAATAGACGACAAGCTCCACCGGAGTATGACCCCAATTCGGCGGACTGGATTTTAAGTGAGACCCTTTGCAACGTAATCGGCATAAAAGCTTCTACCATCGCTGATTACCGAAAGCCTCGGAAATGCGGCGAGGACACAATCGATGAGTTTGGAAGCTGGAATGTTGATTGTGTTGGCAAGTTTCGTCGGCAAGTTAACCGTAAGGGGAGCGTTGCCTACTATCGGCCTGCCATGTCAAGCGCATACACGGCGAAGTTAGAGTACGCTGAATCGCAGAAACGCCAAAAACCGTAGGTTTTCGATAGGGGTTTCATAGGGGTAGGCTGGGATGCCGACGAAACCCCTTTGGATCTTAGAAAGTTGCCACTTTAGAACTAGACATGTCACGCAAGACTTGCGGTTGACGGCTTTTGTCTTTGTTCTGGAGTGAAGGTAATGACTGGGAAAATAGTTGATAAGGTGACCGATGGTGACGGGCGTACCATGCTGTCGGTTAAAGATCTGGCGAAACGCTGGGGATGTTCTGAGCGCCATGTAAGACGAATGGCGGATGCGGGTCAATGTCCTCGACCGATCAAATTCGGGTCGCTGCTCAAATGGCCAGTTGCTTTTATTGAGCAATGGGAATCGAATGGTTGTCCAAACGTTCGCAACGCGAGCAAGGGAGGGCGATCATGATTAATCCCGAAAATCGTCCCCCAATCATCATCAATCCAGACGAACCCGAATCTTTGGTCACTGAATCAGTGGTAAAGCACGTCGGGCAACTTGGGTGGAACAATGAAACGCTCCAATCTCGATTGATTCGAGTCTATGTGCGTGGTGGTGAACTCGTCCAAATTTTGCCATCGACCGAAAAGGAAGATGAAGGGCGACTAGTGATTCGATCTCTTCCTAAGGAGTTAGTTCGCGAGCGGGTCACTCAAGCCTGCAAGCTGGAGAAGGTTAGTCGGGCGAATACGGAAAATGAAAAAATTGTTCCGACTGCTCCTCCATGTTGGCTTGTGGACGCAATCCATCTTCGTGGGCATTTTGGCGGGTCGATTCGTCCACTTACTGGAATCATCGAAGCGCCTACGATTCGCCGTGATGGATCCATTCTGCAAACACCTGGGTATGATGCAGAAACAGGTTTCATGTTTGATTGTCGCGCTGAGTTTCCTCCCGT
>JAPKZA010000564.1 GCA_026394015.1 Acidobacteriota bacterium
GGTTCGACCGGAGGACGGAGGACGGGTTTGAAACCGCCGCGGACCCAGATGTTCCGGATGCCATGGGGAGACCGCCCGGCGGCGAGGGTTTCGACGAGTTCGAGGAGGGCTTCCTCGCCTTCGCCGAGGGCGGCGAAATCGAAGCCGGGGGCGGCGAGGACGCTTTCTGGCGAGAACGTGGCATGGAGACCGCCGGCGATGACGGGGACGTTGAGTGCGGCGCGGATGACCCCGACGAGGTGGCGCGAACGAAGCCATTGGCGGGTGGTCATGGAAACGCCGATCAGGTCTGGCGCGGACTCGCGGACGAGGCGGACGACTTCCGAGTCGGGCATTTCGACGAGAGCGCGGACCATGACTGCTTCGTGGCCGTGCTGGCGGAGGTAGGCCGCCAGGAAGGCCGGGCCGAGGGAGGCCATCGCCCATTGGCTTTCGGTGTCGACTTCGAGAAAGACAATGCGCATGGAAGGCTCTGGCGGTTAGGTTATCACGCCCGGGGCAGGGAATTGCGTACAATACGCTCTATGAAACTGCAACAAACCTTGCTTGCTTTGCTTGCGGCGCTCTGCTTGACCGTAGCGCCCACGTTCGCTCAGGGGGCCGCGAAGAAAGCGCCGGCCGCTGATGCGAAGAAAGAGATGAAGGCCGCGGCCCCGGCTGCTGCGGGCCTGATTGACATCAACTCGGCGGATGCCGCGACGTTGAAGACGATTCCCGGAGTCGGCGACGCCTATTCGGCGAAGATCATCGCCAACCGTCCTTACAAGGGCAAAGACGAGATCGTGAAGAAGGCCGGGGTGCCGCAGGGCGTCTACGACAAGATCAAGGACAAGATCATCGCCAAGCAGAAGTAACGGCGCGGCAGGGAACCCCGGCGCGGCGCTCCGGGGTTCTATGCGAAAATTGAGTCTGATACCTTATGGCAGACAAAAGCGTAGCGGCGGCGTTGAACCCGAAGAAGAGCGTCCCGATTATGAAGTGGGTGACGCCGGTGATCATTGGTTGGCTCGTGCCGGGTGGCGGCCATATCTACCAGGGCCGGATGCAGCGGGGCTTGCTGCTGGGCATTTCGACGATCGTTTGTTTCCTGTTTGGGCTGCTGATGCGCGGCGCTTTTTTTGAACCGCAGACGGGAGACCTGTTGACCACCCTGATCTATACGGGCGGCAACGTGGCGAACAAGATGGTGGGCATTCCGTATTTTCTGGCGACATGGCTCGGTTACAACCAGGCGGATTTGGCGGGGCACGTGCATGACTACGGGACCAAGTTTTTGGCCGGTGCCGGTCTGTTGAACGTACTATCGCTCGTCGATACGTACGAGATTGCGACGGGGCAGAAGGATTAACGCAGATGCCGAAAATTGCTTTGACGCACTTAGAGACCGCGATTTTGTTTGCACTGCTGATTTCGGTGGTGTTGGGCGTGGTGACGAAGAAGACGGATCGAGACCGTCTGCAGTACGGGCTTTACTGTTTTGCCTGTTTCGTGGGGACCATCTTCGGGTTGGGTTGGCTGATGAAGCTTGGCCACGGATAGGCACTTTTCATTATGCCGGGAACGTTGACGCGGACGACAATTGAGCGAGAGACGGGTGAGGAGAATGAGAACGAACAGGTCGCCCTGTACAACGTTGTCCTGCTCGATGACGATGAACACACCTACGACTACGTGATCGAGATGCTCATGCGGCTGTTTTCGATCGGGGAAGCCCGGGCGCTGCGGCATACCGTGGAAGTGGACACGAGCGGGCGGACGATCGTGCTGACGGGGGAGATTGAAGAGGCGACGGTGTCGAAAGAAATGATCCATGGTTACGGAGCGGATCCGCGTATGGCGAATTCGAAGGGTTCGATGACGGCGGTGGTGGAGCCGGCGACGCAAGGGGCTGCGTAAGTGTCGGTTGCGATTGTGACGGGTGGCTCGCGCGGCATTGGACGGGCGACCGCGCTACGGTTGGCCATGGACGGGGTGGCGGTGGCCGTGAACTATCGCGAGAATGAAGCGGCGGCGACAGAGACGGCGGAGTTGATTCTGCGGTCGGGCGGCCGGGCGATTGCGGTGCAGGGCGATGTGGGGGACCCATCGTGCGGGCCGAGAATGGTGGCGGAGGTGGAGAATCGACTCGGGCCGGTAACGATTCTCGTGAACAACGCCGGGGTATTGAAGCGGGGCGATTTGGGCGATTTTGACTTCTCGCAGATGGAGCCGATGCGGCGGATCAATGTCGACGGATTGGTCCACATGACGCGGGCGGTGGTGCCGGGAATGCAGGCGGCGGGATATGGGCGGATTGTGAATTTGGCGTCGATCGCGGCGTTTGGAACGGCGATGGCGGGGACTACTTTTTACGCGGCGACCAAGGCGGCGGTGATGGTCTTGACCAAGCGGTTTGCGATGGAGTTAGGGCCGCGGGGGATTACGGTGAACGCGGTGGCTCCCGGATTTATCGCGACGGATATGGTTTTCAGCGGACGCACCCAGGCCGAAGGGGAGGAGTTGCTGCGGACGATGGCGAACAAGGCGATGGTGAGACGGGTGGGTACGCCGGAAGACATTGCGGACGTCGTGGCGTTTCTAGCGGGGGACCGGGCTGGGTTTATCACCGGACAGGTGATGGCGGTCGATGGGGGCCGGATGGACTATCTGGCGCCTTAGTGCGATTTTGCCGCCGTTGGCGGCGATTTTCCAGTTTGTCATGCCGCTCTAGCTTGATGAGTTCGCGACGGCGGCGAAGCTTGGTGTGGCCGTCGATGTGGGTCCAAAACTTGGCGAAGTATTGGATGGCGCTGACGAGGGCGAAGAAGACGACTCCGTACATCCAAAGCATGGCAAAGCTGTACCACTCTTTGTAGCGGATGGAGATGAGCATGAGCGAAATGGCGATGACCTGGGTGGCCATTTTCGTTTTGCCGAGGTCGGAGGCCTGAATGGTGTAGCCTTCGGCCGCGGCGATGGACCGGAGGCCGGAGACGGCGAATTCGCGGGCGATGATGAGAATGGCCAGCCAGCCGGGGATGAGGCGGATTTGGACGAGGGAGATGAGAGCGGCGGAGATGAGGAGCTTGTCGGCGACTGGATCGAGGAGGGTGCCGACGGTGGTGACCTGTTTCCAGCGGCGGGCGAGGTAGCCATCGAGGAGGTCCGTGAGGGCGGCGGCAAGAAAGGTGGCCAGGGCCAGGAACTCTTGCGCGATGCGGAAGCCGAAGAGGTCGATACGCAGATCTTCCTGTACCAGTGCCGCGACAAGCAGCGGTACAAAAAAGATGCGAAGGATCGTCAGCAGGTTAGGGAGATTCATCCCGGTCTATCCACTATATCCCGAGCTTACAGTACCAGATATTTCGCGAGGCGGCGACGGGCTGATTCCGGGGCCACGGCGTCGATGAGTACGGTTTCGTCTTCGTAGGTTTTCGACAGGATACGGCTGGTTTCGTGAAGGACGCTGAGGGCGGCGCCATCGCCGACCGGAATGCGGAGAACGCAAGGGGCGACGGGATCGAGAGTGAGCGCGTCGTCAATGCGCGCGAGGAGCGTTTCGATCCCTGCGCCGGTGAGGGCCGAGAC
>JAPKZA010000348.1 GCA_026394015.1 Acidobacteriota bacterium
CTTCACACAGGAGGGCCTTGCCATCCTATCGCCGGAAACCAGGGTGCCGATCAAAGTGGCGCTTACTCTACCGCTCGACCCCGTCGGGCTCGCCGAAATCAGATTCTAGGAGAGAGTAAGTGCTGTTTTGGACAGTAGTGCCACCATATAGAAGGGGACTTCGCGAAGGGTGGGGCCGTAAGGGAGGAAGAATTTCTTGATCCAGTCGCTATCTTCCTTGCCGGTTTGGCGGAAGGGGCCATAGATGTTGTCGCCGACGGAGAAGACGAAGCGGACTTCGTCACCCTGGGCGCGGAGGCGAAGGCGTTCTTTCTCAAGCTGTGCGGCGAGGGCGTATTGCTCCTTGGCGCCGGTGCCCCAATCGCCGATGACGAAGAAGACGAGCCGCTGGGATTGGCGAGGCCAGGTGCGGAGATTACCACTCAGGATGGGGGTTCCGTTTTGGAGGATGCGATAGGGGTAGGGGGTATCGGGTTTGAGGTTGGGGATGGTGAGATAGGACGCTGAAGAGGGGAGGCTTTGGCCATTGATTTCGACGATGACGGGGCCGAGGCCGGTGCCGGCGCGACCGATGGAGTTCCCGGGTTGGGCGGGGTCTCCCCAGACGAGGGTGGCGGAGGAGTCGGTGAGGGCCCCTACGTATACGACCGCCGCGGCGAGGAGGAGGAGGAGCACTATTCGGTTTCTCCCAGGATGCGGTAGAGGGTGCTGCGGGTGATGCCGAGGGTTTCAGCTGCCTTGCTCTTGTTGCCGTGGAGTTGGTCGAGGACCCAGCGAGTGTGACGGCGTTCGACTTCGGCGAGCGGCAGCATTTCCTGTTTCGATGCGGGTTCTGGCGGATTCGTTGCAACGGCGCGCTGGAAGAACGGGGGGAGGTCGCGGGTATCGACGAGCTCGTTTTCGGCCATCATGCAGGCGCTGCCGATGACGTTTTCGAGTTCGCGGATATTGCCGGGCCAGGAGTGGCGGGCGAGGAGGGATTGGGCGCGGGGGGTGATGCCGCGGATGGTTTTTGAGTATTCGGCGGCGTAGCGTTCGACGAAGGTGCGGACGAGGTAGGGGAAGTCTTCCATGCGCTCGGCGAGGGGCGGCAGGTGGAGTTCGACCATGGAGAGCCGGTAGTAGAGATCTTCGCGGAACTCGCCGGCGGTCATCATGGTTTCGAGATTGCGGTTGGTGGCGGCGATGACGCGGAGGGTGACTTTTTTCGGGGAGTTGGCACCGACGGGTCTGATCTCCTGCTGCTGGATGGCGCGGAGGAGTTTGGACTGCATGGCGAAGGGGAGATCGCCGAGTTCATCGAGGAAGAGGGTGCCGCCGTCGGCGGCTTCGAACATGCCTTTTTTGTCGTGGGTGGCGCCGGTGAAGGAGCCCTTGAGATGCCCGAACATCTCACTTTCAAAGAGGGTTTCGGTGATGGCGGAACAGTTACAAACGACGAAGGGCCCGGCGTGGACGGGGCTTTGACGATGGAGGGCGGCAGCGGCGAGTTCTTTGCCGGTGCCGGTGGGTCCGCGGACAAGGGCGACGCGGTAATGGGGGCCGACGCGGCGGATCATGGCGAACATTTCGAGCATTTGGGCGGAATATCCGACCATGCCTTCGAAGCGATGGGCTTGGACGAGGGCGGCTTCGAGGCGGGCGGCTTCGAGGCGTTTTTGGAACTCTTCGAGGAGTTGGCGAATGCGGGCGCGGAGGTTGGCAACGTTGAGTGGTTTGGTGAGGTAGTCGCAGGCACCGCGGCGGACGGCTTCGACAGCGGATTCGGGGGTGTAGTGGCCGGTGAGGAGGAGGACGTCGGTGTTGGGTGCGAGGAGGAGGATTTCTTCGGTGAGTTGGAGGCCGGAGCGGCCGGGGAGCATGAGATCGAGGATGACGATTTGGGGGCGTTCGGCGTGGACGAGGCGCATGGCGTGGTCGCCATCGGGGGCCGTGAGGATGCGGGCACCGAGGGCGGCGATGGCATCGGTGAGGAGTTCGAGCGAGAACGGATCGTCGTCGACGGCGAGGATGGAAAGGGGTGGGGTCAACCTATATAGGGTAACAAGCCGTAGCATAGAGAGATGTTGCAATGGCGGGGTCGCCCGCTTGATGAAGTCGGGTACGTGCTGATTGGCGCTTTGGCGTTGACGTTGGGGACGGGTGCGATCTATCTGAATTGGCAGCAGGCGCAGCGGACGAGTTTGCAGGCGTCGCAGACGCGGCAGGCGGTGGGGACGATTCGGCAGTTGCTCGTGATGTTGTACCGCGGGGAGGCGGGGCAGCGGGGTTTTTTGTTGACCGAGGAGAAGGGCTATTTGGTTCCTTATCAGGAGGCGGCCGAGCAGTTGCCGAAGATTTTGGAGCGGTTGAACTTGTTGGGTCAGCAGCAGCCGGCGGTGCGAGAGCGGGTGCTGGAGATTGACCGGTTGGCGCGGGCGAAGATGGGGGAGTTGCAGACGGCGGTGGAGCTGTTGAAGGAGGGCGACTTGGCGGCGGCGGAGTTACTGGTGCGGAGCAACTTTGGCAAGCAGACGATGGACCAGTTGGTGGGTAAGTTGGAGGATCTGGAGAAGCGGGTGTTCGTTTCCGAAGAGGAGTTTAGCGCGGAGTTACAGGAGCAGATGCGGCGGTCGGCGGCATTGACGGTGATTTGCTGTGTGGCGCTGTTTGCTTTGTTTGCGATTGAGAACCGGCGGGTGACGAATCGGAAGTTGGCGGCGGAGAAGGCGAGCGAGGTGAAGAGCGCGTTTTTGGCGAGCATGAGCCATGAGCTGCGGACGCCGCTGAACGTGATTATTGGGTATACGCAGATGCAGCAGGAGGAGGCGGAGGAGGCGGGGCGGGCGAGCGACTTGGTGGATTTGAAGCGGATTGAGTCGGCCGCTAAGCACTTACTGGTTTTGATCAACGGGGTGTTGGAGTTATCGAAGATCGAGGCGGGGCGGTTGGAAGTGGTGCCGGCCGAGTTCGGGCTGGAGGAGTTAGTGGCGGAGGTGTCGGGATTAGTGGGCCCGCTGGCGAAGCGACAGGGGAATGAGTTTACGGTGGAGGTGGGGCCCGGGGTGGAACGAATGTTCAGCGACGCCACGCGGATTAAGCAGGGATTGTTGAATTTAACGAGCAACGCGGCGAAGTTCACGGCGAAGGGGCGGATTCTGTTGCGGGTGAGCCGGGTGCGGCGGCAGAACCGGGATTGGATCGATTTTGCGGTGAAGGATACGGGCCCGGGGATTCGGAAGGACGATTTGGCTCGCTTGTTTGAGCCGTTTTCGCAGGTGGACGAGGGGCGGCCGAAGCAGGGAGGGCAGCAGGAGGGGACGGGTTTGGGTTTGGTGATTACGCGGCGTTTGTGTCGCTTGTTGGGAGGGGACGTGGTGGTGGAGACGGCGGTGGGGAAGGGCTCGACGTTTACGATGCAGTTGCCGGTGGAGGTGACGCCGGGGTATTTCGCGACGAAGGGGAAGGAGCAAGCGGTGGGGATTCCGGCTGTTCCGCCGAGCATGGGGGAGGAGATTCTGATGAAGCCGGTGAGCGATGAGATGTTGGTGGCAGCGATTTCGCGGCACTGGAAGGGGGATCCGTCGGAGGCGATTTTAGTGGTGGGGGGTGAGAGTTCGGCAATGGCAGGGACGATTGGGCGGCTGGGATGGCGGGCGGTGGCAGCGGCGGGGGGAGCGGAGGGGTTGGTGAAATTTGGCGAGGAGCGGCCGGGGATGGTGATGGCGGATCTGCTGATGGAGGGGATGGACGGGTTTGAGTTTGTGCGGCAGTTGCGGCAGCGGGCGGATGGGCGGACGGTGCCGGTGGTGGTCGTGGCGAATCGGAGGATGGCATGATTGAGGCTTTGAAAATACTGTTGGTGGAAGATCACGAGTTGAATCGGGATATGTTGTCTCGACGGCTGATGAAGCGGGGTTTTACGGTGTTGCTGGCCGAGGATGGGCAGCAGGCGATTATCACGGCGGCGCAGCAGCAGCCGGACGTGATTTTGATGGATATGAGTTTACCGGTGTTGGATGGGTGGGAGGCGACGCGACTGTTGCGGCAGAGCGCGCGGACGGCGAAGATTCCGGTGATTGCGTTGACGGCGCATGCGTTGGGGAACGAACAGGTGCGGGCGCTGGAGGCGGGTTGCGCGGCGTTTGAAACGAAGCCGGTGGATTTCGAGAAGTTGCTGGGGGTGATTGCGCAGGTGACGGGGAGGGCGCTGTGACGGAGTCGGAGAGGGAGGCGTTGGTGGGGCGAATGGTGCATGATTTGCGGAATCCGTTGAGTGCGATTGCGGGGTACGCGGAGATGTTGGAGGAGGAGACGGACCCGGCGACGCAGCGGCGATACATCGCGAATATTCGGCGGGCGGCGGCGGAGATGGAGGTGATGCTGCGGGAGGTGAGGCGGACGGGAGACGTATAAAAAACGTACAGGGTGTTTGGGAGTTGGGCAAGATCTGCCGGTGGGGTTGGTAAGGCATAGAGAAACAAAGGGGTTAGCGTTTGGCCCGTGTTTTGCAGTAGTGAGGGCATGATGACCCTGAACACTTCTGAACTTTGTGCCGATGTGCTGACTGAGAAGCAGTACGAGGCCGCATACAGTAAAGGCTATCCGCGTACGGTTCGGTTTTTGTTGTCGACCGGGGTGCGTTGTGACTTGGCGGAGGAGATCGCGCAGGCGGCCTGGGCACGGGGTTGGGAGTGCCGGGCGCAGTTGAAGAGCCAGGGGGCGGTGGGGGTGTGGGTGAACACGATTGCGAAGAACTTGGTACGGGTGGATTATCGGCGCAAGAAGTCGACCGAGGAGTTGAGTGAGAATTCGGCGGCGATTCAGCCGAATTACGACGGGAGCGCGGTGGGTGAGATTTTGGCGATGTGTTCGCCGGTGGATCGGGAGTTGTTGAAGCAGCATTATTTGGAAGGTTGGTCGAGCAATGAGATTGCGCCGCGGTTTGGGATTAGCCCGGTGTCGGTACGGGTGCGATTGATGCGGATTAAGCAGAGCTTGCGGACGGCGATGGGTTTGCGTGGGATGTCGATGCCGGAGGCGGCGTGAAGGGATTCACTTACGGAGAGGTGATGCGGTCCAGTTTCGGGTTGGGATTGGTTTTGGTGATCGTGGGGATGGGTACGCTGGCGTTGCAGGGGCTGGCGTACCCGGCGAATGGGGGGGAGGGGTGGTGGAGTTTGAGTCCGGTGGCAGGGGGGGGGTTGTGTGCGTTAGGACTTTCGTTGATGCTGGCGGCGCGCGAAGAATGAGGTGGTTGTGGTAAGTTACAGGGGTTTGGGCGCGTAGCTCAGTTGGGTAGAGCGCCTGCTTCACGACAAAGATTCAAAAAAAGAAGATCACTTTGAACGGCGCACTGAAGATTGTTGCGGGAAATGTCTTTTCAAAAGTTGCGGTTCGAAATACACGCAATGTGTGTAGTGTCATTCTATTTGATAGATCAAATAGAGCGACAAAAGGTCGAACTTGGGGCACACGAGTGCACTTGGCGATTGTTTTTTTAAATGGAAGAAAGCTTTAATCATTTACACTTCTGTCCAAAACAACTCGAGAACGGGCTACACGTGTTGCAAACATGGTCTTAAGTCCTTGGAATTGAGTTCGGAAAGTTGAGGTCTAGTTTTTTTTGTTACTTTCTCCTGTCCAAGAGGATTGCCCGCGGGGGATGGGATGTGTCAAGGATTTTGTGTAAACGGCCATAGATTTATCCCTGGTAGACTGGACGGACTTGAGCGGAGGGCAGGGCTCTGCGGAGACGCAACCCGAGCGCTGACTCAAGGTCCAGGATTCCGGGAGCGCGAGCGCAGCTCGCCTCCCGGTCCAGGAATCCCGGCGCAAAAGCGTTAAATTTCGGGGGTTTGGGGGCGTGCGTCCGAGAGGATTTGATGAATTTGTTGATTGAAAGGAATTGACTCGGGTAATGACTCGCTCACCCGATAGCCTGATCCCCTCTGACGCTGAGCAATCGGCGGCGGAGA
>JAPKZA010000267.1:0-10962 GCA_026394015.1 Acidobacteriota bacterium
ATGCGAAGCTTCGGTTGCGTACGGGAATCGTTCCCGAGGGAGTAGGTGGGCGCGGGCAGGAAGGCGGAGGTATCGAAGTAGCGATCGAGGGTGCGCTGGGCGTCGGGCAGGACGGGGTCTCGAAGGCGCACCGCGGCGGCACCGACGCCGGGGAGGCGGGTGTTGTTGGGTCCGGTGATGACCATGGGGAGGCCGCGGCTGAAGGTGGTGACGCCGCTGAACTGCCAGCGGCCGAGCAGGTGGGCGCCGAGACCGGTGTTGAGCCATTTGCGGCCCTTGCCAAAGGGGAGTTCGTAGATGTAGTTGGTGATGAAGTGCTGGGGACGATCCTCTTCGCTCGTGGAGCGGGAGAGACTGAGATTGTTCGGATCGAGGAAGCCGGAGCGGCCGCCGAAGCGCTCGCCGACGTTGTCGATCTGCTTGCCGGCGGTGAAGGCGGCTTGGAAGCTGAGGCCGTGGCTGAACTGTTTATCGATGCGGAGCGTGAAGCCGTGATAGATGGAATCGCCGACGGGGTCGCGGAAGCGGTTGATGCCGGTGTAGTGATTGAAGGGCTGGAGCAGTTGGCTGCGGCGGACCTGCGCCACGCTGAGGGCGCCGGTGGGGATGACGCCAAAGTAGGGGTTGGCGACGAGATCGTCAAGCGCGGAGCCGAGGGCGAGGTTGCTGGCGTCGACGGCGGTACGGCTGCGGTTGATCCAGATGCGTTGGCCGCGGTTGCCGACGTAAGCGGCTTCAATGAGCAGGGTGGAAGTGAGGGCGTGTTGGAGGTTGAAATTCCATTGATGATTGAAGGGCGTGACCCAGGGGCGGAACGCGGTGGAAATGCTGGAGCCGACGCCGGTATTGGGCGCGTCGAAGAAACCGGCTTCGAAGGAGCGGGCGAGCGTGGCACCGGCGGGCGGGGTGTTGGGGGCGGCGGGGGGAGCGCCGAGGAACACGGGAGTTTGGGCCAGGAAGCCGCTGCCGAGGTCGCTGGCCCCAGCGCCGACGCCGCCGCTGCCGGGGAAGTAGAACAAGCCATAGCCGGCGCGCAGAACGGTGCGCCTGGGCAGTTGCCAAGCCAGGCCGATGCGGGGGGCGATGTTGTTGCGATCAGCGTCGGTTTGATGACGCGAGTTGCCATCGCGACCGGTGAAGCGGAGGACGCCGGGGCGTTTCGTGAGGGGGTCGATGGCGATCGGATCGAAGAAGCCGAGTTGGTTGAACCGGTCAGTCCAGGGGGCTTGGTACTCCCAGCGGACGCCGAGGTTGACGGTGAGCTTGCGGGAGACTTTCCAATCGTCCTGGAGATAGGAGGCGTAGTAGAGCTGCGAGGTCGCGAGCGCGGGATCGTCGCTGAACGAGCCGCCGGTGGGGGCACCGAGGAGCATGGTCGCCAAGCCGTGGCCGGCCGTGGCGCTGGAGGTGGTGGGATTGGGGCCCTGGGTAAAGGCGCGGCCGAAATCGTAGACGCCGGAGGGGCGTTCCGGGCGGAAGACGTTGAAGTACTGGAACATGTAGTCGTAGCCCGCTTTGAAGGAGTGGTTGCCGCGCAGGAAAGTGAAGTGTGCCTGGCCTTCGTAGTTGCCTTCGGCATCCACGAAGTAGGAGGCGCGATCGGCCCCGAGCGGGGCGAGGTCGGCGGGAGCGAAGCGGGGGAAAATCAGAGTTTTGGCCCGCGCTTTCAAGGACTGGGGGAAGCCGAGTTGGGTGAAGTCGAAGCCTTTGCTGCGGAGTTCGGTTTCGAGGACGCGACGGGTAGCGCTGACACGGAACTGGCCGATGAAGGAAGGAGAGAAGGTGACGGTATCGGAGAGGACGGTGGAGATGGCCTTGCTCTTGATTTGGCCCTGTTCCCCGTTGACGCCTTCGCCGGGGAAGGCGATGTTGATGCCGGGAGAAAACTGGGTATTGCCTTGGACGCCGAAGGTGAGGAAGAGGCGATGGCGAGCGCCGACGGATTGATCGAAGCGGACGAACTGGCGGTCGGTATCGTTGGCGCGGGTGTTGTTTTGGGCGAAGTTCTGGACGACGGTGTCGCGGTTGGCGAGGGGGTAGTATTCAAGGACCTTCCGCGAGATCGGATCAATGCGGCTGGTGGGGATGCGGTTATCGGGGAACTGGAGGCGAGTGAACTGACCGGCGGCGGCGGGGACGGTGGTGGCGGGGTCGAAGATGCGGATCTGCTGGCCCGCGGTGGTGACAGTGCGGGAAAAGTCGCCGGTACGTTCGAGCGCGGTGGGGACGGTGAGGAGCAGGCTGTCGGGGGAGCGCTGCGGGATCCACTCAAGATTGGTGAAGAAAAACGTTCGATTGCGGCCGTCGTAGAGGCGGGGGATCAGTACAGGTCCGCCGACGGCGAAGCCGTACTCATTACGGCGGAAGGAATTCCGAGGGAGTCCGGCACGATTGCTGGCCCAAGTGTTGGCGTTCAGCTTATCGTTGCGGAGGAACTCGTAGGCGGCACCGTGGAGCTGGTTCGTGCCGGAGCGTGTGGCGACGGTGAGGACGCCTCCGCCGGAGCGGCCGAATTCGCTGGAGAAGGAGTTGGTCATCACCTTGAACTCCTGCACCGTTTCGAGGGGCGGGGTGTAGGCGATGTCGTTCGTGGTGCTGTTGCGGGTTTCGGCGCCATCCAGGAGGATCTCGCTGGTATTGGAGCGGCCGCCGTTGATGATCGGGCCGGAGCCGGCACCGCCCCGGGGGAGGACTCCGGGGGCGAGGAGGACGAGGCTGTAAGGGTTACGCCCCAGCAGCGGGAGTTCAATCATCTGCTTAGCGCCCACGACGTTGCCGAGCGTGGCCGACTGCTGTTCGAGCTGCACGGCGCTGGCTGTGACCGTGACTTCCTGCTGAACGGTGCCGGTGCGCAGCTTGAGATTGACGGTGGCGGTCAGGCCGACGGTCAGGCGAATCGATGTGACGCGGCTGACATCGAAGCCGGTCTTGGTGACTTTCAGGTCGTACTCGCCGGCGGAGAGAAAGGGGAGGCGATAGCTGCCGGCGGGATTGGTTTCCGTCTCGGCATTGACCTTGGTGGCGCGATTCGTGAGGACGACCGTGGCCCCGGGGACCAGAGCGCCGGATTCATCCGTGACGACGCCGGTAAGGTTGGCTTGTTCAATCTGGGCGGAAAGGGCCGAGACGAGTAACAGGGAAACGGTTGCCGCGAGCGCTATTCTCATGAGGCGACTCTATCACGGCTGATGCAGGCCCTCAAGTTACAGCGCAGTGACTCGAATGGCCAGCGGCTTTCCGGTGCAGGCCGAGCCGCAGATCCAGAACACCCCGCTGCTTATGCTCTAATCGCAAGATGAAGTTTGTCGGCGGTGTATTTTTCGTTTTCGTGACGCTGACCTTTGGCCAAAGCGAGATCGACGAGGTCCGCGCGACCTATGCCAAACAGTGTTCCGGCTGCCACGGCGCAGACGCGCGGGGCTCGCAGCAAGGGCCGGGGCTGGCGGGGAACGCGCGGCTGCGACGGCGGTCGGCGCAGAATTTGCGGAACGTGATCACACGGGGAATTCCGGCGGCCGGAATGCCGGGCTTCAAGCTGCCGGAGGCGACCCTCGATGGGCTCGTGGCTTTGGTCGTTTCGATGAACTCGTCGGCGGCCGACGGGAAAGTGCCGGGCGATGCGGTCGCCGGCGGCGCGTTCTTTTTCGGCAAGGGGCAGTGCGGCTCGTGCCATATGGTGATGGGAAAAGGGTTGGCGGTGGGGCCGGACCTTTCGAACGTGGCGCGGGACCTAACCGTGGATCAACTGCGGGACGCGATGTTGAACCCGGGGGCGCGCATTGCGCCGGGCTACGGCCTCGTCTCGGTAGCGTTGAAGAACGGAAGCAGTTTACGCGGATTCGCCCGGAATCGAACAGGGTTCGAGATCGCCGTGCAGGATCTGAAGGGCGGCTTGCACCCGCTGTCGCTGGCGGCGGTAACCCAAGTGACCGAGGAGAAAGCGTCGTTGATGCCGGCGCTAAAGGCGTCGGACGATGAGGTGCAGAATGTGCTCGCCTTCCTGGCCAAGTTGACCGGGGTGAAGCCCGGCGCGGTCGTCACGGCGGCGACCGAGAAGCCAGGCGGCATCGACTTCGCGCGAATCGTAAACCCGAAGCCCGGCGACTGGCTGACGTACAACGGAAACTTAAGCGGAAACCGTTACAGCGCGCTCGATCAAGTGAACCGCTCGAACGTCGGCAAGCTTGCGCTCCAGTGGAGTTTTTCGATTCCGCTTTGGACGCAGTTTCTGCCCGACACCCCTTATTACCACGAGAATATGCGGTATTTCGGGCTGGAGACGGTGCCGTTGGTAGCCGACGGGATCATGTACGTCACCGGGCCGAACCAGGTGTTCGCGTTGGGCGCGGCAACCGGCCAGCCGATTTGGCAGTATTCGCGGCCCCGGACGAAGGGGCTGGTTTCGGATCCGTCGTTAGGAACCAACCGCGGCGTGGCGCTGCTCGGCGAGAACGTTTTCTTCGTCACCGACGACGCCCATTTGCTGGCGTTGAACCGCACGACCGGACGACTGGTATGGGAGACCATTCTCTGGGACGATCCGCAGAAGTATGGCGGAACGATTGCGCCGCTGATCGTGAAGGACATGGTGGTGGCCGGCGTAGCGGGAGGCGACTGGGGCATTCGCGGGTTCATCGCGGCGTACAAAGCCTCGACCGGCGAGCGCGTCTGGCGCCAGTGGACCGTGCCAGCCGCGGGCGAACCGGGCATCGAGACCTGGCAGGGCGGGGGGCACAAGCTAGGCGGCGGGTCGACGTGGTTGACCGGCTCTTATGATCCTTCGACAGATACGCTCTACTGGGCGACCGGCAACCCCTGGCCGAACTCGGACGATCGCGAGCGGGGCGGAGACAACTTATACACCGACAGCGTCCTCGCGCTCGAATCCGGCACCGGTAAGATGAAATGGTATTATCAGTTCACCCCGCATGATACACACGACTGGGACGCGACCGAACCGAACGTGTTAGTCGACGTGCCGTATCAAGGTAAGCCGCGGAAACTGATGTTACACGCGGATCGGAACGGCTTCTTCTATGTCTTCGACCGCACGGACGGGAAGCTACTCCTGGCCAAGTCGTTTCTGCACAAGATGACCTGGGCGAGCGGGGTGGGTAGCGATGGCCGACCGGTGCGGCTGCCACCGAGCGAGTTGGGCTGCCCGGACCACGCGACGAATTGGAACGGCACGGCGTTTAGTCCGGTAACGAAGCTTTACTACGTGATTGCGATTGAGAAATGCACGGTAAATCTGACGCCGGGGAGTTGGAAGAACGCCCGGCCCGCTGAGGACCCGGGCAAGAAGTATCTGCGGGCGCTCGACATTGAGACCGGCAAGATCGCCTGGGAGGTAGCGCTCGAAGGGCCTGTGGACGGCAAGCGGGTCGCTGGCATTCTGGGTACCGCCGGCGGGCTGCTGTTCTACGGCGACCCCAGCGGCTACTTCGTGGCGGCGGACGAGCGGAACGGGAAAACGTTATGGCGCGTGCCCCTGCATGCGACGATCAAGACCTCGCCGATGACTTACACGGTGGACGGCAAGCAGTATATTACTTTGGCCGTCGGCTCGAATGTAATGACGTTCGCTGTGGGACAGTAAGCGGTGGCGGCGACCAACAGAACCCGACGCGCCCGGGCGGCCAAGCGGCGCAAACGCCGGATGGACGCCGTCGAGCACGACCTGAGCGCCGAGCAATGGGCGGCGCTGCAGGAAGCGTGGGGCGGGTGCGCCTATTGTGGTGCCGTCGACAAGGCGTTGCAGCGCGACTGCGTCATGGCGATCTCGCGCGGCGGACGCTACACCCTCGAAAACATCGTGCCGGCATGCGGCGCTTGCAATACCAGCAAGTGCAACGACGAAGTCACCGGCTGGCTCCGGCGCAAACGCCTGAATGAAAGTGCCTTTCTGCTCCGCTACTCGCAGATCACAAAATCGCTGAAGGTCGCCTTCGAAGACCCTATTGCTCTGGCTGCGGGATAGCGGCACCGTCGGCCCGCGGGTCGGACGCGGCGGTATTCACCTTCGTCTTCGCGTTGTGCATGACCGCGTTGCCACGGCCCATCCGCGCGCTATACGGCTGCGCGATGGTGATCTGGTGCCCCTTCGAAGACAGCTCGCGGAGGGTATCGAGACCGAAGCGGGATTCGATCGTCACGTCGCAGCCGGACGCGCGAGATTTAGTAAACCGAGGAGCTTCCAGAGCCGCCTGCAGGTTCATACCGTGGTCGGCAATGTTCGAAACAAACTGGGCATGGGCCAACGGTTGGTTGGCGCCACTCATAATGCCGAAGCCGATGTGCAGATCGTCCTTCTGCATGATCGCGGGGATAATCGTGTGGAACGGGCGCTTGCCGGGAGCCAGGGCGTTGGGCTGCGACGCATCAAAGCTGAAGCCGCCGCCTCGGTTGTGGAGATGGAAGCCCATGCCATCCACGGCCACGCCGGAAGCCCAACTGCCGGACACGCTTTGAATCCACGACGCGATATTCCCTTCCCGATCGACGACCGTGAAGTAAGTCGTATCCGCCGAGACCGGCGGAGTGCCGGCTTCGACGGCGCAGTTGGCTTGGTCGGCTTTGATGAGCTTCGCGCGCTGCGCCGCATAGGGCTTGGCGATCAGACCAGCGGTGGGCACCTTCGTCACCCGCGTATCGGCAACATACTTCAGGTCGGCATAAGCCAGCTTCATCGCCTCGATCTTCCGATGGAGTTCGGTCGAACTAAACGGCGGAGCCGGATCGAAGTTTTCGAGGATGTTGAGCATCGACAAGGCCGCCAGACCTTGCCCATTCGGCGGCAGTTCATGAACCTGCCAACCGCGGTACGTGGTGGCGATGGGGGTGACCCATTCGGGTTCGAAGCCGGCGAGGTCGGGGGGCGAGAGCAGACCGCCCAGCTTCTGCGACTTCATCAGAATGGCGGTGGCGATGTCGCCTTTGTAGAACGCATCGGCCCCTTCGGCGGCGATCAGGCGCATGGCTTTGGCGAGGTCCGGATTGCGAAACATCTCCCCGACCGCGGGCGCCTTGCCGTTCGGGTAAAAGACCCGAACCCCTTCCGGATCTTTGCGGACCAGTTCGGAATCCCAAACGCGGCCGACCATCTCCTGCATCGGAAACCCGGAGGCGGCAAAGCGGATGGCCGGCTCGAAAAGTTTGTTCCAGGCGAGCTTACCGTGTCGGCGGTGCATGGCTTGCCAGCCACGAACACAACCCGGCACGGTGACCGAGTGAATGCCCGTGGGCGTCATCTTCTTCAAGCCCTTGGCTTGGAGAGCCGCGATGGTCATCGCGCGCGGTGCGCCGCCGCTGGCGTTCAGGCCCGTAATCGCGCCAGTCTTCGCGTCACGGTACATCACGAACAGGTCGCCGCCGATGCCGCACATCATCGGCTCGACTACGCCGAGGACGGCATTGGCCGTTATGGCCGCGTCGACCGCGCTACCGCCCTGGGCCAGGATCATCGCGCCTGCTTGCGATGCGAGAACTTGACTCGTCGAAACGATGCCTCCGCTGGCGATCACCATCGAGCGGCCATGAGCACGGTCGGTCTTCTGCGCGCGAACGACCGAGGGGCCGAGCGTAAGGAGAGGAAGGAAGCGGCGGCGGAGCATGTATATGAGAATGCCACGATCGGCGATCATAGGCGGATGACTCGATTTCTGGTTCACCTCGCCCCGCTGCTCTTGACCGCCGCCAACTGGCCGCAGGCCGGGGGGCCGAACGGCACCTGGCAGGTGACCGGGTCGGAGCCGCCGGTCAAATGGAGCGTGGCACGCAACGAGAATATCGCCTGGCGGGCACCGTTGCCCAACGCGGGCCAGAGCGGGATCGCGGTCTGGGGCGATCGGCTGTTTCTCACGACGTTCGCCGCCGGAGAAAAGGGTTTCAGCAGCCGCATCGCGGGCATGGCAGTGGATGCCAAGACCGGGAAGACGCTGTGGACCGTCTCGCTCGACGGCGTCGAAAAAAGCCCCATGATGTACGCCTATAGCGACTCGACGACGCCAACCCCATTGACCGACGGCGAGCATGTTTGGTTCTTCAATGCGAGTGGCGAAATGGGCTGCTGGGACTGGCAAGGGCACGAAGTTTGGCGCCGGAAGTTTACCCCGTGGGGCAAACCGTTTCCGTTCAATAAACAGTTCGAACCGATGATCGTCGGCGACTTGATCTACAACGTGGAACCGGTCGAGAAGCCGGGCTGGAACTATCTCCGGGCGATCGATAAGCGGACGGGTCGCGTCGTCTGGACCAATGAAGACGGGACGACAGCTTACAACACGCCGCGCCTAGGCAAGACGAAGAACGGGACCGTGGCGATTCTGCACGGCCGTGGCGGTTGGCACGATGTGCCGGAAACACCGGTGGGGCTCAGCCTGACCGACGCGAAGACCGGGCGCAGCCTGTGGCAATTTGTCGCCGACGCGGGGACCGAGCAGGCGCCGACATGGCAGGCGCTCTACGTGATGCACTGGGATGCCCAGTTCGCTTACTGGTTTCGGATGAACCCGGAGGAGTCTCACTTGGTGATCGATGCGGCAACGGGGAAACTCGTGCGGACCCAGTCGCTCGTCAAGGACGTCGACTACCGACGCTGGAACCGGGAGAAAGGAGCGTATGAGTTGCTCGCGAAGGTGAACCTGCGGGACCTGCCGCTGTCCGAAGGAGACGTGATTCGGGTGCAGCCGGCTTGGCACGCGAACATCGTGGTGGATGGCTTTCACTACTTCCTCGTCAGCACGGGGCATCGACGGAACCGGAAGCCGCCGAAGGGTCGCGCTGGGCCAGCCTATTGCGTAGCGCGGGTGAACGTGGCGAGCGGGAAGGTGGAGTACCTGGAGTTGCCCGTGGCTGTCGACGACGCGGGAAAGCGCTTATACGGCCTGGCGCTGCGAACCGAGACAACCAACGCGGAAGGGGTCGACGTGGCGACCGAGGACCGATCGCGGATGGACGGATGGGAGACGCCGGCGTTCTGGGGGAGCCCGGTGGCGATCAACCATAAGATCTTCTTTACGACGTCCATGGGGACAACCTACGTCTTGGACGCGAAAGCGAAGGTACTCGATGAGAAGGCGATTTTGGGAGTGAATGACTTGGGGCCACTCGGCAAGACCTGGAGCCAGAACTCGATCTCCTTCGACGGCAAAAAAATCTACCATCGGACGGCTAAGGAGCTGATTGCCATCGGGGGGAGGTGAAGTTTGACGGCTACCCGGTAAGTTGTATACACTCCCGGTGAGTTTCACATGCGTCTGATTGCCGTCCTCTTCTTCGTTTCCTCCGGGCTGGCTTCGGCCCAGAACGACGTGCAGTTCTTCGAACGGAAGATTCGACCGGTGCTGGCCGCTCACTGTTGGAGCTGCCATTCGACGAAGGCTAAGATCTCCTTCGCAAGCTTGCACCTGGACACGAAACCGGACAGCGCCATCGTCGTGCCAGGTCAGCCGGAAGCCAGCCGCTTGTTCCAGGCGCTGCTCTACAAGAGCTCGACCAAGATGCCGCCGACGGGCATGCTGCCAGCGGCGGTGATCGAGGATTTCCGCGCGTGGATCAGCGCGGGGGCGGCCTGGCCAGACGAGGCCCCGGTAGCCGTCGCAGCAGGCGGAACAAAGAAAACGAACCCAGACCACTGGGCGTGGAAGGCCGTGCAAAAGCCGCCAGTGCCGGCCGTGAAGAACGAGCCCTGGGCCCGCGACGAGATCGACCGCTTTGTCCTTGCCCGCCTAGAAGCCAAAGGGCTGAAGCCGGTAGCCGACGCGACTGCGGAAGCCTGGCTGCGCCGTGTCTCGTTGGACTTGGCGGGGCTGCCCCCGACGGTCGCCGAGCAGGACGAGTTCCTGCGCGAACGAAGCTATGAGAAGACCGTCGACCGTCTGCTGGCTTCGCCGGGCTTTGGGCAGCGCTGGGGACGACATTGGCTCGACCAGACTTACTACGCCGATAACATCGAGATCGGTCGACGGGTGCCCGCCCGCCACGCGTGGCGCTATCGGGACTACGTGATCGACTCGATCAACCGGGACGTGCCCTACCCTCGGTTCATCCTCGAACAGTTGGCTGGCGACCAGTTGCCGTGGAAAATGCCGGAGGAGCGGCGGAACAACCTGGTCGCGACAGGGTTTCTGGCCCTGGGGCCGTGGCCGCTCGTCAACGCGGACAAAGTGCAGTTGCAGATGGACGTTGTGGATCTGCAGGTCGACATGGTGGGCCGCTCGTTTCTGGGACTGACGATGGGCTGCTCCCGCTGTCACGATCACAAGTTCGACCCGATCACGTTGTCCGATTACTACGGGATGGCGGGAATCCTGGCGAGCACCCGGACCCTCACGGGGCGGATGGGTTTGAGCGTGTTCAGCAACGTCAACTCCGTGGTGCTCCCTGAACTGCCGGAAGAGTTAGCCAAACGGGCGGAGGAGACCCGTGAGCATTGGAGCCGGCTGACTGCGGCGCGGGAGGAGTTGGCCGCGCTGCGGGCACAGGGAAAGCCGCTGGACAAAGAGATCGCCAAGGCCACGCAGGCGGTGAAGCTGTTGGAGTATCTGCCGGTGGTGCCACCGACGGCCCACGCGGTTCAGGACGCCGACATGCCGGCCGATTGCCGCGTCAACGTGCGCGGGAATGCGCACCAACTCGGCAAGGAGACCCCGCGCAGTGGCGTGGCCATCGGCGGTCTGGAAGGGAAACTGGACATCTCCGATTTCACGAGCGGACGCAAGGAACTGGCGGAGTGGATCGGCCGAAAGGAAAATCCACTGACGGCCCGGGTGATGGTGAACCGCGTTTGGCACCATCTGTTCGGAGCGGGGATTGCGCCGACCATCGACAATCTAGGGACGCGCGGCACGGCCCCGAGCCATCCGGAGCTACTGGACTATCTGGCGACAGAGTTCATGGAGGGCGGTTGGTCGCTCAAGAAATTGGTCCGGCGGATCGCCTTGAGCCGCGTTTATCGGCTGG
>JAPKZA010000267.1:10971-19041 GCA_026394015.1 Acidobacteriota bacterium
CGGCGACAGCTTGGCCGCGGGGATGGAAGTGGATCCGGAGAATCGGCTGTTGTGGCGCATGAGCCGGCGGAGGCTCGAAGCAGAGACGATTAGGGACGCGATGTTGGTGGTGAGCGGGACCATGCAAGCGAGCGCGGGCGGCCCGGCGATTCCCTTTGATGTGCCAGGAAATGTGAACCTCGCCGAGCCCGAGTTCCTGAACGAAGAAGCGAAGTTGGACCCGGCGACGCGGCTCCGCCGGTCGGTGTATTTGCCGGTGCTACGGAAGAGCCAGCTGCCGGAGCTCGATATTTTGAACCTGTTCAACTTTCCGGATGCCAACCAGATCACGGGGCCAAGACAGGCCACGACCATTCCGACGCAGTCGTTGTATCTGATGAACGCGCCGTTCGTGCAGGAGCAGGCGGCGGCGCTAGCGGAGTCGCTGCTCGCCATGAAGACGACCGACCAGTCACGGGTCCGAGCGTTGGCGCGTCGGGTATACGGGCGGGAACTGCGACCGGGCGAAGGCGAACAGTGGCTAGCCTTTGTACGGACCTTCACCCCGGCGGAGGCGTGGAAACGCCTTTGCCATACGCTGCTGATTTCAAACGAATTTCTGTATCGAGGCTAATGATGAATCGACGCTTTCTTTTACGACAGGCGGCTTGCGGGTTTGGGTCCATAGCCTTGGAAGGGTTGCTGGCGGCGGAGAACTTGCTCGTGCGGATGCCGCATCACCCGGCGCGGGCCAAGCGGATCATCTTCCTGTTCATGCAGGGAGGTCCGTCGCAGATCGACCTGTTCGAATACAAACCGGAGCTCGAGAAGCGGAACGGCCAGCCATTGACGTTCAAGCTGCCAAAGAACTACGAGGCGCCGGGAATTCGGGACTCTCGGATTTTTGGGCCGATGGGAAAGTTTGTGCGGCGGGGCCAGCGCGGGATGTTGCTCTCCGAGATGCTGCCGCATATCGGCGGGGTGGTGGACGATCTGTGCTTCCTGCATGGGATGCACGCCGACAGCGAGGCACATGCCCCGGCGATTCGGCAGTTGCACACCGGGCAGAGCATTCAGGTTCGGCCTTCGATGGGGGCTTGGACGCTGTACGGCCTAGGGACGGAGAACCAGAATCTGCCCGGGTTCGTCACGATCTGCCCCGTGTTGAGCGGGGACGGGGGCACGCCGCAACTGTTCGGCAGCGCGTTCCTGCCGGCGATTTATCAGGGGACGCCGATTGGGAAGTCGGGCGACGCCAAGAACGCGCGGATCGACTATCTGCGCGATGCCAGTGTGACAACGGCGGAGCAGCGGAAGCAGTTGGATTTCCTGGCCGATGTGAACCGTCGGCATCTGGAGACGAGCGGAGCGGAGGCGGAATTGGAAGGCCGGGCGGCGTCGTTTGAACTCGCCTTCCGGATGCAGATGGAGGCGCCGAAGGTGCTGGACCTTTCGACCGAATCGGCGGCCACGCTGGCGCTATACGGGATCGGCGAAAAGGAGACCGACGACTTTGGCCGGCAGTGTCTGATGGCACGGCGCATGGCCGAGGCCGGGGTGCGATTCGTGCAGGCGAGCGACGGCGGTTGGGACCACCACGGGAAGTTGCGCCAGAGTTTGCCGGTGCGGTGCAAGGCGGTCGACAAGCCGATCGCAGGACTGATCACGGATTTGAAACAGCGGGGTTTGCTCGACGATACGCTCGTCCTGTGGGGCGGCGAGTTTGGCCGAACCCCGTTTGACCAGGATTTGTCGCAGGGCAAAGCGCCGATGTCGGAACGAGGGCGAGAACATAACCCGCGCGGCTTCACGATGTTTATGGCGGGAGGCGGGGTGAAGCCCGGGATCTCCCACGGCGAGACGGACGAGTTCGGTTGGGAAGCGGTGCAAGGTAAAGTCCACATCAACGACTTACACGCCACGATGCTTCATCTCCTCGGTCTTGACCACGAGCGCCTGACCTATCGCTACACGGGACGGGACTTCCGGCTGACCGACGTTGCGGGGCGGGTGGTGCGGGAGATTTTGGTTTGAAACCAACGAAAACGCCGCTGCGCGACGACGCGGCGAAACGAAAGATTTATGCTTCGGTGTTGCAACGGATCTTGAGGGGCGAGTTGAAACCAGGGGTTCGACTGGTGGAGAGCCAACTGGCGGAGCAGTACGCAGTCAGCCGGACGATTATCCGAGAGGTGCTCTTCACCCTACTCCGCGACAACTTGGTCGAGCGGAACCACAACCGCGGGACGCAGGTGGTTTCGTTCACGCCGGACTGCGTGGAGGATCTCTACGAGATCCGAAAGAGCTTGGAGCTACTCGCGTTGCGGACGGCGATCAACGTGATGCCGCTGGAACCGTTGTTTGCATTTGAACAACGATTTCGCGAGTTGCAGAATCAACCGGCGGCGCTGCATGTGGAGATTGATTTAGCTTTTCACGCGTTTGTGTTTGAGCATTGCCGAAACAAGCGGTTGGTCGCGTATTTGGAAAACGTTTCGCAGTTGATCCATTCGTTGCGGTTGCTGGGCTATGAGTTAGAAGACGTGGTGCGCGAGACGGGGGCGCAGCATTTGGGTTTGGTGCAGGCGTATATCCGACGGGATTTGCCGACGGCGGAACGATTGTTGGGCGAACACATTGATTGGAGCAAGCGGAACGCGCTGCAAATGCTGATTTTGCGTCGAGAGGGCGAGGATTGACAACGGGGCATCGCTTCCATAACTTGTAGGGAGCTATGTCTTCGTTTATCACTCGCCGTTTTTTATCGCGACGCAGCGTTTTGCGCGGCGGGGGCATTGCGCTCGCGCTGCCGTTTCTCGATTCCATGACGCCGGCGTTCGCGCAGAAGAGAGCCAAGCCGCGGCGCATGATTGGCATTTGCAACAACCTTGGATTGCTGGCCGATCACTTCTTTCCGCAGGAGTCTGGACGCGATTACGCCTTGTCGCCTTGCCTGCAGCCGCTGCATGCGCATCGCAACGATTTCACGGTGTTCTCCGGCGTTTCGCATCCGAATGTCGACGGTGGCCACCCGGCGGACGTTTGCTTTTTGACGGCGGCGCCGCATCCGGGTAGCGGCTCGTTTCGGAATACGATTTCGCTGGATCAGCATATCGCCGAGCAGATTGGCACGTTGACGCGGTTCCCGTCGTTGACGCTATCGGTGAACACGCGCGTGCGCAGCCTGTCGTGGACCGGCACGGGCGTCGCGATTCCGCCGGAAGACAAGGCGGCGGCGGTGTTTCAAGAGCTGTTCTTTCAAGGCAGCCCGGAGCAGGTTGAAGCGCAGATACGCAAGCTGGATACCGGGCGGAGCATTCTCGATACTATAGCTGGGCAGTCGAAGGATTTGGAGCGGGGACTCGGGGCGCGCGACAAAGATCGACTGGACCAGTACTACACGAGCGTTCGCGATTTGGAGAGCCGGCTGCAAGCGTCGCGCGGTTGGGAGCGGAAGCCGAAACCGGTGGTGAAGAGCGCGCCTCCGGTGGACTTGGCGAACCCGGCGGCGTACATGGAAAAAGTGGGTGTGATGTACGACCTGGCTCGGCTCGCGATTGAGACGGATTCGACGCGGTCGATTACGCTGATGCTCGAAGGGGTGAGCACGCCGGTGATGGACATCGCGGATGCGAAGATCACGGATGGCTATCACAACCTTTCGCACCACGGGAAGTCGGAGGAGAAGCGGGGGCAGTTGAAGGTGATCGATCAGTGGCACATGAGGATGCTGGGGCGTCTGCTGGCAAGCTTGAAGGGGGTGCGAGAAGGTGAGGATTCGTTGTTGGATCGGACGATGGTGCTTTACGGTTCCAACTTCGGCGACGCCAACGCGCATACCTGTTTCAACATGCCGATGATTCTGGCGGGTGGGGGATTCAAGCACGGGCAGCACTTGGCGTTTGACCGGAAGAACAACTACCCGCTGCCGAACTTGTATGTTTCGATGCTGCAGCGGATGGGGATTGAGACCGACCGTTTTGCGTCTTCCACCGGCACGATGCGGGGCTTGGAGCTCGCTTAGATGAAGGCGCGTTTGGCCGTCTGGTGCGGCGTTGCCGCGCTTGCTTGGGGGGATCCGGCGTTCCTGCAGAAGAACTGCGCGATGTGCCACAACAACACGGCGAAGCAGGGCGGGTTGGACTTGACGGGGACGGTGAGCGTTACGCAGTGGGTGAAGGTTCACGATCGGCTGCAGGCGGGGGAGATGCCGCCGAAGCAGATCACGACGCGGCCGGACGCGGCGGCGACGAAATCGTTTCTCGACGGGTTGGCGGCGGAGTTACGAGCGCAAGAGGGCAAGGAGGGGCGGGCGCTTGATCGGCGGTTGAATCGGATGGAGTACGAGAACGCGCTGCGTGACTTGCTGCAGGCTCCGTGGCTGCAGATCAAAGGCCAGTTCCCGGAGGACGGCGAGGCGTTTCGGTTCAACAAGAGCGGCGAGGCGCTGGACCTTTCGCATGTCCACCTGTCGCGTTACTTGTCGGCGGCAGAGTACGCGCTGCGGCAGGTGATGAGCGTGCAGGCGTCGCAGCCGCCGACCAAGACGACCCGTTATTACGCTCGGGACCAGAAGGAGCTGACGAACAAGATCAACCACTCCAATCAGCGGGGCGATCGGCAGGCTTATCCGATTGTGGGTTGGAAGGGCGAGCCGGAGATCTACAACAAGACGGCTCCGTTTTCCAATCCGGCCACGCGCGAGCAGGAGGCGATGGCTTGGGTTTCGAGCAACTACGTGACCGGCTTCCGCTATCACTGGGACGGCTTCAAAGCACCGGTGGCGGGACGGTACAAGGTGCGGTTTAGTGGTTACTCGATTTGGGTGGCGCCGCTGGCGGGGGATCGGAAGCACCTGCCGGATTTTGAGAACGTGACGACGGGGCGGCGGTATGAGCCGGTGACGGTGTATACGCGGAGCGGGGTGATGAATCGGCGGGTGGGTGAGTTTGATTTGACGCCGGAGCCGCAAGTTCACGAAGTCGGAGAGGTGTGGCTGCTGAAGGGAGAGACGCTGGTGCCGGACGCTTCGCGCTTGTACCGGTCGCGGCCGAACAACTTCCGCAATCCGTTGATGCAGGCCGATGGCGCGCCGGGTGTTGCGTTCCGTTGGATGGAGGTAGACGGGCCGCTTTACGACGAGGCTACGACGGCGGGATATCGTCTGCTCTTTGGGGAGCAGGACGAGCAGGACGCGGAGCGGCTTCTTCGAAGGTTCCTGAACCGGGCGTATCGGCGGCCGGTGGTGGAAGCGGACGTAAAGCGATTCCTCGGCTTGATTGAAGGGCAACTGGCGAAGGGGGTTTCGTTTACCGAGGCAATGATCACGGGCTATACGGCGGTGTTGGCTTCGCCGGGATTTGTGTTTGTGAATGCGCCAGCGGGACGGCTGGACGACTATGAGCTGGCGACGCGGATGGCGCTGTTCCTTTCGAACTCGCTGCCGGACGAGGCGCTGCGTCGGCGGGCGGCACGGGGCGACTTGAGCCGGCCAGACGTACTGAAGGCGGAGACGGAGCGGCTGCTGAGTCAGAGTAGCTCGCGGCGGTTCGTGGACGCGTTTCTGGACTATTGGATTGATCTGCGGAAGATCGAAGACTCAACGCCTTCGGCCAGCCTGTATAACGACTACTATCTGGACGATGCTTTGACCGAGGCTTCGGTGGCCGAGAGCCAGCTTTTCTTTGCGGAGATGGTGCGGAACAATCTGCCGTCCCGCTTTATTGTGAACTCGGATTTCACTTTCCTGAACGACCGTCTGGCGGCGCATTACGGCATCCCCGGGGTGACCGGAATTGCGATGCGTCGAGTGCCGATCCCGGCGGATAGTCCGCGGGGCGGCTTTATGACGCACGCGAGCGTTTTGAAGCTGACGGCCAACGGGACAACGACATCACCGGTGCTGCGGGGCAAGTGGATCATGGAGCGAATACTGGGCTATGAGATTCCGCCGCCGCCACCGGTGGCGGCAGTGGAGCCGGACATTCGGGGGGCGGTGACGATTCGGCAACAGCTCGATAAGCATCGGGCGGACCAGAGTTGCGCGGCGTGCCACAACAAGATCGACCCGGCGGGGTTCGCGCTGGAGAGCTTCGACATCATGGGTGCTTGGCGGGATCGGTATCGGGCGGTGGATGAGAAAGTGGCGGCGGAGAAGGGCCGCGGGAAGAACGGGCAGCCGTTTGAGTTTCACTACGCGCTGCCGGTGGATGCGAGCGGGGTGATGCCGGATGGGCGAGCCTTCAAAGACATCCACGACTTCAAGCGGTTACTGCGGGGCGAGGACGAGACGATTGCGCGGAACCTAGCGCGGCAACTGGTGGTGTTTGCGACGGGCGCACCGGTACGGTTCAGCGATCGGCCACAGATTGAGCAGATGCTGAACCGGACGAAGGCGCAGGGGTACGGGGTGCTGAGCCTGATCCACGAAGTGGTGCAGAGCGAGCTGTTTCGGAGTAAGTGAGGCTCAGCCGTCGAGGCCGATCATGCGGCCGTCGGAGCCGATATCGAGGGTGAGTGCAGCCGGAGTTTTACCTAAGCCGGGCATGAGGGACATGCTGCCGGCGACGGCGGTGACGAAGCCGGCGCCACCTCGAAGGTAGGCGTCGCTGACGGTGAACTCGAAGCCTTCCGGGGCTCCGACGAGCTTGGGGTTATCAGAGAACGAGTACTGCGTTTTAGCCATGCAGATAGGCAAGTGGCCGAACCCGGAAGACTGGAGCTTGGCTAGTTTTTTGGCGGCACCAGCGTCGATGGTGACCTTGCCGGCGCGGTAGACGCGGGTGGCGATGGTACGGATCTTTTCGGTGAGCTCCATCTCCGGGGGATAGAGCGAGACGGCGGAGCCGCCGGTGCTGGCGGCCACCTTTTCGGCGAGTTCGACGCCGCCGGCTCCACCTTGGCCATAGAGATCGCTGACGGCGCAGGCGACGCCGAGCGAGTCCGTGCAGTAGGCGCGCAATTCGTCGAGTTCGGCGGCGGTATCGGCGGGGAAGCGGTTGATGGTGACGACGACGGGGACGCCGAACAGGCGGACGTTTTCGACGTGGCGGGCGAGGTTTTCCCGACCATTGGCGGCGACGGCGCGGACGCTGGCGACGATGACGGCGACGTCGGGACGGAGGCCGGAGGCGGGCATGACGATATCGAAGAACTTCTCGGCACCGAGGTCGGCGGCGAAGCCGGTTTCGTTGACGACGTAGTCGGCGAGGCCGAGGGCCATGCGGAGCGAGGCGACGCTCGCCGTGCCATGGGCGATGTTGGCAAATGGTCCGGCGTGGACGAAGGCGGGGGTGCCGTCGGTGGTCTGCACGAGGTTGGGCTGCAGCGCGTCGGCCATCAGCATGACGAGGGAGCCGACGACGCCCATGTCGCTGACGCGGGCGGAGCCGATGACGATGTTACCGATGCGGGTGCGGAGGTCATCGAGCGATTCGGCGAGGGCGAGGATGGCCATCATTTCGCAGGCGGCGGTGATGACGAATTGGGCCTCGCGAGGGCTGCCGTTGAGGCGACCGCCGAGGCCGGTGATGACCGAGCGCAGGGAGCGGTCGTTGACGTCGACGGCGCGGGGCCAATCGATGGAGAAGGGGTCGACGTTGAGTTGGCCGTGGTGCAGGAAGGAGTCGATGAGGGCGGCGAGGGTATTCTGGGCGGCGGCTACGGCGTGGAAGTCGCCGGTGAAGTGGACGTTGATGCGGTCGTGGGGGAGGACTTGGGAGAGGCCGCCGCCGGTGGCTCCGCCTTTCTGGCCGAAGACAGGGCCGAGCGAGGGTTGACGGAGGGTGGCGACCGCTTTCTTCCCGATGTGGGCGAGGGCTTGGGTGAGGCCGATGGTGGTGACGGTCTTCCCTTCCCCGTGGACGGTGGGGGTAATGCCGGTGACGAGGACGAGTTTTCCGCGGCGGGGCGGCAAATGATCGAGGAGCCCGAGTTGGACTTTGGCCATGTGCGGCCCGTAGGAATGGAGGAACTCGGCTGGGATGCCCAGCGACTCGGCGACGGCGGTGATCGGCTTCATGTCTTTTGATTATCCCGCGCACAACGGACTCGCTTCGGCCCGGCGGGAAGGGCGAGTTCCTCGCCCGTTGA
>JAPKZA010000267.1:19067-21872 GCA_026394015.1 Acidobacteriota bacterium
GGACTCGCTTCGGCCCGGCGGGAAGGGCGAGTTCCTCGCCCGTTGATGCCGTGCCTGCGCGGCCTGTGCGCTTTTGATTATCACGCGCACAACGGACTCGCTTCGGCCCGGCGGGAAGGGCGAGTTCCTCGCCCGTTGATGCCGTGCCTGCGCGGCCTGTGCGCTTCCTAGTTTACGAACTCTATGGTGATGACCCACTCCCACTCTTTGCCGGGCGGCAGGCGGACCAAGCCTTGTTGGAGTCGGTGGCCATCCTGGAGGCCGACGATGGGTTCGGGGCAGAAGTAACCCTTTGCGGGATCACCCCACAGGTTGAAGCGGACGACGGGTTCGGCGGGGATTGCGGTGGCGGTGTGGGAGATGCGGACGGCGAGTCCGGCGGGGTCGCGGAGTTCGGCCTGCGGGTCAGCGGCATAGCCGCCGAGGGAGACGGCGACGCGGGCGTCGAAGTCCTTGAGGGCGACTGGCTGGGCGAGCGAGCGAGGCACTTTTTCGCCGGTGGGGGAGCCGTCCAGCTTCTTGTATTCGATGGAGGACGGGGTGCGGAGAGTTAGCGAGTCGGGAGGGGTGCCGGGAAGGAGAGGGGTGCGGAAGGAGATGTGGTTGCCGGCCGAGAAAGGCATGGCGGCGGTGTTGGCGGAGGCGGCGGTGGCTTTGAAGCTGATGACGAGCTTCCTGCCGACGGCGCGGTAGTTGGCCTTGAGGGCGAAGCCGTAGGGATACGTCTGACGGGTGGTGGCGTTGTCGGAGACGGTGACGGTGACGGCGTCCTTCGATTGCTGAGTGCGTTGCCAAGGCATGTCCCGGACGAAGCCATGGAAGGGCACTGGTGCGCCTTTGCCGATGGCCGGCCACATCCAATGGGCTCGCCCTTGCCAGCCCGTTTCGGAGGAGTAGAGCGTTTCGACCCATTGGCCTTTGTGTTGGACCTTCAAGCTACAGAGCTCGCCGCCTCGCTCGGGGCAGACGGCACCCTGCAAGAACGGCGAGCCGAAGACGAGTTGGGCGACCAGGAGAAAGGGAGTCATACCCGCCAATCAGATCACACTTGGGTGCTTTTTGGGCAGCTTCGGGAGTAGCGCGGTGAGGAGGCCGATGGCGGGGAGGAAGGCGCAGATCTGGTAGACGAACTCGATGGAGGTCGAGTCGGCGAGGCGGCCGAGGACAGCCGCGCCGATGCCGCCCATGCCGAAGGCGAAGCCGAAGAAGAGGCCGGAGATCATGCCGACGCGACCGGGGACGAGTTCCTGGGCGTAGACGAGGATGGCCGAGAAGGCGGAGGCGATGACGAAGCCGATGATGACGCTGAGGACGCCGGTCCAGAAGAGGTTGGCGTAGGGGAGGGCGAGCGTGAAGGGCAGGACGCCGAGGATGGAGTACCAGATGACGGCAGTACGACCGATGCGGTCGCCGATGGGCCCGCCGACGAGGGTGCCGACGGCGGCGGCGCCGAGGAAGGCGAACAGGTAGAGCTGGGAGGTTTGGACGGAGACGTGGAAGTGGCTGATGAGGTAGAAGGTGAAGTAGTTGGTGAGGCTGGCCGAGTAGAAGAACTTGGAGAAGATGAGGGCCAGGAGGACGGCGATGGCGCGGATGACGGTGGCCTTCGGGAGGGGGAGTTCCGTGGAGGCCGCGGCGCGGCGGTGACCATGGAGTTGCGCGATTTGGGCTTTGTACCAGCCGCCGACCCAGGTCAAAATGACCATGCCGAGGAGAGCGGCGATGGAGAACCAGGCGGCTCCGCCTTGGCCGATGGGCAGGACGACGAGGGCGACGAGCAGGGGGCCGATGGCGGAGCCGGCGTTGCCGCCGACCTGGAAGAGCGACTGGGCGAGACCGTGTTGACCACCGGAGGCGAGGCGGGCGACGCGGGAGGCTTCGGGATGGAAGATGGCGGAGCCGACGCCGATGAGGGCGGAGGCCGTGAGGATGAGGGCGAAGGTGGGGGCGACGGCGAGTAGGAGGAGGCCTGCGAGGGTGAAGACCATGCCGACGGGGAGGGAGAAGGGCATGGGCCGACGGTCGGTATAGCTGCCGATGAAGGGCTGGAGGAGCGAGGCGAGGACCTGGTAGGTCATGGTGATGAGGCCGATTTGGCTGAAATCGAGGTTGAAGGAGGTTTTGAGGATCGGGTACATGGAGGGGAGCAGCGACTGCACCATGTCGTTGAGCATGTGGCAGACGCTGACGGCGCTGAGGACTCGGAAGAGGGTCTTTTGTTGCTGGTCGGCCATCGATCCTTCCAGGATAGCGAGGCTAGACGAGTCGGTAGTGCGGGAAGACCGGGGCCGGCTCCTTGAGGCCGAAGAGACCGGGATGGCTTTTCGCCGCTTGCCAGACGGCGAGGGCGAGCGCGATGACTAAGTCGTCGTGCTCGGATTGGTCACCGGCGGGCTGGAACTGCTGTAACTCACGGATGAGTAAGTCCATGCCGGGGGCAGTTGCGTGTAACTTGAGCTTTTCGGACTCGATGGCTACCTTCAGACTCGTAAGTAAGTCGGCCCGGGGGACGCTGGTATAGCCGCCTTTCAACTGGTGAGAGACCTGGCCGCCGCTGATACAGATGGGCTTCAGCGCATAGTTCGGAATGGGCTGGGCTTGGAATAGTTCGATGACCGTATGACCGTTGCCGGTGGCATCGACGAGGAGAGTGCCTCGCTGCTTGGGGGCAAAACAGGACGGGGCGAAGCGCTGGGCGACGTCCCGGACCCAGCGGGGGATATTCACGGTGGGTGAATCGAGGGCCAGGCGGTCGACGAGCCTGACCGTGAGGGTCGGGAGCAAGGGAACGGCCTGGGTCGCGTT